>NZ_JBWKEZ010000026.1:0-99982 GCF_056434525.1 Streptomyces sp. NPDC044002
AACGCCGGCGAGGCTATAGATAGCCCCGCCGGCGTTTGAGGCGCGGGTCCGGGCAGCGCCCGGGGAACGGTGGAAGGGCGGGTAGGGGACGGCCCCGCGCAGCGGCATCGCCCGCACCCGACCCACCGGCCCCAGCCCCAGCCCCAACAGGCTCCGGATGCGGGGCCCCGTAAGGGCCCATAGCCTCCCAGATGTGTACTCGCTGAGACGCGTCGCCCCGCACGCGATCCTCCTCGCCGCCATGCTGCTCGCACTGCTCGTACTGCCGGCCCCGCCGGCCCGGGCCGAGGACCCCGTCGCGCTGTCACGGCAGGGGCAGGTCACCGACCGCGTCGGCGCCCTCGGGGACCGGGGGCCCGCGGTGGCCGCCGCGCTGGAGCGGCTGTACGCCGGCCGGAAGGTCCAGCTCTTCGTGGCGTACGTGCGCGACTTCTCCGGGCGGGCCCCGCAGAGCTGGGCGGACGCCACCGCGCAGAGGAACGGGCTCGGCCAGGACGACGTCCTGCTCGCGGTGGCGACCGGCGACCGGCAGTACGCCTATTCGGCCGACGTCGACTCCGGTTTCACCGAGGCGCAGCTCGCGGACGTCGCCCGTACCGCCATCGAGCCCGCCCTGCGCCAGAACGACTGGGCGGGCGCCGCCATCGGCGCGGCGAACGGCTACGACGCCGTGCTCGGCGGGAAGCCGGTCCCCGTGCCCGCCGTCACCCCCGGCCCCGCCGACCCCGGTGGCGCGGCGGAAGGGGCGAGCGGGGCCGGGGACTTCGTGCTGCCCGTGGTCGCCGTCGGCGCGGCCGGGGCGCTCGGGGTGTACGCGTACCGCCGCCGCAGGAAGCGCGACGGGACGGGCCGGGGCACCACCACCGCCCACGCCGGCTGGGACGGGGCTCGGGCCGGGCCCGCGCCGCTGCCCGAGCTCGACGCCACCGCGAAGGCCCTGCTCGTGGAGACCGACGACGCCGTCCGCACCAGTACCGAGGAGCTCGGCTTCGCCACCGCGCAGTTCGGCGACGAGGCGGTCGGCACGTTCACCGCGGCGGTGGCGTACGCCAAGGACGAGCTGACGCACGCCTTCCGGCTGCGCCAGCAGCTGGACGACGCCTACCCGGAGGACGACGCGACCCGCCGCCGGATGCTGGAGGAGATCGTGGCCCGCTGCACGGAGGCCAACCGCAGGCTCGACGCCGAGTCGGCGGACTTCGACCGGCTGCGGGACCTGGAGAAGAACGCCCCGCAGGCCCTGGCCACGGTGGAGGCGCACTTCCGGGCGCTGACGGGCCGTACGACGACGGCCGGGGCGACCCTGGCCGCGCTGACGGGCCGCTACGCGGACTCCGCGGCCGCGCCGGTGGCCTCCAACCCGGAGCAGGCCCAGGACCGGCTGCTGTTCGCGACGACCAGTCTCGGCGAGGCGCGGGCCGCCCTGGGCGCCGGGGACAACGGCCGGGCCGCCGTGCACGTACGGGCCGCCGAGGGCGCGGTGGACCAGGCGGCGACCCTGGTGGACGCGGTGGAGCGGCGGGCGCAGGAGCTGGCGGAGGCGGCCGGGAAGCTGCCGGGGGCGCTGACCGAGACGGAGACGGACCTCGCCGACGCCCGCGGCCTGCTGACCGGTACCCAGGCGGGCTCCGCCACGGGCGACCTGCGGGGCCGGATCGGCCGGGCGGAGTCCGTACTGGCCGATGTGCGGCGGGAGCTGGCGGCGGGCCGGTACGACCCGATCGACGCGCTGCGCCGGGTCGAGGAGGCGGACGCGGCCCTGGACGAGGCCCTGGCGGGGGCGCGGGAGCAGGAGTCGGGGCGGCGGCGGGCGGCGGCGCTGCTGGACCAGGCGCAGCTGTCGGCCCGCAGTGCGATCGGCGCGGCGACGGACTACGTGACCACCAGCCGGGGTGCGGTCGGCAGCCAGGCCCGCACCCGGCTGGCGGAGGCGCAGCGGCACCTGGAGCGGTCGGCGGCGCTGGCCGGCCAGGACCCGGCGGGGGCGCTGGCGGAGGCGCAGCAGGCGGACTCGCTGGCCCGGCAGGCGCAGCAGCTGGCGGAGGAGGACGTACGGGCGTACCGGAACCCGTACGCGGGGCGGCGCGCGGGCGGCGGCCGGGGCGGTGCCGTCCTCGGCGGGATCATCCTCGGCGAGATCCTCCGGGGCGGCGGCGGCCGGGGCGGGTTCGGCAGCGGAGGCGCCTTCGGCGGAGGTGGAGGCGGAGGTGGAGGCGGGTTCGGCGGCGGGCCCGGCTCGTACGGGGGCGGCGGCACCCGCGGCCGCATGGGCGGCGGCGGCCGCTTCTGAACGACCGGGCACCAGGTCTCCGGACCCCCATCCACCACCAGGAAGGACCCAGATGAGCAAGCAGACGATCCTCGGCCGTGTCACCCAGCTCGCGAAGGCCAACGTCAACGCGCTGCTGGACCAGGCCGAGGACCCGCAGAAGATGCTGGACCAGCTGATCCGCGACTACTCGAACAACATCTCGGAGGCCGAGCAGGCGGTGGCCACGACCATCGGCAACCTGCGGATGCTGGAGGCCGACCACAAGGAGGACGTGGCCGCGGCCGCCGAGTGGGGCGGCAAGGCCCTCGCCGCCAGCCGCAAGGCGGACGAGCTGCGCGCGTCCGGCGCGGCGGCCGAGGCGGACCGCTTCGACAACCTGGCGAAGGTGGCCCTGGGCCGGCAGTTGCAGTCGGAGAAGGAGGCGGCGACGGCGGAGCCGGTGATCGCCGCTCAGACGGAGGTCGTGGACCGGCTCAGGGCGGGCCTGGACTCGATGAAGGACAAGCTGACGGAGCTGGAGGCCAAGCGGGACGAGCTGGTGGCGCGGGCGAAGACGGCGCGGGCGCAGAACACGATGCTGGACGCGGTGAAGAACATCGACGTGCTGGACCCGACCAGCGAACTGCACCGCTTCGAGGAGAAGGTGCGGCGGGAGGAGGCGATGGCCATGGGGAAGTCGGAGCTGGCGGCCTCCTCCCTGGACGCCCAGTTCGAGGCGCTGGACGACCTCGGCAGGACCTCGGAGATCGAGGCCCGGCTGGCCGCCCTCAAGTCCCGGGCGGCCTGAACGGCCCCTCCTCAGCCGTACATGTCCAGCAGCTGTTCCGCCGACAGTTCGGTGACCGCCCCTCCCGGTGCGCCGCCCGGCATCGGGAGCGGGAGCTCGAACCAGACGGTCTTGCCCCGGTGGGTGCGGCGGGTGCCCCAGCCGGCCGAGAGCAGGCCTACGAGCTGGAGGCCGCGGCCGCCCTCGTCGGTGTCCCGGGCGCGGCGGCGCCTGGGCTGGGCGAGGTTGCCGTCCCAGACCTCGCACACCAGGGTCCGGTCCAGCAGCAGCCGGAGCCGGATCTCCCCCTCCCCGTACCGCAGGGCGTTGGTGACGAGTTCGCTGACCAGCAGTTCCGTGGTGTCGAGGAGGCCTTCCAGGCCCCAGGCGGGCAGTTTGGCGCGGGCCAGTTCCCGGGCGCGGCCCACCGAGCGGGCCTCGCGGGGCAGCTGCCAGTCGCCGACGGCGCCGGTGGGCAGTCCCTGGACCCGCGCCATGAGCAGGGCGATGTCGTCCTCGCCGTGCCGGGTGTGGAGGGTGTTCAGGACGTGGTCGCAGACCTCCTCCAGGGGGCGGGACGGATCGGCGACCGCCCCGCGCAGCCCGCGCAGGCCCTCTTCCAGGGGGTGGTCGCGGGACTCGACCAGCCCGTCGGTGTAGAGGGCGAGCAGGGCGCCCTCGGGGAGTTCGACCTCGACCTCCTCGAAGGGTTCGCCGCCCACCCCGAGCGGCATTCCGGTCGGGATCTCCAGCAGCAGTCCGGGGCGCGGTTCGGCGCCGTCCTCGGCGGGTTCGACGAGGACGGGCGGCATGTGGCCGGCGTTGGCGATGGTGCAGCGCCGGGTGACGGGGTCGTAGACGGCGTAGACGCAGGTGGCGAGGTAGACCTCGGAGCGGTCGGCGTCGCGGGAGTGCAGCGCGGCGCGCGAGGCCTGCTGGGCGCCGCCGGGGGCGCCGAGGCCGCGGGCGACCTCGTCGAGGGCGGTGAGCACCTCGGCCGGTTCCAGGTCCAGCAGGGCGAGGGTGCGTACGGCGGTGCGCAGTTCGCCCATGGCGACGGCGGCGCGCAGGCCGCGGCCCATGACGTCGCCGACGACGAGGGCGGTGCGGTGCCCGGGCAGTTCGATGACGTCGAACCAGTCGCCGCCGACCTCGGTGGCGGCGTTGCCCGGCAGGTAGCGGCAGGCGATGTCGAGGCCGGCGGCCTCGGGGTCGCCGGGCGGGAGCAGGCTGCGCTGGAGGATCAGGGCGCGTTCGTGCTCGCGCCGGTAGAGGCGGGCGTTGTCGATGCAGACGGCGGCCCGTGCGGCGAGTTCCACGGCGACGGCCCGGTCGCGTTCGCCGAAGGGCTCGCTGCCCTTCGTACGGGAGAACTGGGCGAGGCCGACGACGGTGTCGTGGGCGACCATCGGGACGATCAGCGTGGACTGGACGAGGTCGTCGGGGCCCGCGGCGTCGACCAGCCGGGGCCGTGCGGTGCGCAGGACCCGCGCTCCGGGGGAGGCGGCGGGGTAGCGGTGGGTCTCCCCCACGGCGACGAGGGCGCCGGGCCCCGACAGGGGGGCGTCGGAGACGGCGGAGGCGAAGGCGACCCGGCGCAGCTTCGCGGAGGGGGCGCGGCGGGCGCCCTGGTCGGGCAGGGAGGGGACTCCGGGTCCCTGGGGACGGGCGGGGCGGTCGTCGTCGCCGAGCAGCAGGCCCTGGTAGAGGTCGACGGCGGCCAGGTCGCAGAAGCCGGGGACGGTGACGTCGAGGAGTTCGCGGGCGGTGGTCTCCAGGTCGAGGGAGTTGCCGATGCGGTGCCCGGCCTCGTTGAGGAGGGCGAGGTTGCGCCGGACCCCGGCGGCCTCGCGGGCGGCGAGGTGGCGGCGGGTGACGTCGGTGCCGAGGCCGGCGACGCCGATGGGGCGGCCGGTGCCGTCGTGCACCCGGTAGAGGTTGATCGACCAGTGGCGGTCGTCGCGGCTGCGGGGGGTGGCGCCGGTGATCCGCAGGTCGGTGACGGATTCGCCGGTCTCCAGCACCCGGCGCAGGGCTTCGGCCATCCGGTCGGCCTCGTGGGGCGGCAGGTAGTCGTGGACGGTGCGGCCGCGGTGCTCGGCGACGGTGCCGCCGAAGACGGTCGCGAAGCGCCGGTTGGCCCGCTGCACGGTGAGGTCGGTGCCGAAGAGCAGGAAACCGAAGGGGGATTGGCCGAATATGGCCTGTGATGCGGCGAGGTCGGATTCGATGCGGCGCAGCGCGCGCACGTCGACGACGACGCACAGTGCGGCCCGCTCGGCGCTCTCGGTCTGGGTGGGCATCACATAGATCTCGGCCACGCCGTGGGCGCCCTTGCCGCCGGGGATCCGGAAGGGGATCAGGCCGGTCCACTCCTTGCCGTCGAGGATCTCGGCGACCTTGCGGTGGCCGCCCTCGCGCAGCTCGGGGGGCATGAAGGCCGCGACGGGGTCGCGGCCGACCGCCTGTGCCGCGCTGAGCCCGAACAGTTCCTCGGCGCGCAGGCTCCACTGGTCGATGAGCCCGTCAGGGCCGATCGAGAAGGAGGCGACCTTTATGTAGTCGTATATCGAGCCAGGCGGACTGCTGTGCCACAGGGAGTCGTGCAAAGGCTCCCCGGGCACACGGGCCTGATGTGTCTGCGCAGGTATCTCGCTCACGCGACCGTCCCCTCCAGCTCACCGCAACCGGACCGGCCATGACCGAAGTATTCAGCACCACGGCCCCGTACGGCACGGCGTTCACGATCACAAAAGGGTCCCGTTGTTTTCCGGCCATGTCCGGTGGTCTCCCCAGACGCCGTCCGGGAGACCCACTGCCGCCCTTCTCCTTGTTACTCACCAGGAAGAGCCAACTCGAACCACACGGTTTTCCCCGTCTTCCCGTGCCTGGTGCCCCAGCGGCGCGCGGAGACGGCGACGAGGTGCAGGCCGCGCCCGCCCTCGTCGTCCGGCTTGGCGACCCGCTCGCGGGGCGGATCCGGAAGCGGATCGGAGACCTCCACGAGCAGGGCCGGGCCGCCGGCCAGGTCCGGCGCGGCCGGATTGCGCCGTACCAGGCGGACCCCGATGGGGCCGGAGGCGTACCGCAGGGAGTTGGTGACCAGCTCGCTGACCAGCAGGACGGTCACGTCGCCGACGGAGTCGAGGCCCCAGGAGCGGAGGGTGCCGCGCACGGCGTGGCGTGCGGTGCGGACGGCACCGGGCTCGGCGGGGAAGGCCCACTCGGCGCATTCACCGTCTGTGTCGATCACGCCGATCACTTCCCGGGCCACCAGCGACCCCAGTCAGGTTCGTCGGGACGAAAGGGGGACGAGATAGGGACTAATAGCGACATACCCGATATTCGGGGCGCCGTACCACCCGATCCCCCACGCACCGGCGCACTGTGGCGCAGACGGCCTAGAGCGGGAGCGTCACGCGCCCCGGTGCGCCCCGCCGTGCGACGCGGCGCCGGTCCCGCCCCCTCGGCGGTCCCGCTCCGCCGCCCGGCCCACGCCCGTTCCGGTGCGCAGCCGGCGGCCGGCCTCCTCGACGAAGGGCCGGTCCTGGTCGAGCCAGTCCACCGAGTCCAGCTCGTGCGGGGCCAGCCAGCGCAGTTCGTCGTGGTCCTCCAGGGGCTCGGGCTCCCCCGAGACCAGGCGGGCGGTCCACACGTGCAGGACCAGGCCGGGCCTCAGCGGCCACTCCCCCGGGATCCGTTCCAGCACCTCGGTCTCCACGCCGAGCTCCTCGCGCAGTTCGCGCACCAGCGCCTCGGGCACGGTCTCGCCCGGCTCGGCCTTGCCGCCGGGGAGCTCCCACCGGCCGGCCAGCTCGGGCGGCGCGCTGCGCCGGGCGGCCAGCAGGCGCCCGTCATGACAAAGGGCTCCGCCCACGACCACGCGTACAGTCATGGGCGGAGCCTATGCCAGCGCCTTCAGCCGATTCAGTTGGTGGTGGCGGTCTGGCTTTCCTGTCCGATCCGCTCGACCCAGTAGAGCTGCTTGTGTCCCCGGTCGTCGAGGCTGTCGACGACCTTCTGGGCCTCGGCCCGGGTGGGGTAGCGACCCACCCGGTAGCGGTTGCCGTTGTCGTCCTGACGTATGACCAGCCATGGAAGCAGGGCACCGCTGTCGGTCATCGCGCTTCACCCTCCGCCGCTGTACCTGCCCAGGAAACCGCATTGCGCATATGCCCGAGCTTACGCCCGACCTTTACTGAGCGGATACGGTTTTTCACGAAGAGGTACCCAGGGGGCGTACGCATCCGGCCAGGGGTACGAGCGGGGCGTGCGCGCCGGTCCTGACCCGGCGCACGGAGCGCACCGCGGGTGGGCGGCGTGGGAGGGCCCGCCGCTCCGCGCGGACCCGACTCGAACGGGGGTCCGGGGCGCCCCCCGCACCCCTGTGAAACGGCCGAAAACCCGGCGTGTGCGCCGTTACCGGACAGGCAGGTGGTACGAGAGGCGGTAGCGGTCCGCCGGCACGACCACGTCCGCGGTCTCCACGGCGCGGCCCGACGCGAAGTACGTACGGCTCACCACCAGCACCACGTGCCCCGGGACCCCGCCCAGCGTCATGATCTCCTCGGCCAGGCCCGGCCGGGCCCCGACCTCCTCGACCACGTTGTCCACCACCACGTCGATGGCGGCCATCCGGTCCACCACCCCGGAGCCGCCCAGCGGCCCCTCCTCCGGCAGCATCACCGGGGTCCGGCCGGTCACGGCCAGGGGCTCCCAGGAGGTGGAGAGCATCATGGCCTCCCCCGCGTCGCGGAAGACGTACCGGGTGCGCATGACCCGGTCCCCCGGCTCGATGCCGAGGCGCTCCGCGATCCGGTCCGGCGCGGCCGCCTGCTCACTGCTGGACTCCCACGTGCCGCGGGCGCCCGCCTCCGCCTGCTCCTGGCGGAACGGCGTCGACGCCCCGGCCGAGCGGTAGCCGGAGCGGGCGACCCTGCGGGGCACGGGCTGCTCGCGCACGTACGTACCGGACCCGGACCGGCCCTCCACCAGCCCCTCGGCCATGAGGACCTTGCGCGCCTCCAGCGCCACGGTGTCGGAGACCCCGTACTCCTCGCGGATCCGGGCCTGGGAAGGGAGCCGGGCGTGCGGGGGCAGGGAGCCGTCGACGATCTTCCGTCGCAGATCCCCGGCGACGCGGAGATAGGCCGGCTGCTCACCGAAAGTCACGAGCCACTCCCATCAGGTTGACAGACAGCTACACCCTGGCAACCGACGGTTGAGCAGCGCAAGCACGGGCCAGAGTTTCACTCGATGTGATGAACCCAGGTCACTCAAACCCGTTACCGCGCGTTACCCACAGGACCTCAGACGGACTCCGCCGAGGGCCCCCGACCGGACCCCGTCCCCGGCCCGTCCGGACCCGGCCGCAGCCACTCCGGAACCCGCGTCGAGAGCCCGTACGACCCGCGCAGCGCCTTCTCCGTGTCCACCGACAGCGCCGCCAGCGCCGCGTCCCACGCCCGCTGGAAGTCGGCCGGCCGGGTCGCCCGCGCCGCCCGCTGCCACTCCTTGCGCGCCGCGGCGACCTCCCGGAGCCGGGCGCCCGCCGCCGGGCCCGTGCCCTGGTGCGCGGTGGCGCCCTGGAGCATCCGCTCCTGTGCCGCCAGCGCCTCGTCCACGCCCCGCGCCCACTTCTGGTGCTCGGGCAGCGCCTCGTCCAGCTCCCGGTCGGGGGCGCGCCCCAGCGCCTGGTCCACGGTGTTCAGCGCGCTCAGCAGGGTCACCTGGTCGGGCGTCAGCATGCCCGCATCCTTGCGCAGACTGCCCTTGTGCTCCTGCGTCGACGTGCCGATGAGGCACAGGAGCCGCCGGTCGCCGTTCTGCCAGCCGTCCGGCGAGGGGGTGAAGTAGAACATCTCCGCGTACCCGGGCAGCGCCCACGAGTCCATCGCGTAGGCGTCCTGCGCCTTCCAGCAGGCTTCCGTGGCGTTCTCCTTCAGCCAGCCCTTGCTGGGGTAGGAGCTCTGCCCGATCGCCGTCGCGGCCGTCACCTCGGCGTCGTGCACCCGGTCGCAGCCGATCTTGTAGGTGAAGCGGGTCTCGTCGAGGAGGTCGCCGCCGGGGACGTTGAAGCAGTCGCCCACGCGCAGCTCGTCCATCCCCGTCAGCTGGCCCTCCACCTGCTCCGGCTCCCACGCGCCGCCCGGCCCGCCCGTGAAGTGCTCCGCGTACCGGGTGACGCCGGTGACCAGGACGGCCGTCGTCAGCAGCGAGACCACCAGGCCCGCGACGGCCAGGGCGCGGCCCCGCTCCCCCTTGCGCGCGATCTGCACCAGCGCCACGACGGCGAAGACGATCCCGAGCGGCGGGAAGCACAGCAGCCCGACCAGCAGGGAGGCCAGCGCGAACCCGTTGAGCGCGGGCTGATGCATGTATCCGGGAGGAGTCCCGTACCCGGGCGGCGGCGCCCCCCACACCGGCGGCGGCGACGGCGGGGGCCAGGAGTGGCCCGGGCCGGCGGGGGGATGCTGCGGGGGCGGGGTGGTCACCGGGCGAGTGCTCCATCAGGGGCGGCGCGAACGAATGCCCGAAATAGTACGCAGCGGGGGCGACCGATCACTCGGTCGCCCCCGTGTTCATCGCGCGATCCAGCCTGTTATCGCGCCCCTCGCCACCCGGTCGCCCGGGCGGAGGACCTCAGTGCTCCGTCCCGTGCCGGAGCCACCCGGCGTCAGAACTGCAGCGCCCAGGAGTCGATCTTGCCGGTGTCGATGTTGGCGTTGTCGTTCACCCGCAGCTTCCACACCCCGTTGGCCACCTCGGACGAGGCGTTGACCGTGTAGGAGCGGATGATGTTGTCGGCGCTGCCGCCGCTGCGGTTGTGCAGGTTGTAGACCGAGCCGTCGGGGGCGACGAGGTCGACCTTCAGGTCACCGATGTAGGTGTGCTTGATGTCGACCGAGACGCTCAGCGCGGCCGGGGCGTTGCCGGAGATCCCGCTGACGGTGACCGGCGACTCGACGGTGGCGTTGTCGTTGATCGCGTAGTCGGCGGTGTTCTCGAACTTGGTGCCCGGGTTCGGCGGCGTGGTGCTCGCGCCCACGTTCAGCAGGCGGTTGGGGGATCCGGTGCCGGGGCTGGTCACCACGTTCGGGGTGGCCGCGGCGACGAGGCCGTCGCGGACCTGCGCCGGGGTGCTCGCCGGGTTCTGCGAGAGGTAGAGGGCCGCCGCGCCGACGACGTGCGGGGTGGCCATCGAGGTGCCCGAGATGGTGTTCGTCGCGGTGTCCCCGGTGCCCCAGGCGGAGGTGATGGAGGAGCCCGGCGCGAAGATGTCCAGGATGGAGCCGTAGTTGGAGAAGCTGGACTTCGCGTCGGTGTTGGTGGTCGAGCCGACGGTGATGGCCTCGGCCACGCGCGCCGGGGACTTGCTGGAGGCGTCCGTGGACTCGTTGCCGGCCGCGACGCCGTAGGTGATGCCGGCGGCTATGGAGTTGCGCACGGCGGTGTCGAGCGCGGAGTCCGCGCCGCCGCCGAGCGACATGTTGGCCACGGCCGGCTTGACCGCGTTGCGGGTGACCCAGTCGATGCCGGCGACCACCTGGGCCGTCGTGCCGGAGCCGTTGTTGTCGAGGACGCGGACGCCGACGATCTTCGCCTTCTTGGCGACGCCGTACGCGCCTCCGGCGACGGTGCCGGCGACGTGCGTGCCGTGGCCGTGGCCGTCCTGGGCGGTGTTGTCGTTGTCGACGGCGTCGTAGCCGTAGGAGGCGCGGCCGCCGAAGTCCTGGTGGGTGATGCGGACGCCGGTGTCGATGATGTACGCGGTGACGCCCTCGCCGGCCTTGTCGGGGTAGGTGTAGCTCTGGTCGAGCGGGAGGGCCCGCTGGTCGATCCGGTCCAGGCCCCAGGACGGCGGGTTGGGCTGGGTGGCGTCGACGGTGAAGGTGCGGTTCTGCACGACGGACGCCACCGCCGGGTCGGCCGCGAGTTTTCTGGCCTGCGCCTCGGAGACCTCCACGGAGTAGCCGTTGAGGGCCGCGCTGTAGGTCCGGTCGATCTTCGCGCCGTACCGCTTGGCGACGGCCCTGCCGCTGTCCGCGGTGGAGCGGGCGGCGGAGTCCTTCAGGGTCACGATGTAGCTGCCGGGGACGGCCCCGGCGACACCGGCGTTCTCGATGACGCCCTGCGGGGCGCCCTCGGCCGCGGCGGCGGGCAGGGCGGCGGCCGCGCCGAGCGCGAGGGCCGCGACGGCGGTCGCGCTGACGCCGGCGATCCTCCGGCGGGTGTGACGCATCACGGACATGTGGGGGGTCCTCCTCTAGGGGGTGTCCTGCGGGTGCCGTGCGACGGTGCGCGGACACGCGGAAGAACTCCCTCCAGGCAGCCCTTCGGACATGTCCATGACAACGAATCCCGCTCAACGGGCCGCCGTCCCCGAAAGGTTGACCCACCCCCGCGCCATCCCACAAGAGCCCCACGGACGCACAACGGACGCGTAACATCCGTGCCATACAACGGCCATGAACGAGCAAAGGCGCTCCGCACATGACGCACGCACTTCCTGGTTACGTCTGCCCCGAGGACGGCACGCACGCGGACGTGCGGACCGCGCCGTGGTGCTGCCCCTTGTGCGGCGGCCCCTGGGACCTCGACTTCACACCCGATCCGGCCATCGCCCTCGAACCGGCGGCGGGACCCCACTCGCTGTGGCGGTACGCGCCCGCACTGCCCCTGCCGGGGGCGTTCCAGGTCTCGCTGTCGGAGGGGCACACCCCGCTGGTGCCGCTGTCGGAGCGAATTCACGCCAAGCTCGACTTCCTGATGCCGACGCTGTCCTTCAAGGACCGGGGCGCGGTCATGCTCGCCGAACTGGCCCGGCGGCTGGCCCCGCAGCGGGTGGTCGCCGACAGCAGCGGCAACGCGGGGACGTCCGTGGCGGCGTACTGCGCGCGGGCCGGGCTGAGTTGTGAAGTTTTCGTGCCGGAGGGCACTTCGGAGAAGAAGACGGAGCAGATGCGGGCGCACGGGGCCGTCGTACGCGTCGTCGCGGGCGGCCGCGAGGCCACGGCGCGGGCCGCGCGGGCGGCGGCGGACGAGCCGGGGGTGTTCTACGCCAGCCACGTCTTCAACCCGTACTTCCTGCACGGCACCAAGACGTACGTCTACGAGATCTGGGAGTCCCTCGGCGGCCGGCTCCCGGAGGCGCTGGTCGTGCCGGTGGGCAACGGCACCCTGCTGCTCGGCGCGGCCCTGGCGGTGGAGGAGCTGGCCCGGCAGGGGGTGCGGCCGCCCGCGCTGATCGGGGTGCAGGCGGAGGCCGTGTCCCCGCTGGCGGCCGCCTTCGCGGCGGGCGCGGAGGACGCGGCCCCGGTGCCGCAGCTGCCGACGGCGGCGGAGGGCATCGCGATCCCGGCCCCGCCGCGGGCCCGGCAGATCCTGGCGGCGGTCCGCAAGTCCGGCGGCACCTTCGTCACGGTCCCGGACGACCGGCTCCGCGAGGCGCAGCGGGACCTGGCGCGGCGCGGCCTGTTCGTGGAACCGACGGCGGCGGCCTGCTGGGCGGCGGTGGCCCCCACCGCCCCCGGCAACCCCCTGGGCGGCCGCAGAGCGGTCATCCCCCTGTGCGGCGCGGGCGCGAAGACGGGGCTTGCCCCTTCCTGAGGGGTAGGCGTCGGAAAACCGCCAGCCGGGCGGGGCCGGATCTGCTCAACTGACCCCATGACCAGCAACCTTGACCGCGCCGCCCAGGCCACCGCCTTCACCGCGCTGCACACCCCCGCCGCCCCCCTCGCCCTCGCCAACGCCTGGGACGTCGCCAGTGCCCGTCTCGTCGAGGCCGCCGGGGCGGCGGCCGTCGCCACCACCAGTGCCGGGGTCGCCTGGTCGCTCGGGGCGCCCGACGGGGACGTCCTCGCGCGGGACCGGGCGCTGGAGCTGATCGCCCGGGTGGCCTCGGCCGTCTCCGTGCCCGTCACCGCCGACATCGAGGGCGGGTTCGCCGCCGACGCCGCCGGGGTCGGGGAGACCGTCGCCGGGGTGCTGGCCGCCGGGGCGGTCGGCATCAACATCGAGGACGGCCGCCGCGCCCCCGCCGAGCACGCCGAGCGCCTCGCCGCGGCCCGGGCCGCCGCCGACGCGGCCGGGGTGCCGCTGTACATCAACGCCCGGGTGGACACGTACCTCTTCGGCCTCGGCGAGAGCTCCGCCCGGCTGGACGAGACCCTCTCCCGCGCCGCCGCCTACCTCGCCGCCGGCGCCAGCGGCGTCTTCGTGCCCGGGGTCGTCGACCCCGCCACCGTCGCCGAGCTCGCCAAGGGCATCGACGGGCCGCTGAACGTCCTCGTCGGCCCGGACGCGCCCTCCGTCGCCGAGCTGGGCGCCCTCGGGGTGGCCCGCGTCAGCCTGGGCTCCTGGGTGGCCGAGGCCGCGTACGCCGTGGTCCGCCGCGCCACCGAGGAGCTGCTGGCCGGCGGCACGTACGGCTCCCTCGCCGGATCCCTGCCGTACGGGGAGCTGAACGCCCTGCTCAAGGGCTGAGATATCGAGAAGCGTGCATCGGGCACCGACCGTAGGATCCGGCCATGGGCACCTCGACTCCGACAGACAGCACGGGTGCGGCGACGGACGCGCCCCGCCGCACCACCGGGGCCGTGTGGTTCGCGCTCGCGCTCGTGTACGTGGTCTGGGGATCGACCTACCTCGGCATCCGGATCGTCGTCCAGACCATGCCGCCCTTCCTGTCCGCCGGGGCCCGCTTCATCACCGCCGGCCTGGTGCTGGCCGGCATCGTCGCCTGGCGGTACGGGCCCTCCGCGCTCAGGATCACGGCCGCGCAGGCCCGCTCGCTGGTGCTGGTCGGCCTGCTGCTGATCCTGGGCGGCAACGGCCTGGTGGTGCTGGCCGAGACCTCCATCCCGTCCGGGCTGGCGGCGCTGCTGGTCGCGTCGGTGCCGATGTGGGTGGTGGTGCTGCGCGCGGCCACCGGGGACCGGCCGCCGCTGCGCACCCTGGCCGGGGTGCTGGTGGGCCTCGCCGGGCTGGCGGTGCTGACGAGCCCGGGGCTCAGCGGCACGGTCCACCTGGGCGGGGTGCTGCTGGTGCTGGGCGCCGCGCTGCTGTGGTCGCTGGGCTCGTTCTCGGCCGGGCGGCTGCCGCTGCCGGAGAATCCTTTCACCGGCTCCGCGTACCAGATGCTGGCGGGCGGGGCCGCCGGTGTGCTGGTGGGGCTGCTGCGCGGCGAGCAGCGCGGCCTGGACGTCGGCGCCTTCTCCACCGCCTCGTGGGTGGCGCTGGGCTACCTGGTGCTGATCGGGTCGGTCGTCGGTTTCACCGCGTACGCGTGGCTGCTCCAGGCGGCGCCGCTGTCGCTGGTGGCCACGTACGCGTACGTCAATCCGGTGGTGGCCGTCGCGCTGGGGGCGCTGATCCTGGACGAGCCGCTGACCCTGCCGATCGTGCTCGGCGGCGCGATCGTGGTGGCGGCGGTCGGCGTGATCGTCAGCACGGAGCGCCGCAAGAAGTAGGCCGGCTCAGCCCTTGGCGGCCTTCTCGTACAGGGCCTTGGCCTTCTCGTCGTACAGCGCGGCCGTGGAGTCCACGTCCGTGTCCCCGCCGCTGAGCACCCCGATCAGCCGGCCCGGCTGCCCCGTGCCGCCGCGGTCGGCGATCCAGGGGCTGCCGCTGGTCCCGGTCCAGAAGCCCGAGCAGCTGATGTACAGCATGTCGGGGTCGTCGAGGTCGTGGCGGGTCTGGGTGGTGCAGGACACGGGCTTGTTCTGCGGGTTGTGCTCGGACTCCGGGTAGCCGACGACGGTGACCTCGCGCTCATACCCGGAGGTCCAGTCGGGCACCGGCGCCTCGCTCTTGCCGCCGACGGCGTCCTGCACGCTGCGGCCGTCCTCGTCGGGCTCGATGGTGAGGAAGGCGAAGTCGGCGGTGTCGTCGCCCCACTTCGTCCAGCGTTCGTCGACGTGGATCGAGCGGACCTTCCACACCCCGAGGGGCTGGGTGCCGGAGCCCTCCCCGGAGAAGGCGGGCGCGAAGGAGAGCTCGCCGATGGCGAGGCCGTCGTGGGCGACCTCGCCGGGCACTCCGCCTTCGCCCGCCGGGGCGACGCAGTGCGCGGCGGTCGCGACGACGTT
This sequence comes from Streptomyces sp. NPDC044002, assembly GCF_056434525.1. NCBI lineage: Bacteria > Bacillati > Actinomycetota > Actinomycetes > Kitasatosporales > Streptomycetaceae > Streptomyces > Streptomyces sp. NPDC044002. The sequence goes on from NZ_JBWKEZ010000026.1 coordinate 15,128, forward strand.
GCCCTCGGGGCTGTCGACCACGCTCGCCGTGCACCAGTGCTCGCCGTTGGCCATGAGCACGCCGACGGTCGGGAAGGGGTGCACCGGCCGGTCGCCGGGCGCCTTGAGGAACGCGACGGCGCACACCATCGCGATCCCCGCGGCGACGGCGGCCGTGGCCCCCTTCACCGTCGGGCTCACCGCACGGCGGGGTCGGGTGTCGGTCCCTGCATCACCTTGCTGATCCACTCCAGGGAACCCTCCCTCATTCCGCGTACGTACGACTTTCCGTTGTGCTCACCATCCTGGATCACCTGGAGCCGGGTGTGCACGGGGCCCCTGCCGTACTCGCGCATGAACCGCTCGGCCAGGTCGCGGCCGCTCTCCTTGGTGCCGATCTGGAAGTTGATCCAGACGTCCGGGCCACCGTCCTTGATCAGCTTCTCGGCGAGCTTCTCGGGGTTGTTCTCGTCCATGGCCTGCCGGTTCCCCTTCCACAGCGGGGAGTCGGGGACGATGTCGACGCCGCTGGCGATCACCGCCTTGAAGCGCTCGGGGTACTTCAGGACGTGCTTGAAGGCTCCGAAGCCGCCCGAGGAGGAGCCCATGAAGGCCCAGCCGTCGCGGGAGGTGAAGGTGCGGAAATTGGCCTTCGTGAAATCGGGGACGTCATCGGCCATCCAGGTGCCCATCTTCGGCTGGCCGGGGATGTCCGATCCGTCGAAGTGGTGCTTGGTGTCCGCGTTGATCACCGGCATGACGAGGATGAAGGGCAGGCTGGTGCCCGCCCTGACGCCGTCGATCACGGCCTGCTGGAGCCCGAGGCCGGGGCCGGTGCCCCAGTAGTTCTTGGGGTAGCCGCGTCCGCCGGGCAGGGAGATCAGCACGGGGAAGGCGCTCTTGGCGTACTTCGGTTCGTCGTACTCCTTGGGCACCCACACCCACACGTCGCCCGTGAAGCCGGACTTCGCGCCGGTCAGGGTGGTCATCGCGATCTGCGTGCCGTCCGGCAGCCGGCTCGTGCGGGTGAACTCGGCCTTCGGGCCGGTGGGCATCAGCACCCCCGGGCGGATGTCCTCGGCGGCTGCCGACTCCTGGATCTTGCCGAAGGAGACCGGATCCCCTATGTCCGAGAAGAGGCCCGCCTTGTACGCCGCGCCGCCCCCTGCGGCGAGGGCGAGCGCGATTCCGCTGCCGATCAGGACGTGGCGCCTGCGGGGGCGCCGGGGGCGACGGCCGCCCTTGGTCGTGGGGCCGCCGTCGCCTTGGTGGTCATACTGCACGGATTTGTTCCCGTTCCTTCTCCGGCGCCCTGGTTGGGCGCGGGTCGGACCGATTGGTCCCCCTTAACACCTGTACAGAGGTGTGAACGACCGTATGGGTTGCCTGGGACCGGGGCGACGTGGCGAGGGCCACGTGGCGGAGTCCGGCGACGGGCCGGGGGAAGGGTCCTGCCTGCGGGAACGAGCGGGAACGGGCGGCTTTCGAACGTACGGGGCCGCGGTCAGCCGGGCGCGGTCAGCCGCCCTCGGGCCTGGGGCCCTTCAGCACCTTGCTGATCCACTCCAGCGAGCCCTCCTTCATGCCGCGCACGTAGTGCCAGCCGTTGTGCTCGCCGTTCTGGATGTCGCGGATGGTCGTCCTGACCGGGCCCTTGCCGTACTGCTGCACGAACTTCACCATCCGGTCCTTGCCGGACTCCTTCGTGCCGACCTGGAAGTTGATCCAGACGTCCGGGCCGCCGGCGGCGATCAGCTTCTCGGCGAGCTTCTCCGGGTTGTTGGCGTCCATCTCCGCCTGGTGGCCCTTCCAGAGCGGGGAGTCGGGGGTGATCTCGCCGCCGCTGGCGATCACGGCCTTGAACCTGTCCGGGTGCTGGAGGAGCGTCTTCATGCCGACGAAGGCGCCCGAGGAGGAGCCCATGAAGGCCCAGCCGTCACGGGACCGGTACGTGCGGAAGTTGGCGCGGGCGAAGTCCGGGACGTCCTCGGCGATCCAGGTACCCATCTTGGGCCGGCCGGGTATGTCGGCACCGTCGTAGTAGTACTTGTCGTCGGGGTTGAGCACGGGCATCACCAGGACGAAGGGCAGGCTGGTGCCGGCCTGGACGCCCTCGGACACGGCCTTCTGGAGGCCGAGGCTGCGGTCGGCCCAGTAGTTGGTGGGGAAGCCGTTGCCGCCGGGGAGGGCGATGAGGACCGGGAAGGCGCTCTTGGCGTACTTCGGGTCCTCGTACTCCTTGGGGGTCCAGACCCAGACGTCGCCCTCGAACCCGGACTTGGCCCCGGCCACGCGGGTCTTGGCGATGACCGTGCCGTCGTCGAGCTTCGCGGTCTGCCGGAAGTCGGACCGCGGTCCGGCCGGCAGCTGCACGTCCGGGTCGCCGCCGGGTGTGGGCGAGGCGGAGGGCTCGGGCTGCTTCGCGCCGGAGCCGCCGGTGGCGGAGGCGGAGGCGCTCGGCAGGACGACGGGCTCGGCGAAGCCGGCGGCCCGGCCGTCGCCGGAGAACCAGTCCTTCTCGTAGGCGGCGAAAGCGCCCGCGCCGAGGAGCAGCGCGCCCACGATGCCCGCACCGGTCCACATCGCGGCGCGCCGGGACTTCCTGCGGCCCTGCCCCGGCTCGGGCCGGCGGCCGGACGACTGCTGCGGGTACTCGTGCACGGACTTCGCTCCGAACGGTCGGGCCTGCCCCGGGCGGGGCAGTGCGGGTGGAGGTCCCCCTCCTGCTGACGCACGGATCCCGCGGACGGTTCACCTCAGGGTGTCGAGCACCTCGGCGCACCGCCCCAGCAGCTCGATGAGCTGCGTCCGCTCCTGCTCCGTGAGGGCGGCGGCGAGGGCGGTCTCGACGCGCACGGCGCCGGTGTCGGCCAGTTCCATCGCGGCGCGGCCCTCCGGGGTGAGCCGGGTCTCCAGCACGTTGCGGTGCCACTCGTGGGGGGTCCGCTCGATGAGGCCGCGCTCGTGGAGGTTCTTCAGGACGGTGTTCATGGTGGGCGGCGTGACCCCGCAGAGCCGGGCGAGGGCGGCCGCCGAGATGCCCGGCTTCTCGGCGAGCCAGAGCAGGGCGGCGTACTGCGGAACCGTTACTGCGGCCGGCTTGCAGGCGGCGTTCTTCGCCGCGAGGAGCGCCTGCTCGGCGCGCTTGATGTGTGCGCCGATGCGTTCCTCGGGAGGCATGGAGGTCATTGCGGCATCCTACGACCCTTGCCAAGCATTAGACCTCTAACTACTCTGCGAACACACCGATCAAGAAGGGCTCATCCATGCGCATGTCCTCTCACGCCTTCGTCACCACGGCCGCGGTCGCCCTGGCCGCGGCCCTGACCACGGCCGCCGCCCCCGCGCCCGCCCCCTCCCCCTCCTCCTCGGTCCGGACGGCGTTCACCCTCCCCGGCTCGAAGGTCTACCCGGAGGGCATAGCCTCCGACCCCCGCACGGGCACCGTGTACGTCGGCTCGTACGCGGACGGCACGGTGTACCGCGCCCGCCCGGGGGCCCGTACCGCCGAGGTGTTCCTCCCGTCCGGCACCGACGGCCGGCGCACGGCGAACGGGCTGCGCGTCGACGCGCGCGGCCGCCTGTGGGTCACGGACTCCACGGCCGGGGTGTCGGTGTACGACACGGCGACGGGCACCCGCCTGGCCAGCTTCGAGACGGACCCCGCCGTCCCGCACTTCGTCAACGACCTGACCATCACCCCGGACGGCACCGCCTACCTGACGGACAGCGTCCGCGCGGTGATCTACCGGGTCACCCCCGCGCAGCTGCGCGCCGGCTCCGGCCCGCTGGCGGTGGCGTACGACCTGGGCCGGCACATCACCCCGCCGCCGCCCGGCAGCTTCACCCTCAACGGCATCACCGCCGACCGGGACGGCCGCTACCTGCTGACGGTCGACATGACCGCGGGCGAACTCCACCGCGTCGACCTGCGCACCGGCGCCCTGAGCCGGGTCACCCTGACGGGCGGCGACCTCAAGGCCGCCGACGGCCTCCAGCTCTCCCCCACGGGCACCCTCCGGGCGGCCCACAACGTCACCAACACCCTGACCCGCTGGCAGCTCACCCCGGACGGCACCCGCGCCCGCCTGACCCGCACCCTCACGGACCCGTCCCTCCAGATGCCCACCACCCTGGCCCACACCCCGGGCCGCACCCTGGTGGTCCGCTCCCAGTTCGACAAGGACGGCCCCTTCACCCCCTCGACGGGCACCCCCACCGCCTTCTCGGTGGCCGCGGTCCAGGGTCTGTGACAGCCGAGCCCGCCCCACGGCGGTTGACCGGTGCCCGGGACGGCCGCTCGCGCCGTCCCGGGCCGCTCCCGGTCAGAGCCCCGTCAGGTGCTCCGGGCGGATCGGGGTCTTGTTGAGCTCCAGGCCCGTCGCGTTGCGGATGGCCGCGAGGACCGCCGGGGTGGAGGACAGGGTCGGGGCCTCGCCGATGCCGCGGACGCCGTACGGGGCCTCCGGGTCGGCCAGTTCGAGGTAGTCGACCGGGATCGTCGGGGTGTCGAGGATCGTCGGGAGCAGGTAGTCCGTGAAGGAGGGGTTGCGCACCTTCGCGGTCTTCGGGTCCACGATGATCTCCTCCATCACCGCGACGCCCAGCCCCTGGACGGTGCCGCCCTGGATCTGGCCGACGACGGACAGCGGGTTGAGCGCCTTGCCCACGTCCTGGGCGACCGCCAGCTCCACGACCTTGACCAGGCCGAGTTCGGTGTCCACCTCCACGACGGCGCGGTGCGCGGCGAAGGCGTACTGCACGTGGCCCTTGCCCTGGCCGGTGACCCGGTCGAAGGGCTCGGTGGGGAAGTGCCGCCACTCCGCCTCGATCTCGACGACCTCGTCCCCCAGGACGTCGACGAGGGCCGCGAGGACCTCCCCGCCCGCGGTGACCACCTTGCCGCCCTCCAGCAGCAGCCCGTCGGACGCCCACGCCGGCTGCTGCGCCCCGAACTTGCGCCGGCCCATCTCCAGGACCTTCTCCCGGACGAGCTCGCAGGAGTTCTTCACCGACCCGCCGGTCATGTACGTCTGGCGGCCCGCGGAGGTCGAACCCGCCGAGCCCACCTGGGTGTCGGCGGGGTGGATGGTGACCTGCTGGACGCCGAGTTCGGTACGGGCGATCTGCGCGTGGATGGTGACACCGCCCTGGCCGACCTCTGCCATGGCCGTGTGGACCATCGCGACGGCCTCGCCGCCCACGGCCTCCAGCCGCACCTTGGCCGTCGAGTAGTCGTCGAACCCCTCCGAGAAGGCGACGTTCTTGATGCCGACCGCGTAGCCGACACCGCGGACGACGCCCTCACCGTGGGTGGTGTTGGACAGGCCGCCCGGCAGCGCGCGCAGGTCGGCCGGGCCGCCGGCGGTCTCCCACTGGCGCAGGGGCGGCAGCGGGCGCTCCTTGACCATGCGCAGCAGTTCGGCGACCGGGGCGGGGTGGTGCACGACCTGCCCGGTGGGCATGACCGTGCCCTGCTCCATGGCGTTGAGCCGGCGGAACTCGACCGGGTCCATGCCCAGTTCGGCGGCGAGCTTGTCCATCTGGGCCTCGTACGCGAAGCAGGCCTGGACGGCGCCGAAGCCGCGCATCGCGCCACAGGGCGGGTTGTTGGTGTAGAGGCCGACCGCCAGGATGTCCACGTCGTCGATGACGTACGGGCCGACCGAGAGGGACGCGGCGTTGCCGACGACCGAGGCGGTGGAGGAGGCGTACGCGCCGCCGTCGAGCACGATCTTGCAGCGCATGTGCGTCAGCTTGCCGTCGCGGGTGGCGCCGTGCTCGTAGTACAGCTTGGCCGGGTGGCGGTGGACGTGGCCGAAGAAGGACTCGAAGCGGTTGTAGACCATCTTCACCGGCTTGCCCGTGCGCAGCGCGAGCACGGAGGCGAGGATCTGCATGGAGATGTCCTCGCGGCCGCCGAACGCACCGCCGACACCGGCCATCGTCATGCGGACCTTCTCCTCGGGCAGGCCGAGGACGGGGGCGATCTGCTTGAGGTCCGAGTGCAGCCACTGGGTGGCGACATACAGGTCGACACCGCCGTCCTCGGAGGGCACGGCGAGACCGGACTCGGGGCCGAGGAAGGCCTGGTCCTGCATGCCGAAGGTGTACTCGCCGGTGACGATGACGTCGGCCCGCGCGGCGGCCGCGTCGGCGTCGCCGCGGACGATCGGCTGGTGGTGGACGACGTTGGGGTGCGGGACGTGCGCGGAGTGGTGGTCGTCGCGGTTCTCGTGGACGAGCACGGCGTCCGGGGCGAGCGCGGAGGCCTCGTCGGTGATGAGCGGCAGCTCCCGGTACTCGATCTTGATCTTCGCGGCGGCGCGGCGGGCGGTCTCGGGGTGGTCGGCGGCGACCAGGGCGACCGGCTCCCCGTGGTGGCGGACCTTGCCGTGGGCGAGGACCGGGGTGTCCTGGAACTCCATGCCGTAGTACTTCATGGGGGCCGGCAGGTCGTCGTACGTCATGACCGCGTGGACGCCGGGCACGGTCAGGGCCTCGGCGACGTCGATGGAGACGATCTCGGCGTGCGCGACCGTGGACCGCAGTGTCTGGCCCCACAGCATGTCCTCGTGCCACATGTCCGAGGAGTACGCGAACTCGCCGGTGACCTTGAGGGTGCCGTCCGGGCGCAGCGTCGACTCGCCGATGCCGCCCCTGGTCCGGGAGCCCTGGGTGACGTTGGTGGGGATACCACTGGTGGTGCCGGCCATGTTCGGACCGCCTCTCTCTCCGTGACGTGCCGGTACCGCGACCCCCGTGCGCGGTATCCGGCTCCGCGTGGCCGAAAACCTGTCGGCCACGCGGAGCAGTACACACAGCGGCCCGGGGGGCGGGGCAGTCACCGATCGCTCAGAACCGCCCGCCCGGCCGCCTGTGGAGGACGGTGTGTTCACACCGCCGCACGCCCGTGAACTGTGGTGATCCGTCCACGGGAAGGACCGCGGCGTTCGTGAGAGGGTGCTGGTCATGCGGCTGCGCGAACTCCTGGACACCGACGAGCTGGGGCTGCTGCTGCTCGTGGGCGCGGATGCCGGGGACGAGGTGCTCGACCGCGCCGTCCGGGCCGTCCCGGTCATCGACCTGGCCGACCCCGGCCGCTTCCTCTCCGGCGGGGAGCTCGTCCTGACCGGGCTGGCCTGGTGGCGCGAGGACGGGGACGCCGAGCCGTTCGTACGCGTCCTCGCGCGGGCGGGCGTCACGGCCCTGGCCGCGGGGGAGGCCGAGCACCGGCTCGTTCCGCACGACCTCGTACGGGCCTGCCGGCGGCACAGGCTGCCGCTCGTCGCGGTGCCGCCGGAGACCTCGTTCGCCGCGGTCACCGAACACGTGCTGCGCCGTCTGCACCGCCGGGAGGTCGGCAGCCTCGCCGCCGTGGTCGAACGCCACCGGCGGCTCCTCTCCGACCGGGCCGCCCCCGACTCCGTACTGGAGCTCCTGCGGCACAGCCTCGGCCTCCGCGTGCGGGTCCTGTCCGCGACCGGGCGCCAGATCGCCGGGGCGCACCCGCCGCCGCACCCCAGGACGGCGGCGGCGCTGGCCGCGCGCTACCTCGCGGCGCGCCGGGCGGGCGTACGGGCCCCGCACCGGGTCACGGTCGGGGACCGCCCGTACTCCCTGCTGCCGGTGGCGGGCCCGGCCGGGCCCGCCTCCGAGCTGGGCGACTGGCTGGTGGTGGTGGAGGCCGACGTCTCCCGGTGGCCCGCGGCGGACGCGGAGCTCCTGGACCGGGTCGGCGAGCTGCTCGCCGATGCGCGGCGCGCGCACGAGGAGGCGAAGGCGGCCCTGCGCGATCTGGCCGGCCGCTCCCTGGAGCTGGTGCGCGGCGACGTCCCGGCCGAGGAGATCCCCCTGCGGCTGCGCAGTACCGCGCAGTCCGTCGTCAGCGGGGTCGGCCACTGGCCGCGCTGCCAGTACGTGGTGGCCGACGGGGCCCCGGCCGGGGCCCTGCGCGTACTCCTGGAGGAGGCCCTGGTCGAGCCGGACGGCCCGGTGCCGGTGTCACCGCTCGACGTCGCCGCCACCGTGGAGGGCGACCGTGCGGTGCTCATGGTCCTGATGCCCGAGCCGGCGCCGGGCGTCGACTGCGCCGCCCTCCAGCGGCGGCTCGCCGCGGCCCTCGCCCGCTGGCTCGGCCCGGCCGAGGCGGTGTCCGTCGGTGTCAGCTCGCCCGTGGGCGACCCCGGCAACGCCCGCCGTGCACTCGACGAGGCCCACGATGCGCTCCGGGTCGCGCGGGAGGCCCCGGACCGGGTGGCCGTGCGCGGCCCCGGCGACCTGACCGCGCACGTCCTCTCGCTGCTGCCCCTGATCCCGGCGGACGCCCGCCGGGCCTTCGCCGCCCGCCACCTCGGGCCGCTCAGGGACCACGACCGCCTGCACCGGACGGATCTGCTGGGCACGCTGGATGCGTTCCTGGCCTGTGACGCGTCCTGGACCAGGACGGCGGCCAGGCTGCACCTGCACGTGAACTCGCTGCGCCACCGCATCACCCGCATCGAGCGGCTGACGGGCACCGACCTGAACCGGCTGGAGACCCGGCTGGACTTCCTGGCGGCCCTGCGGGCCGGCTGAACCGCCGGGCCACCGCGGGAGCGGTCAGACGGCGGCCACGCGCAGGACCACCGACAGGGAACTGACGACCAGCAGGCCGAGGACGACGCGGCGGAAGCGCTCGGCGTCCAGGCGGTGGAAGACCTTCTCCCCGGCGAACATCCCGATGAGCAGGGCCGGCACCCCGACGAGGAGCATCTGCCCGACGGTCGCGGTGAGCTGCCCGCTGATGCCGAAGCCGGCGAGCGCGGCGAGGCTGGTGCCGGAGAACACCACGCCCAGCGTGGCGCGCTGGACCCGGGGCTCCAGCCGCATGCTCTGGAACGCGGCGACCATCGGCGGTCCGTCGATGCCGGTGGCGGCGAAGGAGGCCCCGGAGAACACGCCCACGGCCGCCACCGTCTTCATCCCTCCCCGCAGCTCGATCTTCCGCCACACGATGAAGGTGCCCAGCAGGACCACCGCGGTGATGACGAACAGCAGCACCCGTGAGGGGAGCGCGGCCAGCAGCCACACCCCGAACGGCACGCCGGCCAGCCCGGACAGCAGGGTGGCCGCCATGACCTTGCGGTCGACGTACCGCCAGTCGCGTGCGGCGATCCACAGGCTGAGCGGGGCGGCCATGATCCCGGCCACCACCACCGCGCTCGCCGGGTCGATGAGCAGCGCCAGGGGCGGTACGGCCACCAGCGAGAAGCCGAAGCCCGCGGTGGTGCGTACGACGGAGGCTGCGGCCAGCACCAGGAAGGCGCAGAGGAGGATCAGCACGGCGGCACCAGATCGCTCTCGCTGACGGTGCAGGTCAGCGGGGGGTAGGAGAAGTCGGTCTCGTGGTTCTCACGGCGCCGCATCCGGTAGAACTCGCGGCTCTGGTCCTCGTCGGCCGGCACCAGGCGCGCGCCCCCGGGGAGGTGGGCGTGTCCGTCGCGGAACCGGAGGAGGGTCTTCGAGGTCCGGAAGGTCACGCCCAGCCAGCGGTTGTCCGTCGCGGCCGGTGCGGCCGCGTCCAGCACGATCCGGTGCCTGAACCGGCGGTTCGTGCCGACGGAGAACGCGACGACGCCGTTGTGGACGAGGGGAACCTCGAACGCCTCGCCCCCCTCCCCCTTGGCCTCGAACATCAACTTCCGCGGCGGGCCCGCGTCGGGATCCCGGTAGCAGGAGTAGAGGGCGATGAACGACCCGTCGGCCAGGTCGAGGGCCTGGTCGCTGTGGCCGCCCATGGTCCGGTAGGCGTCGGTGTAGTTCTCGATCAGGGCGTTGTTGAAGCCGGCCGGGAGAGCCAGGTGCTCCCGGATCCGCCGCGCGAGCCGTTCGTGCACCGGCCGGAAGCGCTGCGCCGGGCTGCCGTACCGGGTGGTGGTGCGCACGAGGGGCACGCCGCCCGACTCGTCGGGGCGGGTGAGCACGGCGCCCTGCCGCCCCTTGCCCACGTCCTCCCACCGGACCGACGCGAACAGCTCCGCGAAGAGGTCCTCCCCGGCCGGCAGTGCGCGGGCGACGACCCCGTCAGGGACCCTAGATCCGAGGGGCAACGTAGTCTCCCGCGTTCATGCTGAAAAGGAACCCGTCGCCGTAGTCAATGACGGACGAGGTCCTGTTCTCCTCGGCGTACAGTCTTCGCAGCTCGTCCATGCCCTCGGCCGTGGGCGGCCCTAGCTCCACCAGCCCGCCGTCCTCCTTCTTGAGGAACGTGGTGCCGTCCTTGTGCACGGCTTCGGCGCTCGAACAGCGCACCACGTACCCCAGCCGGGTCGGCAGCAGCCCGGCGTCGAGCGCCGAGGGCCGGATCTCGTGCGTGTAGAGGCGGTTGGTGGACAGCGGCATGAAGAACACGGAGCCGGGATGGAGGGTCACGGTGAACTCCTCGGCCAGTCCTGGTCCCCCACCCGGCTCCTTGAGCCGGAACCGGAGCCGGGTCAGCCCGCTGACCCCCTTCACACCACGGTCGAAGGGATCCCCCTCCAGGGGCCCCAGCCGGTCGAGCCGATCGAGCTGGTCGTAAAAAGTACAGAAGGCCATGACCCCATTGGCGGGCATGTCCTTGGTCTTGTCCGCGTGCGCCGAGATCTTCGCCTTGGACTGCTTGCGCCCGGCCGTGGCGAGGGTGTTGTGGTAGGTCTGCGCGAGGACGTGGTTCAACGGCGCGTGATCGCGGAACACCGACGCGGCCGCCCGGTTCAGCGCGTCGACGATCTCCGTGTCGGTCGGCCCGAAGCCCTCGGTCGGCCCCGACAGGTTCGTGGAGCACCGGAGCAGGCGGAAGTGCAGTCCGTCGCCGTCCCGCGTGACGGGCGTCAGGTAGATCCCGCTGCGGTGGGCCGTTCCGGGCTTGGTGGACTCCGTCAGCGACTGGAACTCGTGCTCCGCACGGATCCGCCCAAAGTGGCCGTCCCCGGGCTCGAAGAATCGCGGGTAGTACACCCCGGCCCCGTGCACCCGGACGGGAACCCGCCCGAGCCCGACGGGGACCCACCCCTCGCCGCGTCGCCCGTGCGACAACTCCCGCACGACGAACACCCGCTCCGCCCGCTCCAGTTGCCGAGCACTGACGGCGGCCAGGTCACCGCACAGGTAAACGGTCTTCCCCACCAGGTCGACCCCACCGGCCCCCAACTCCTCGGGCGAGACGACGACCCCGAAGAACCCCCCGACCGGATCCCCACCCCCCGCCTCCGAGGGCGCGACCAGCACATTCCCCGCATCCTCGATGCGGGCCCCTGCCGACTCTGCCGCGTTCATCAAACGGTCCCCCCGTTCGCCGATCACTCGAATCCGTGGCCATGACAACGATCCGCACTGTACATCCGCGCAGCGGACACGCGACCGTAAAATCACCCCGTTGTGTACACATGGGACACTCGGTACGCTTGAGCGCATGACGCAGCCGCTGCCCATCGAGTCCATCCGCGATGTCCGCGCGCACCTGGCCGAGGTGGTGGAGCGAGCCGAGCGGGACGACACGCCCACCGTCATCACCCGCCGCGGCAAGCAGGTCGCCGCCGTCGTGTCCATCGAGGTGCTGCGCAAGTACCAGGAGTGGGAAGAGCGCGAGATCAACCGGATCATCGACGAGCGCATGGCCAACCCCGCGCCCGGTATCCCGATCGAGGACGTCATGAGGGAGACGCTGGCGCGCAGTGAGTGAGTACCGCACCGTCTTCCGTCCCGAGGCCCAGGCCGAGCTCCGCAAGGTCCCGCGAGACATGGCCCTCCGCATCCTGGCCAGGCTGACCGAGCTGGAGACCGACCCGCTGGGCTTCAACACCACGGCCCTCGTCTCCCAGCCCGACCGCCGCCGCCTGCGGGTCGGTGACTACCGCGTGATCTACACGCTCGACAACGGCGAGCTGGTGGTGTGGGCGGTCGGCGTCGGGCACCGCTCCACCGTCTACGACACCTGAAGTCCCGGAAACGAAAACAGCCTGACCTGCATCACCGCAGGTCAGGCCGCCCTCAGGGGATCCGGTCACACGTTGAAGCGGAACTTCGAGTGCAGAGCTGCGACCTGCGAAAACGTCGTTTTCGAGCGGGTCATCCCAGCACCGTCCCAGCACGGGAGGACATCCCAGCACGACCCGCACGGCGCGAGCGGTCAGTAGTGGTACCGGGCGGCAAGGATGACGATCTCCTTGTCCGTCACCAGGTAGACGAGGCGGTGCTCGTCGTCGATCCGCCGCGACCACGCCCCGGGCAGGTGGTACTTCAGCGGCTCTGGCTTTCCGATGCCCGTGAAGGGGTCACGCCTGACGTCCTCGATGAGCTTGTTGATCCGGGCGAGCATCTTGCGGTCGTTCTTGAGCCAGGACGTGTAGTCCTCCCAGCCCTGATCCTCGAAGACGAGCCTCACGCGGCACCCGTACCGGCATCCACCGATTCGGGATCGATCAGCTCGCGCTCGGACACGTTGATGTTCGCCAGGGCGTTCTCGTACGCCTTGAGCAGCCGGCGGGCGTTCGCCGGAGAGCGCAGCAGGTACGAGCCCTCACGCAGTGCCGCGTAGTCCTCGGCCGAGACGAGCACTGCGTTGCCGTGCTTGGAAACGATCTCGATGGCCTCGTGGTTCTCGTTGACCTTCTTGATCAGCGGAAAGAGTTCCTTGCGGGCTTCGCTCGCGGTTATGGACATGACCCGACCCCTCCCTCAAGTGGTACCTAATAACGTACCACTCCCGACACCTTCCAGCCGGTCCGAACGGCTGACGGGCGGTCAGGAATCTCAGCACCATCCCAGCGCGGGAAACAACAAGGGGCCGACCCCCGGAGGAGCCGACCCCTTCTGACCTGCATGCTTGCCACGTCAGCGACGTGGCGTTATTTCATCCGCTCAGACGTTGAAGCGGAATGTCTGCCGCCCGATCCTGACCTGCGGCGGAGCCCCGCACAGGGCTCTGACCTGGGTTTTCCCCGTTGGTATGCGTTGGCACCCGACAGCCATTTACGGGTGTCCTGCGGACTGGCCGCGGACTGGTCGGACGTGCAGAGGCCGAGAAATCCATGGCGCACCGGCCGGACCTCCAACGAGACTGCGCAGGTGAGCGACCGCTACCCCTGTCCCTGCTGCGGGCACCGCGTGCTCGACGCCATGCCCGGCTCCTTCGATATCTGCCCCGTCTGCTTCTGGGAGGACGACGGGGTCCAGTTCCGCTGGCCGACCATGGACGGCGGAGCGAACAAGATCTCCCTGATCGAGGCCCAGCGCAACTACCAGGACTTCGGCGCCTGCGACCAGCACGGCCGCCAGCACGTCCGCCCGCCGGCCGAGGACGAGCCGCTCGACCCCGCCTGGCGCCCCATCGATCCGACGCGCGACTCCTTCGAGGACTGGGAAGCCGAGGACCGCTCCCCGTGGCCCGACGACCGCTCGGTGCTCTGCTGGTGGCTCCCCACTTTCTGGCGCGGGGACCATCCATGACCACCAACATCGCGAGACTCATCCAGCAGCTCGACGACTCGGCCGGCCCGTCGTACGACGCCCGCGCAGAACTGATCGACATCGGCTCCGACGCCATCCCCGTCATCATCGACGGACTGCCCTTCCTCGGCGGCTTCGGTCAGCTGACCGCCATCGAGGTCTTCGAAGAGGTGGCGGACCCACGCTGCGGCCCCGCCCTGATCGCGCTCCTGAGCAGCGACGACCCCACCGTCCGCGAATGGGCGGCGATGGCCCTGGCGAGCCTGAAGATCGACGGCGCGGTCGAGCCCGTGTGCCACGCCTACCGCGCCTGCCTGGAACGGGCGACGCCACCGGACTGGAGCGAGCCGGATGGCATCCGCTGGGCCCTGACGGAACTCGGCGCCCGCACTCCTGTCGTCCCACCGCTCACCGAGCGCCTACGAGCAACCGCTGAGGACGACGCCCCTGGCTGGCCCTCGACCCACTTCACCGAGATCATCAACGACCTGGCCGACCATGCCCTGGTGATCCTCTACTCCCAGTTCTGGCAGGTGGACGCCGGCCGCACGTACGGCGTCTCCGGCCCCAGGCTGGACTGGGAACTCGACTGGACCGCGCCCTGGGAGCACCTGGTCGAAGAGTCCCGCACCTGGTCCCTGCTGGAAGCAGCCGAAGCCCCCGCCGGCGACAACATCTTCGTCGCCCCTACCTGGATCGACCGTACCGACCTGCACCCAGAGAGGTGACCGATGCCGTTCCAGCACCCCAAGGAGATCGGCTACGGCTACGTGATCGAACGCTACGCAGCGAGGAAGGACTCAGGCCGCGCGCGCTACCTCGTCCTGAAAAGTGGTCGATTCCTGCGGCCCGAGTGGGCTCACGCCGAACATTTCGCCCGTCACCTCATCGACGACTCGGCCACGATCACCGATGTCGAGCTGGAGGCCCTTCTCGGCTACGAGTGGCGCTCGCGCCTCACCGCCGCCTGGCTGATCGGCGTAGGCCGACGCGCCACGTTCCGTGAACGCATCGGCGACCTGCTCCTGGCCAGCGAGTTCTGCTTCTCCGGCAGCGCCTACTGCTTCGCCCTGGCCCGCTTCGGCACCCACGCGGACGCCGAGATCCTCACCGCCTACCTAGACCGCTACCTCCCCCGCACCGACCTCCGCTACGACCAACCCGCCGCCCTCGGCGCCCTCCTCCGCCTCGACGCCCACCTCGGCACCCACCGTGCGGACCGCTTCACCCAGCCCGGCGGCCTTTGGGACCAGTGGGTCAATGCCCTGGCCCACCTCCGCGACCACCCCGGTTACACCCCCGTCGAGCGTCGCCGCTGGACGGACCTCCAATGCGACTTCGCCAACGGCTGGTCCCGCTCCTAACCCCCCAACCCCTCGCCCGACCAATCTGCAGACTCCGTGTCACAGCGCGCGGGTAGCCTGCCATGCATGCCAGCCAATCGCCCTGCCGTGCCGCGCCAGTTGAGCAGAGACCTCCTTGTGGAAGCCGGCCATCGCTGCGCCATCCCGACCTGCCGTGCAACGACGCTTGACCTCGCCCACATAGTCCCTTGGGAAAAGGTCCGCGAGCACGCCTTCGAGAACATGATTGCCTTATGCGCAAACTGCCACAGGCGCTTTGATCGTGGGGAAATTGATCGGCGCGCGATGCTTCAGTACAAGGCGAACCTCAGGCTTCTGGGACCCCAGCCCATCGACGAAGCCACCTACCTCTACCGCGCACGACTACTTGACACTTATCGCGGATTTCAGGCGAGATTGGACGACTGGGCCCGTTCAATTGGATCAATCGAGATGGCTGACGTCATGGACAAGCCTGATTACATGCGCGCTCCCCTCGTCCAGAAATGCGCCACGAGGGCTGGGGAGACCCGGGCCGCCCTCGCACATCTCACTGAGGCCGGAAATGCTGCAACGGCACGCAATGCGGACGCCGTATTCCGGTGGACGAAATCATGGGCAGACGATGTAGCAGATGGGCTCTGGCCAAGCACCCACATGGGTGCCACCCGCCACGACTCGGACCAACTAGTTCCATTGGAAGAGGATCTCCACGCGGCTGTCTGCAGCGAAATGGGACTGGAGGAAAATGCGCTTCCCCTCTGGGCTGACCAGAAGGGCAACACGACTCCCATGAACCTCGGAGGCACCGGCAAGCGTTTCTAAGCCGCCGACGGGCAGCACGAGCGTGAACCCGGCAGGCTCGTGCTGCAGGCAGAATAGCGCCCCCGGTCAGAGACCCTACAGCTTCAATCCGACGTGATCCACAATCCACCGAAGCCCAGCATTGTCAATAGCGAAATAGACTCGCCCGACCCGATCAGGGCTAGTGTGATCGTCGAGCTTGATGTGCGGCTGGCGATCCCAAGGCTTCTCGCGTTCGAATTTGAATTCATGCAATTTCGCTCGCCGAAGAGGCTCATCTGATGGCGCATAGCTCAGGGCAGTTCGGCCGCCGATCCATGAAACGAGCGAGGTGCCGAGACGCCCCTTCTCCTTCTTCCACTCCCGGGCGAGGTCAGCCAGAGTGTCCAGCGCTTCCCTCATACGCTCGGGGTAGGGATAAGAACTTCGCTGCCACTGCTCCTTCGCGTTGGATGTGAACACGAGAGCCCCGTCGGAATCCTGCATCCAACGGCTCCAGTCAGTGGAGAAGTCTCCAGAGTTCGCCACGAGGTGCTGATCAACCTCGGCTGGCTCCTCATCTACTGGCAGCGATGCTGCTTCCAATTGAGCCGTAAGGTTGGCTACGTCGATCTCTAGGCGGGCGACCCTATTCTCAAGATGCTCGTTCTGTTCGAGCAGCTCGACCGATTGGCCGCGTTCCTCCTCTAGCTTCTCTTTCAGTCGAACAAGTTGATCGGCTTCCGATCCAGCTAGATCCTCCAGCAGGGCATCGGCCTCAGCCGAGCGGACAGCCTCCCACAGCCGGTCCCTGCCACGCGCCACGAGACTGAGCGGAGCAAGAAGCCGGGTGAGTTTACCTAGGAGCGCATCGTGATCGCCGTAGAGATCCGCCGATCCCCACCAGGGCGCTCGTGCATCCGAGGTGGGCCAGTAAAGACGCATTCCATCTCTGGGCAGGAAGTTACGTTCGAGGCCAGAATTGAACGAGTCGAAGGCCAGCCAACCAGAAACGACCACAACATGGGCTAGGCCGACGAGACGGCGAGCCGCTTCGCGGGCAAAGACAGCTGGTGCCCCTACCGTTCGCATCGAGGAGACAATGAGGATCGGCAGACGACGTTGCGGAGCAGCAAGGCAATCACGGATTGCGGGGACCTGAGCCGCGAGTACCGGCAACGCCGCTGTGGTTATTCCTTCTTGTCCATCCTCGCAACGAAGTCGAGAATCCTGCACTATCGCCTTAAGCGCACCAGGTGGCCTTAGTTCTGACACTGTCGCGGGGGCAAGTAGGCCATCACTCTTGCGCCCCATCACGACCCTAAAACCTGTTGTTTCATCGCACTCCGAGGCCGTCAACTGGCAAACGAAGCGACCGCCCCCGGGCAGAGCGTTCTCGATCTCCATTCTCAACGCACGGGTCCCATTGCCCACAATGACGGGAATCCAACTTACGTAGCGGTCGGGGTGCCCTGGCTTATGCCCAGGTAGTACGGTCGCGCCCTTGCCAGCCTGAAGCGCCTCAGCGGATAGGCCAGTCGTAGCTGGAGAAACGTGCTGCTCCATATGCTTCAGTAGGTGCTCGAAGGCGGACGCCGTATCGCCTGGCTCAGTGGCCGACACCTCAAAGCCGACGACGTACAACTGCTGCATGGGGGCTCCCTTCCTCCTGCTCCGATCCAGCCGCGTGGACCTCACTCCGAAGCGGGGCCAGCATAGTTACTGGCCCACGCCAGTACGACTGGTCAGACTGATGACCAGCCGTCCAGGGAGACCGCCGTCCCACTGTGCAAGTAATGGTGGAGAGCAGTGGCCGTGGTGTCCACGAAGGCTTCGGGGATGGCATCGGCGTCGACCCAGCGGACCTGGGAGTGCTTGCGGGGTTCGCGGTTTTCGGGTTCGCCGGTCCAGTCGTGGGCGGCGAAGACGACTGTGAGGAAGCCGTTGGGGGCTTCGACGCCCCAGGCTCCGTGGATGATGTGGGCGACCTTGAGGGACTCGGGCTTCACGGTGAGGCCTGTCTCCTCGTAGAGCTCGCGGACTGCGGTCTCCGTGATGGGCTCGCCCGGTTCGCTCTTGCCGACGGGGAGGTCCCACAGGCCCTGGGCGAACTTCGCGTTCTCGCTGCGTTGGAGGAGGACGACGCGGTTGGTGGCCTTGTCGTGGACGATGACGGCCGCGACCAGCAGGGTCATCGATTCGAGCGCCGGCTTGAGGGCTTGGGAGCGGTCGTCGGTCTGCTGGGCCACGGTGTTCCCTTCGTCGGGCGGGTTGTTGGGCATGTTAGGCGAGGGCCTCGCGAGCGCGGCGGGCGAGATCTGCGGCGCCGGGGACGCGGCGGCGCTGGTACACCGCGAGGGTGGAGCGGATCGAGGTGATCGCCTTTCGGGTCCGGTCGGAGGTCATGCCCTCCATGAGGACGAGGGCCTGGGTCCAGGCGGCGACGGCTTCGTCGGCGCGCGCCTGGGCGGCGAGGCTGTCGCCGAGGTCGGCATGGGTGAGGGCATGGACGCGCTTGTACTTCTCGGGGTCCCAGCGGGTGAGGGCGTCGCGATGCTGTTGTTCGGTGCCGATGTGGTCGGCGAGGTCGGTCAGGGTACGGGCGGTGTGGCTGGCCACGGTGCCGGCGGCGGGACCGCTGACGCGGGAGTAGCAGGGCTGGGGGCCGTCGTCCCGCAGCAGGGCGTCTTCGGCGGCGAGGAGGGCACGTGCGGCCGATGGGCTCGCGTCCGTGGCGGCGTAGGCGCGGGCGTGGGTGATGTGGAGGAGGGCTTCGGTCTGGCCGTCGACGTGGCCGAGGCCCCGTCGCAGGGCACCTTCGACGAGGTCGACGCAGTGGTGGGGCTGCTTGAGGCTCAGGGCCTGGTGGGCGAGGGCGCGCATCATCCAGGCGGCTTGGCCGTGGGGGTCGGCTTCGCAGGCGAGCTGGTAGCCGACCTGGTAGTAGCGCTGGGCCGCGCCTTCGTGGCCCAGGTCGTGGTGTTTCCACCCGGCGAGGTAGGCGAGTTCGGCTACGGCGCCGAAGGCGGCCTGGCGTAACGGTTCCGAGGGGAAGCGGCCGCGGAGCATCGGGGCGGCGGTGTCGGCGAGGTACGCGGTGACCGTGGTCAGGCCATGGCCACCGCCGAGGCGTTCGTCGGCGGCGCTGAAGGCCGCGGTGATCTGGCGTACGACGTCGATGTCCTCGGTTCCGACGAGGGAGCGGCCGGTGCGGGCTCGGAGCATCCGGGAGGTGGCTTCGTGGTCGTGGAGCAGCGGCATGGCAACGCCGGCCGTGGTGAAGGCCGCGATGGCGAGGAAGCGGCGGCGTTCGACGTCGGCACGGCCGAGGTCCGTGACGGTCACGACCGGATCGCCGTCCGAAGTGGCTTCGGCGTCGCCGGGGTGGAGGCCGATCTCGGTCGGGGTGACGACGCGGCCCAGGCGGCGGGAGAGGGCTTCGGCGAGGTACTGGCCGACTTGGCCCGAGGGCGCGCGGGTGTTGTTGGCCCAGTGGGAGATCGCGGACTTGTTGGTCTGGAGGAGTTCGCCGTTCTCGGCAGCGATGCGGCGGACGTCCTTGGCGAGGGCTTCGTACGTGCATCCGGCTGCGCGGATCGTCTCGCGCAGGCGGGAGTTGGGGTCGGTCGGCGCTGGCACGTTCCTCCGTCCCTGAGCTGTAAACCGCGTATACCGCTTGGGCTCGGTCACACCGTACCCACTCTGCGTAGCGGGCGGTTCACTTATCGACAGCCGCCCCACTCTCGGGCCGGGCGGCCTCCAAGTTCCGTACGCCCCTACCGGGCTCGGGCATTCCTATGCCCTGGCCCGGACGATCAGAGACGGAGACACGGTGACCACCATCGACACCGCCACCCTCACGGTCGAGCTGCCCAACGCCTTCGACCCGCGCTGGAACCGCCTGCCCGGCATCCAGGTCGAGGGCCGACGCCTCACCATCGACCCGGCAGAGTACTTCTTCCGCTTCGAGTCCAACACCTGGCTCGTCGCCGGCTGGGAGCTGGTCAAGGCCCAACTCCTGGACGTGGACGAGACGACCGAAAGCGCGGTCGAGCAGCTGGCGCTCGACTTCATCAAGAACCACGGCGAGTCCACCTCCGACGCCGCCCGCGTCCTGGCCACCGCGTACGAGGTGTACGCGTACCTCTTCCGCGAGGAGCACCTCGCCGGCCTCGGCCTGCCGCAGATCACCGCCGACCACCTGCGGATGCTGCGCGAGGCCGCCACGCTCATGGCGCTCAACAAGGTCGAGCTGGACGGGCACATCTCCAACGTCGGCCCGTGCTGGTTCTTCCCCGCCGCCACCTCCGTCGTCTTCGACCTGGACGACGAGACGGGCGGGATGCTCGACGAGGTCTACCACGGCGGCTGGTTCAACGAGCACCGCCGGATCGAGTCCATCAAGGCCCACGCCGCCCTCGGTGGCCGGCTCGTGCACGGCTGCCAGTCCGTGCCGGACCAGTCGGGCGGCGTGGTCGCGCCCTACGGTGCCTCGATGGCCAACTTCGGTGACGACCTGGCCGCGTTCAAGGCGGGCTGGATCGAGCAGGTTTACGCCCACCGCGTGACCGCCGCCGAGTAGCCCCATCCCACTACGGCTTCGGGGCGGGCCGGCACGTTCGCCCGCCCCGGAGCCCACCAGCCCCTGGAGACACCCCCATGGACCAGAGCCTGACCGCCGCCCTGCTCGACGACCTGTGCGCCCTCATCCGCAAGCCCCTCCCGGAACGCACGGAGATCCGCGTCTGGGGCATGTCCGGCGTCGAGCGGGTCACCTTCCCCGACGGCACCACGGCCGTCTTCAAGTACGCCAAGGAACCCTTCGACCGCGAGGCCCAGGCCCTGCGGATCGCCCACCAGCGCGGGCTGCCGGTTCCCGAGCTTCACGCCACCGCCATGCGGGACCAGTGGCTCGGGATGCTCATGGACGACCTCGGCACCCCGGTACGGGAGGCCGACGACCTCGACGGCGTCGGCGCCGCCGTGATGCTCCACGCCGCCCGACCGGCCAGCGGCCTGCCCTTCCTGGACGGCGCAGGCCTCGTGGCCCTGCCCGGCCTGGCCCTGGATCACCTCCAGCGGCTGCGGAAGGCCGAGCGGTGGACGGACTGCGACGACATCGAGACCGCGCTGGGGAAGATCTCCGCAGCGGCCGAGGCCCGTGCTCAGGGGGCGACGCTCGACCCGTTCGGCTGGGTGCACTCCGAGTTCCACCCCACGAGCGTCCACATCGGGAAGGAGGGCTGGCGCCTCCTCGACTTCGCCCGCGCCTTCACCGGACCCGGCCTTATCGACCTCGCCTCGTACCACGGCACCACCGAGACGCCCAGCCCCGTACGCCTGCGGGTGTTCCTGGAGCAGTACGTCGCCGCCGGAGGGCACGAGGACGCCCTCGCCGCCCGGGGCGGCCTGACCGCCGAGGCCTGGGCCCTGGGATGGCACCGCATGTGGGCCGTCGCGTGGTTCATGGAGCAGGCGATCCGCTGGATCAACGACCCGACCAGGGACTTGGCGTACATCCCCGTCGTCCGCCGCCACCTGAACGACGTGGTCCAACTCCTGGAGGTCTAGGTGCTCGCCCAGGTCTCCCCCTGGTACGCCCACGCCGCCCAGCGTCTCGCCACCGCACCAGCCCACGCGCTCGTTCCTCCGGCACGGATGGAGTGGAGTACCCACCCCGGTCTGGGCCCCGGCGCGGAGATCCTCGGCCGGGACCTGCGCGGCAAGCGCCTCCTAGAGCTCGGGTGCGGTCCCGGCCACAACGTGGCTCACCTTGCCCGACACCACCAGGCCCGCGTCACCGGAGTCGACCTGGTGGGCCTCCAGGTGCGGCGAGCACGCTCGCACCACGGCCACATCGAGGGCGCCACCTTTACCGCCGGCCATGCACTGCACTACCTCCAGGCCACCGGCCAGACCTTCGACGCGGTCTACTCGGTATTCGGCGCCGTCGGCCTGGTCGCTCCGGAGCTTCTGCTCGCCGCAATCTCCCGCCATCTCGTGCCCGGCGGCGTACTGGCCTTCTCCGTACCCCACCCGGCACGGGCCGGAAGACATCCTTCGACGGACGACCGTCCCCGCGAGGACTACGTCACCATGCCCGACCGCACCCGGCTGCCCATCGCACGCTGGGAGTACGACGCCCACCGCTGGGCCGCCCATCTCTCCCGGACCGGCCTACAGATCACCTCGGCCATCGAGCTGCGGCACCCGCGTCTGGACCCGTGGCCCAACACTCTCCTGATCACCGCCCGGAAACGCTGACCGCGGAGGCAACGATGCCCTTGCCCTACCTCCTGCTCGACATCGACGGCGTCCTCATACCGTTCCCGGCGTCCGACGGCAGCACCCCACCCACCCACGTCCGCCACACCGTCCTGCCCGCGGGCCGCGACCCCGACAACCCGGTACCGATCTGGCTCAACCCCGCCCACGGCCCGTTGCTCGCCGGCTTCCTGACCAGCGGCCTCGTCGCCCCCGTGTGGTGCACGAGCTGGCGCAAGGACGCCACCACCATCGTCGGGCCGCTCCTCAGGCTGCCGGAGTTCCCATACCTCGATCTCCCCCGCCCCGAGATCACCACCAGCCACCCCAACGGCTACCTCTGGAAGCGCGACCACGTCGAGCCGTGGCTCGGCGGGTCGGCGGTCGCCTGGGTCGACGACGACTTCACCGACCTCGACCACGCCTGGGCCGCGGAGCGGACCGCCAAGGGCACGCCGACTCTCCTCGTTCAGCCCGACTCATACCGCGGGCTGCAACCCGGGCATCTGGCCGAGCTCACGACGTGGGTCTCGCAGTTACCAGCAGCCCGGGCCGCCTAACGACTGATGTCCTCGCTGCCACGAGCAGCGAGGACATCAGAGTGCTGCTCGAGCGTGAGCTGACTGCGGCCTATGGCAGGCATCGGCGCCCCTGATGTCGGAGTCGGCTGGAACACTGCGGTCGTGATCAACAAGATGGCCCCAGACCTTCCTGATGCTCCCGGCGGCTGCCTGCCACCCAGAGCACAGGCGGAGCTCACCGGTACCGCATGGGAGGAGCTGCCGCACGTCTGTACGGGCCGACACGGTGTGCCCGACACACCGGACGTCCTCCGCGCGGTGCTCGCCGCCGACCCGGCCCGCCGGGTACGGGCGGTGGGCAATCTGTACAGGCTGCTCCTGCATCAGGAGCAGGTGTTTCCGGCGACCGCCCCGGCGGCCTTGGTCCTCGCCTGTCTCCTCGACGATCCGCGTACCCTCGCCGAAGACCGGTGGGAGTGCAGGGCAGGCCGGCGGTCGCTTCGCGCCGAACTCCTGAACTGGCTGGCTTCGTTCGCCGACATCGCCCGCCTGGACGTCGAGGACGGCGTCGGCACGGCACGGGATCTGGCCGCCGCCCGTGCGGCGCGGCCGATGCTCCACGACCGCATCGCGCATTTCTGCGACGACGACGATCCACCGGTCAGGGAGGCCGCGCTCGCGGCCACCGCCCTGCTCCTGGCCGACCCCGGCCTCGCCCCGTCCGTACCCCGGTACGCGCCCGCCGTTCGCGAGGTCCTGGCCGTGAGCGCGGACTCGTACTACCGGTGGGTCGCCCGGGAACGGCTGGCTGCCTGGGGTGAGGACGTCACCGGTCTCGTCACTGCGGAGGTGGAGCGCCGCGCGGCCCTGGAGCGGGCGGGCGCGTTGGCGGAGGACCCGTTCGGCCAGGACCAGGAGCAGGCGATCCACTGGCTGGAAGAGCAGCCCGAGGACACCGCGGCTCCGGAACGACTCGGCCGTCGGCGTGAGGACCGGACCGCGCCCGTACCGGCTGCCCCGCACGAGCCGGCACCCGAGCCGCCCGTGGCCGCCCTGGGGAGCGAGGCCGGATACCGCGGCCCGTGGCGGATCGCCCGGGAGGAGGAGCGCGCCGAATGGACGTTCACGCCGTACGTGGGAGTCGGCCCCTTGCACTTCGGGATGACCTTGGAGGAGATCAGCCACGTCCTCGGCGAAGGACCGGCCCTCTCGTCCTACTCCCGGCACGGCGAAGAGCCGCAGCTCGACTACGCCGACTTCACTGGACGCGGGATCAGGGCCCTCTTCCGTGACGGCCGCCTGGGGTGCGTCGCCGCGAACGCCCTCACCGGCCCCCAAGTGAGACTGGACGCAGCCCCGCTGACCGGCTGCGCGCCGTCCCGTGTCGAGGACTGGCTTGTCCACCGCACGACACGGCCCGGCGGCCTGGCGTACAGCGTCGCCGGCGATCCGGTCTTCGCCGACCTCGGCCTGGCGATCCGCTCCCAGCGGGCCGGCGACGTCGTCCTGACCCGCCCCCTCTTCCTCCTCCACGACTGGCTCGACCTATGGCACTCGCTGCCCAGCGAGGAGTGGAACTGCTCCTGAAGCACCCGGGTACCAGGCCCGTGCGGACAGCAAAGGCCGCCCGACCCGCTCCGTCGCAGGTCAGACGGCCTTTCGCCGGACGTGTCAGACGTTGAAGCGGAATCTCTGGCGCAGAGCTGCGACCTGCGGAAACGTTCCTTCTGGGGATCGCATCCAGCACAGATCCAGCACGGGAGAATCCTATCCAGCACATCCAGCACATCCAGCACGTCAGGCGACCGGGCTGTACTCGGAGCGCTCCTCCGCGGCCTCGCTGGGGACCTCCACGGTAACCGGACCCATGGCCTTCTGCATGATGGCTCGGCAGCGGTCCCACGCCTCGGGGACGAGGTGTCCGTAGATGTCGACCGTGGTCTTGATCGACTTGTGGCCGAGCCAGCGGGAGACCTCGTGGATCGGGATGCCGGCCGCCAGGGCGGTCGAGGCGAAGAAGTGGCGAAGCGAGTGCGGGTGGTACTTCGGCTTGCCGTCGGCGTCCACCAGCCCGGCCAGCCTGCACGCCTTCCTGAAGTGGTAGCTGTAGGTGTTCGCGGTCGGCATGATGCCCTTGCCGCGCTCGCGCGGCGCGAAGAACACCTCAACCTGCCGGGCCTTGCCTGCCGCGTTCTGGAAGGTGAGGGGGATCGGGTCCCACTCCTCCACGTGGGCGTCGATCTCGTCGCAGACGAACGGCGCGGCCGGCACGTCGCGGTACTCGCCCTCATCGCGGTGCTTGAGGGGTACGAGGCGGGTCTTGCAGTCCTCGCGGTGCGCCTTCGAGCTGATCTGCCAGCGCACGCGGATCACGTCGTTGCGGAGGCACCCTGTGTGGAAGGCGAGGGCTTCGCTGACTCGCAGCCCGGCTCCTGCCTGAAGCCAGACGGTGAGCTTGTACTGCGGCGACATGTGCTTGTGCAGGAGACGGACCTCGTCGAGGGTGGGGATCTCGTCCTCGTCCACCGCGCGGCTTCCGGGGGCGTTCTTCACCTCCTTGGAGGGGTCCTCCTGGATGATCTTCTCTTCCTTGGCGGACCAGAAGATGTGCTTGACCATCTTCATACGGTCGTACACCGTGCTGGCGGCGAGTTCCTTGCTGATGGCCGCCTTGAAGTGCTCGATGTCCCGCTTGGCGACTCCGGCCATCGTCTTGCGGCCGAGTCGGGGTATCAGGTGGTTGTCGATGAAGGCGCGGTAATTCGAGAACGTCGAGTCACCGATCACGCGGCGGCTGAGCCAGTCCTCCGCGTACGCCCGGACGGTGATCTTCCCGGCGTTGGGGTCGATGTACGTCCCTACGCTCTTGTCGTTCTCCATCTTGTTGGCGAAGTTGTCCGCAGCCGTCTTCTTGGTGAAGGACTCTTCGCGCTGCCGGGCCGTGCGCCCGCCCGGCTCCCTGTACCTGACTGTCCAGTCGTGGCCGCAGCGCACCTTCTCGCAGGGGTAGAGCGGGCTGCGCTTGTCGGTCTTGCACCTCTGAAAAACGGTAGCCATAGGCCCCTCTCTCTTGCTGGGGCAGGGCTGTCCCGTTACCCGTAGTTGTCGTCGAGGTAGGCGACGATGTCGCGCTCGCGGAATCGCAGGAGGCGGCCCACCTTCTGGGCCTTCAACCCCCACGTCCGGTACTTGTTCTTGACGGTGGTCTCGCTGACCTTCAGCCACGAGGCCACCTCTTCCGGCGTCAGGAGCCGGTTACTGCCGCCCTGGCTCAACCCCGGTGCTCCGGGGTGGCGCCGTCGAGGCGGACGAGGTTGTGCACCGCAGACCAGGCGGTTGCCGCCGAGGCGAGTGCCTGCCGGTGCTCCGTCCGGAGTTGCCGCACGGTGGCCGGCACACTCGCCGGATCGGTTACTCCGAGGAGATCGGCGACCTCCGCGAGGATCTCGGCGTGGTCGACCTTCGGGCACGAGTAGACGCGACACTCCTCGCCACTGACGCCGAGCACCCACCCCCACCCGTTGTCGAGGGCTTTCTGGCTGGGCTTCATGCGGCGGCTCCGTGGTAGTCGCGTCGGCTCTGCTTGGTCAGGTGGTATCGGTCGTGATCGCACCGGTAGATCCGGTGTTCGCGGGCGATTCCGCGGCGGGCTCCGTGACGCTCCGCGTGACGGTCTCGCTTGGCCTGTGCCCTGCCGAGGGCCTTCTCGGCGGCGCGGCGGTCGGCGAAGCCGCGCTTGGAGCTGCACTCGCAGGTCTGCCACTCGACGGGCTTCATGCTGGTCTGTCTCTCTGTTCTACGTGGGCCGGAATTTCGTGCAGGGGCACGTGGGGATCTGGCAGGCACCTCGTGCCGAGCTGGCGGCGGAGTGGGTGAAGGGGGCGTGGGTGCACTGCTCGTCTTGGCAGTAGCCCTTCCACTTCTTGCCGTCGTGGTTGGCGAGCATCACGCCGGGCGAGTTGAGCTTGACCATGCGGCCGGTGCCGCCGAAGGCCATCTTCGAGGCGAAGGATTTCGCCTCGGCCTCGGATGCGAAGGGTGCGAAGTTCAGCCCTCGGTGGCCATCGCTCCAGGTGTGGACCAGGGCGACCCAGTCCCGCATCTGGAGGATCTCGCCCACTTCCTTGATCACGGCCTTGGCGAGGTGGTTGGCGCTCTCGAAGGACGGGTCCTCCAAGAGCGCCACGATCGCGGCCACCTCTTCCTTGCGGGGGGTGATCCTCACGCAGCCGCCACGGGGGCGACGAGCCCCGAAAGACGGCGGTAGACCTCGCCCAGCTTGTCGCTGTCCTGCTCGCCATGGATGTCGTACCGCAGCCGGTCCCAGTCGCACAGGTTCTCGGCCGGCACGTCACCGTCCTCGTCCCGCAGCTCGTCGAGTTCGGCTTCCTGGCCGGAGTACATGGCGGCGATGTCCTCAACGATCTGGCGCAGTTCATCCATGAGGTTCGAGGGGTTCGTCATTCCTCTTCCTTCCGTTCTTGCTACACGTTAACACATCGGTCACAGGTTCACACCTGCGTTGTGGGTCACACGGGCAGGAGGAGACGCTCCGCAGACTTGCGCAGGTCCTCCACCGTGCCCGTGTTCAGGACAATCACGTCGAAGTCCCAGTCCTTCAGGGCGTTCTCGCTGATGTGGGCCGCGCCGTCGATGAGCATCTGCTTCGGCCGGCACACCTGCACGACCAGGCCCCCACGCTCCTTGATGGCCCTCGCCTCGTTGGGGAACCGCACGTCCGTGATGACTGTCGGCACCTCGGGTCGGACGTCCCTGAACAGGGCGTCGACCCAGACATCCGGGCCCAGCACGGCCCGCCCTGCTTCGGTGCCGCACCGCTGGAGGAGCCCGCGGACTTCGAAGTGCTCCACCTTGGCCGCCTCCCAGCCGCGCGCGTCCACGGCGGCGTTGAGCGGCAGAGATCCGCCCTCGTCGTCGGGGAGCCAGAGGTCCAAGCGGTACAGGAACTCCCTGATGGGGTCGGCGAACGCCTTGCGCTGCCAGCCCATGTCCACGAGGAACGAGGCGGTGGTGTCCTTGCCGGATCTCGCGGCGCCCGCGAGTCCGATCAGCGTGGGTTTCATGGGGCGTTCTCCTTCATTCATGCCTCGCGGCTGTCCACGAGGCGGTAGAGGCCGGGTGCGTGGACGCGGCCTTCGCATACGTCGCAGTCGCAGTCGTGCAGACAGATCGAGCAGGTCGTCTCGTCGCAGAAGGGGTCTGGGCCGTGCCACGCGTGACTGGGGTCCGGATCAGGGCAGCCCCAGGCGGAGCAACTCCGGTCCTTGCTCCACGTCGGGTAGAGGACGTGTTCTCGGCGGCCGATCAGACCGTGGGCCAAGGGCTCGCCGGGGCAGGCGAAGCGACTGCGGTTGGCGTTGTTGCGGTCGAGGAAGGCGGCTCGGCATGAGGTGCACTGGAGCCGCCCCTCGGGTCGCATCCGCAGAGCATGAGCTGTCACAGGTTAACCATCTAGGTGTAGCAGGTCTCGATGGGGATGCCTTCGGCCTTGGCGTGCTGGATGCAGGTCTCGGCGCACTCCGAGAAGAAGGCGAGGGCCTTCTCCGCGGCTTCGGACGGGGTCTCGGCGAATTCGTACCGGGCGTTCTGCATCCGCAGCAGCTCGTCGCCGAACATCAGGAAAAGCGCCTGGCCCAGCCAGTAGATCCGACCGCCGCCGAAGGGGTTGAGGTCGTTCTGTTCGTGCAGCACCACGCCGTTCGTCAGGCCCCGCTCGATGCGGACCCGGAGCTTGGCGCCGTTGGACAGCGTGATGGTCTCGGTGTGGGTGATCATGTCGTCCTCACGATCGGTGCTGGAGTTCGGGCCGCCCGTACAGTCGGCCGTCCGAGTCGACGGCCCAGGTCTGCCCTGGGTCGAGCCACACGTCGCGATCAGGGTCGATGAATGCGCCGCAGGTGGAGCACGTGAACTCCCCACTGGGGCTTGCGTGGAGATGACCTCCACCGCACGGCCCGCAGACCACGTACTGCTCCCAAGTGATCCCGGTCACGCAGTCACCAGCTCTCGGCCGGCATGGAGGGCGAGGGCCTGCTTGGCCGCGGCGACCGCCCAGTCGAATCCGTAGTGGCCCCAGCAGGCATCTACCTCTTCCCAGGTGGTCATGGCGGCGCCCTGGTCGTCGGTGCGGACCCAGTCGACGGCCTCTTCGACGATGTACCCGTAGACATCACCCTCGGCCCACGCTTCGTACTCGGCGCGCTCGGCGTCAAGGTACGCCTCGGGCAGCATGCCGAGGTCTTCGGCATCGTCGCGCATGAGGTACCAGAGGGACACGGGGCCGCGTGCCGGCCGGGACTCGATGACGATCGCGCCGTGGTAGATCCGGGCCCAGCGGGTGAAGATGCCGATGCCCTGCCAGCGGTTCCAGCTCACGCGCTCCCAGGCTTCGGCCAGGGGGCCGCCGTCCTGGTCGACGGGGGCATAGTGGCCAACGTGGGTGTCGATGGTGATCACGTGCGCCAGGTGGTCGTAGTCCTCGCGGGGGCTCCGGGCGAACTCGTCGGGGACGAGGCGGACGCGAAACCGTCCGTCGGTGCTGGTGGCGATGGTCTCGGTCATGGTCTCCCTCGTCTTCACAGGGTGGGGGCGGGGTAGTGGATATCGCAGGACGTCCGGCGGCAGGGTCGGCCGAGGGAGTCGATGAACTCGCGGTGCGCCTCGAACGCTTCGGCCAGCCAGTCGTCGCCCTCGACGAAGTCGGGCCGCTTCTCGGCCCAGGACGAGCGGACCTCTTCGATGTCGGGAATCTCGTGGAACTCCGAGGCTCCGTGCTGGCGGATCAGGTCGATCCAGGAGGCCCGTACGCGGTCGTAGCTTCGGCGGGAGTAGTCGTATCCGGAGGCCGGGTCGATGTCGTCCATGGAGACGCCGGTCGCCAGGCAGATGGCTATCCGGGCGTCGGCCATGGATGTGAGTCGGTCAGCCTCGCAGGCGGCGCAGTCCAGCGGGCTGCGGGCGTAGTGCATGAGCAGGAGGTTTGCGCGCATGGTCTCTCGTTCGGTCAGGCGGCGAGCACGTGCTCGGGCTGAGGGGTGGCGTGGTTGTAGATCTCGGCGAGGTAGCGCCGGAGGGGTTTCTCCCAGGGGTGGGACAGGAGGCTGCCGATGACGACCGCGCTCATCGGTGGGGCGACGACGTCGCCGATCTGCTGGGTGCAGCTCGACCGGGCGCCGGTCCACGGGTAGCCGTTGCGGAAGCCGACCAGGAGCGCGGCCTCGTCGAGGCTGAACTTGCGGTCCTTGTCGTGCTCCCAGTACCAGCCGCGGATTTTGCTGGTGATGCCCGTCGCGGGCCGGTCCGCTGACCAGCAGTTCCCACCCGCCGTCTTCCTGACCCCTCTGGTGTTGACGCTGATGCCCTCCGGCCAGCCGAGGGCCTTGGCGGCCGTGGTGGTCGGCAGCGGCTCGGCGGGAGTGAGCGCGTCCATGTCGACGTAGGAGTGGCGGGCCGCCATGAGGAAGACGCGCTTGCGGCGGGAGGCGAGGCCGTAGTCGACGGCGTCCAGGACGCGGAACTCGGCGCTACACCAGTCCGCCGACCACAGCTCCTCGCGTATCCCGTCGAGGATCGTTTCGGGCAGGGCGGCACTCTGCTCCATGGCCAGCCAGCGCAGGTTGTCCCACTGCGCGGTGAGGGTGAGGGCCCAGATCAGCACTTCGGCGACGAGGCCGATCCGCTCGTCCGTCATCTGCGCGATCGGGGCCCTGACCTCGTCCAGGGTGAGCAGAGGGCCGGTGAACCCCGCGTAACCGTCCCAGTCGGGGTCGCTACAGATCAGGCAGATGTCGGCGAACTCGCAGGCGCCGCATTCTCCACTGTCGTGCCAGTGTCCGAAGGTGGCCTCGAAGGCCATCGTGAACACGTCCAGGAGGAGTTCCTGATTGCGCGGGTCCTGCCCGGCCCTTTTGCCGGCCGGGGACCAGCACTGGCACGGTGCCGAGACCACCAGGCCGACGACCCAGCGCAGGGCGGGGTGCTTGGGGTCGAGGGAGCGGACGTCCGCGGTGATCCGCTGGAAGCCCGCCGCCCTGGCGGTCGCGGAGGCATCCTTGTGCATCTCGACGCCGACGGTGTCGAGATCGTGCTCCAGCACGTCGCGCACGCCGACGTCCCAGCCGCCGGGTCCGGCGAACAGGTTGATGACGCGATCGGGGGCCCAGGGGCTCGGAGGGAAGAGCCAGTCGACCGGCCAGGGGGCGGCAATCTCGGCCAGCTCTTCGGGGGTCTTGCCGGTCAGGTCCAGCTCTTCGGGGGTGCCGAGGGCACCAGCGGTGTCAAGGCGTATCAGGGACATCAGTCCACGTCCACGGTCTCGACGCTGGTCAGCCAGCCGCTGACGATCTCCCAGTGGTAGCCGGGGCGAATCAGGCCGTCGCTCATGTAGATGTGCCGGCCGCAGTCGGCGCACTCGTACGGCTGGTAGTCGCCGGGGTAGCGGATGGGCCCGGTGCACTGTACGCAGCGCACGACGCTGGAGGGCGCGGTCAGAGTGATCACAGCGGCGGCCCTAGGCGGTGAGGGCCGCGAGGCGGGCAACCAGGTGGGCGACGTGGGCCTCGGCCTTCACGAGATCCTCCCGGGCGGTGGCTACGCCGACCTCGGCGTTGCCGAGAAGGCCCTCCAGCTCCAGGCGCTCGCTGATGAGCTGCCATCCCGGGTGCTCGGCCTCGAAGCGGTCGGCGGCCTCCCTGACCATGCGGTTGAGGCGCTCCCTGGCGGCGGTGCCGTGGGAGAGTTCCTGGTCACGGTCGTTGGTGAACTCCCAGCGACGCAGGGGACTTTGGTAGATCCACAGCGATGCGTCCGAGTCGTTGCGGCGCAGCAGACCCTCTCGGCGGACGTGGGCCCGTTCGCGGCGGGAGGCGATGCGGTACCTTCGGCCGCGGATCTTCACGAATCCCGGCTCGTCGTTCTCGTCGCGCGAGGAGCTGATCCCAAGGCGGCCCTCGGGGAGCGCCAGGTCCTGGTCGCCCCATCGCTCGTGCTTGGTGACGGCCGGGAGGATGGTGACGTACAGCTCGCCCTCGGGGAACTCGTACGTGGCGTCGTGGGTCATGATCGTTCCTTGGGGTGATTCAGGCGGGGAGGGGCAGGCCGGCACGGAGGGACTCGACGAGCGCGGCGGTGGCGCGGCGGTACTGCCAGAGGGCCTGATGCGCCGCCGCCCAGTCACCGGTGTGCAGGGCGGCGATGTCGTCGAGCCACTTCAGGCAGGCGGTCGGGGCGAGGAAGACGTGCACGGTCCCGGTCTCGTCCACGGTCCAGACCTCGTCCGGGTCGAGGTAGAAGTCGTGGATGTCGAGGCGGTGACCGCACTCGGTGCATTCGAGGTGGGCGTCGGGGTGGACGGCGTACGGGGCGAGGTCGCACTCGCGGCACTGCATGGCGCTCATGGGCATCCTTCGGACGGCGCCCGCACGGAGGCGGGCGCCGTCAACGTGGTGGGGTGATCAGGAACCGAGCTGTTCGAGCAGCTCGTCGACGAGGCGGTTGTCCTCGGGGGTGAGCGCGTGGACCTGCTGGGGCTCGTCCTTGAACCAGGACGGCGGCCAGAGATCGGCGGGGAGCGCGAGGATCAGGGCCTCGGCGGCGTCGGCGAGGTTCAGCCCTGCCGCGTGTTCGTCGTCCCAGGACCAGGGGCTGTCGCCCTCGTCGGGCTCTTGACGCATGGTGGCGACGGCCTCGTCCAGCTCGGTAACGAGGTGCTTGATCCGGTCGTTCAGCGGGATGTTCGTCGTCATCAGTACGCGTTGGCGATCTCGATGACTTCCTTCGACTGGATCTCCTCGAAGGGAGGGACCAGCTCGTACCACTCGTTCTCGTTGTCGTTGAGCCAGTCACGGAGGCCGTCCTCGTCGAAGAGTTCGCCGTCCTCGTCGAGGAACTCCTCCGGTACGTCGAGGTCGATCTCGATCTCCCCGTGGGTGATGGTCTCGACGGGGAACTTCACGGTCATCTTCATCAGGGCGTCCTTCAGGTACAGGCCGATACGGCAGAAAGCGCAGGTCAGGTCTTCGTCGAGGAGTTCGGGCACGAGGCCGCACTCGACGCAGGGTTCGGCATTCATCGGGGGCAGAAGACGTGGACGCCGCCGAAGACTTCCTCGGAGTGAAAGCCGCCGCTGAACAGCTCGGCTGCGGCGTGGTCCCAGTCGATGGCGTTGAACGGCCAGGCGGTCATTCGGGCCTGGTCCTCGGGCTGGCAGGTGTCCTCAGCCCAGTCCTGGGCGAAGTGGCCTTCGCTCTGGTGGAATCCGCGGTACTCGCTGCGGAAGCGGTCCACCCAGTCCGCGCGATCGTCGGGCTCGCCCCACTCGCGCACCCAAACGGAGAACGCGGCGGCCTCATCGAAGGTCAGCTCGCTTAGCGCCTCGGCGATCTCGGCGGCCTCGGAGGGTGAGCACTCCCCCTCAAGGGCGCCGCAGAAGTCGTCGTGGTCCATGACCCAGAGTTCCTCGTGGAGGGTCGGCCGGCCGTGCAGGTCTTCCGGGGTGACGAGGTCTGCGGTGTCGGCGTCGTACCACTCACCGACGAGGCGGCCCGCGTTGTAGCAGGCCAGACAGCCGATCCAGACGGTCGGCCGAACGGTGTTGGACAGGGTGGGCATGTTGCTCCTCACGGGGCCGCCGGGCCGGTCGCCCAGCCCGGCGGCGTGCGGTCAGTTCTGGGCGGCCTGGCGCTGGAGCACCCGACGGTTCTGAAGCTCGCCGAGCGCCTCCAGGGCGACGAGGGCGGCGATGGCCGACCCGGCGAACTCCCACGTGTTCGGGTCGGTCTCGGCCAGGACCCACCCGGCGTTGGCGACAGAGATTGCGGCGACGCCCCTGATGAGGGCGGCGAAAGAGTTGTTCATAGACACTCCTGGGTGCGCGATGCGGGCTGGCATCGTCAGGGGGGGAGGGACCACCTCCCGCCGACCTCCCTTCGGAGGTTTCGCCTTTGCGTCGTCAGGAAGTGGCGGCGAGGTGGCGCGCGAGGTCGCGCTGCACGCCCTCCCACGCGGCGATGGCGAACTGGGCCGTGGTCAGGCTCAGGAGCGCGGCGCGGCGGGCCGTGGTGGTTCGAGCGGAGGCGTGACGCTCCTCGGCCTTGGCGCGCTCTTCCTCCAGGTCCGCGGTGATGTCGTCCTCGGGCTTGCCCCTGAGCCGAGCGACGGCGAAGCCCTGGAGGATGATCGGCAGACCGTCGCGCAGGAGCCTGGTCCCTTCCGAGCGGCGCATCTGCCCCTCGCGGACGAGGCGGTCGACGACTTCGCGGGCAGCCTTCTCGGCTTCGGTGGTGCTGGGCGTGGTCATGGTGTCTCCGGGTTCCGGTTGCCCCCCGCTTCGGACAGGGGGCAACCTTGTTACAGGTTCACTGAAAGGTCACAGGGGTTGCTTGGTGGGCTCACCGGCCAGCACGGTGGCGAAGTTGGTCATAACGACCATGGCCATGAACTCAAGGTCGGGGCCGTCGTCCGGCAGGTCCACGCCGAGGATGCGCATGGTGGTGAGGGCGCGGGTCAGCAGGCGCTCCATGTCGTTGGTGTCGACGAGGTCGGAGCGCAGGTCGCAGGCTCGCCAGCGGCCGTCGTTGGGGAGCGGGACCACCACGCCGTCATCGGTCATCAGCGCTGCGAGCGCACGGGCTTGGGGGATGTAGAGCCAGCGGGCAGTAGGCATGGTGCAGAAGTCGCAGGTCTTCACGGGGTCGACTCCGTCTCGTCTAGGCCGCGAGGGTCAGCTCGCCGGAGTGCTCGGGGGCCTTGTAGTGGAGGTCGTCCTCATCGTCATCGCCTTCGGCGTGGCACTCCAGCCAGAGGTCAGCGATAGTCGGGTAGTCGACGGCCCGGAAGAACGCGGCGATCCCTTCGATCTCGTCACAGGTGAACCGCTCGGCGACATGGGAGGCCAGCATCCCGTCGTCGAAGAGGTTGGCGAGGTCACCGGCGGCCAGGCGGTAGTCGTTCAGCGTCGCCTCGGAGAGCGTGACGATCTCCGCGGCCAAGGTCATGCACTCGACTGCTGCCCACCGCTCGGCACGCAGGACTGCCCACGGGTTGACGACGGGGCGCAGTCGTCCCCAGACGGCCGGCATGCGGCTGACCATGGACTTGACGGCCGTGAAGGCAGGGGCGAGGCGCTTGAAGGCGTTCATGGTGTGCTGCTCCTGGTGATGGATGTCTACAGGCAGAGGAGAGGCGGGGTGATCAGCGCGAGGTCTCCTTCGACCTCCTGGACCGAGATCCCGTGGGGCTCCCACACCCCGCACTCGGGGTCGTCTTCGCACGGGCAGTCCCGGCGCGAGGTCTCCACGAGGGCCTCGGCGCCGAAGCGGGCGAAGGACAGCGCGTCCTCCTCGCTGGCGAAGGGGGTCTCCTCACGGTGGTCGTAGGTGACGACGTACCGCCCCCGCTTGATCCGCTCGATCTCCCACAGGCCGAGAAGGTCGGCGGCCTCGTTCCAGACGCGTACTTCGTAGGGGCGGGCGATGGTGCGCATATGTCCTCGTCTTCAGGTAGAAGCCACCCCTCCCCGGGAGGGGAGGCACAGGGAGGGGCGGCGGCTCAGGGGGGTCAGGCCGCGGTGATGGCGAGCTGACCGGGGATCTCGTTGCGCATGACCTCGCGCCCGAGTTCAAGGAAGTGCTTGGTGCGGCCATGGACGTACGCTTCACCCGCGCCGTTCCAGTCCACGAGGCCGTCGGGGTCCCAGTGCGACAGCTCCCACAGGGCGTCGGAGGCGTGTTCGACGATGCCCTTGTGATCGGCGTCGGTGTCGTACGGGTAGCTCAGCCTGATGTCGTCGAGCGCTTCGGCGAGGTTCTTCTCGAACTGCTCGGTCCGCTGCTCGTAGTAGTCGTCCTCGTTGAGGAACGGGTGGTCGTGCTTGACGTACTCGGCCAGCGCGACGGCCTCGCGGAAGGCCGGGGTGTACGCACGGGTGCCGTGGCAGTCCCCCTCGCACTCCTGGCCGTGGCAGAGGTCGGCGTACGGGTCACACCCTGGCCGGCATTCCGGCGTGTGCGTGCCGAGGCAGTCTTCGGGGCAGCCGCCTTCGTAGACCTGGATGAAGAGCTGGGCGACGTCCCAGGCTGAGGAGCCTCCCCCGCATTCGTAGACCTGCTCGTCGGACACCTCGGTGTCCTCCCGCCCGGCATCGGCCGCCGAGCGGATCAGGTCGCGGGCGACCTCGAAGTTCGACTTGTCTCCGACCCAGCCTCCACGGTCGTCGTGCCAGACGAACATCTCCACGTGTGTGGGGACGTCATCGTGGGCGTAGGTGCCGGTGCGCCAGGTGGGCCAGGCCGCGTGGTCGTCTTCGAGTTTCGCGGCGTACCGCGCCAGCGCCTCGTCCGACGCCGGGTCGAGCCTGTAGGGCGACATGCGTCCTCGTTCTCGGTATGGACGGGCCGCCCCTCGTTCGCGAAGGGCAGGCCGGTCACGGGTCAGCGTCTAGGGCGTCAGCGGGCGTCGGCGAGGGCCTTGTAGTGCGCCAGCTCGTCGCGCAGGACACGCTCGCGTTCGTCGCGGAGCCGACGCGTCTCGTCGAGGGACTCGCGGAGCAGCTCGATCGTGAGATCCGCCATCTCCAGGTCGAGTGCGAGCTGACGCCCCGCCTCATGGAACAGCTCGGCCACGAAGGTGGCGGCGTCCAGGTCGCGGCGGGTCTCGTCGAGTTCGCGACCGAGCTGGAAGGTGCGCTCGCTCAGGTTGGCGGACGACTCCATGGCGATCTCCAGGAGGGAGCGGCCGGAGTAGGCGAGCGGGTTGTCCTTGATCAGGGAGACGGCCATGTGACCTCACCTTTCAGTTACAGGTTAACAGGTACGGTATGAGAATGGGCAGGAGCCCGACTCACCCCCGCCCGAAGGCGGGGGGAGTCCGTACCCCCCAGAGGTTTGACCCTGTGGGGGGCTTCGCGGCCACCCACCTTGCGGTGAGCGACCCCGGCCGCTTGCGCTGGCCGGTAGAACAGATCGAGTGATTTCGCTTGACGGGACGGACGCTCACTCAAGCGCCCGCCTCACCGTCCGTCATCATGCCGGTCACGTTCCTTCCGGGTGGTTTCCCTCCCGTTCGGTCCGTTTCCGGCCGTCCGATGGACGGTGAGCCCTGGGCGACCAATCAGGCCCCTACCTCACACCCGTCCCCGACCCCACACCAAACCTGCTTCGGGTGCCCTCCGCAGGTCAGCATGGGTTCAGCCGGTTAGAGCGCTCCCGTTGCGCCAGGGTGGATACTCCCCAGCCGGTACGGCAGTTGCGTTCACTCAGTCGTCTGTACCCGAACCTCGTACCCGAACAGTCCAGAACGCTTCCAGTCCGTACCGCGCAGGGTCACCCTGCTAGACCTTTCACGCCCCTTGGCCGGGCGATGATTCCTCAGACCCCGAAGGGTCAGCGAGCCTGGACCATCCGGAGACGGCCTTCCGCTCTTGCGCTCGATCCACACCGGAGAGACCCGGCTGCGACATCCGGCATCCCGCTTGCGGGACAGGGGCCGGATCGAGCGTCCTTGCAACGTTGGTGTGCTGGGCCGTGTGGCCCGGCGATTCGATCCTGTCACAGGTTAACACCTGCTGTCGAACCGAGTGCCCGTGGTGGGCGATTCCCGCTGGTCTACGGCGGCGGCTCTCGTGAGCCCCGTTCTCGTTGGCCTTGCGGTGAGCCCCACTCTAGGCGGGCGGCCCGGCGAGTGTCAACCTGTGACTTCGCCTTGCCGGTCGCCCCTCACCTGCCTTGCGGCCTGCGTCGTTGCGACACCGAGAACATTAGTCACAGGTTCACAGCATGTCCAATCGTGCAGGTCAGAGGCCATTTAGGGCGCGTTCTCAGCCGCTCCGAGGCAGCCCAAGGGCGGAAGGTGCGCGCGTTCCTCAGCTCCGCGCGTCGCGCGCGTACGCGTGTGCAGCGGCGGCCGGTGGGGGTGGGGGATGATCCCCGGTGCGCACGCGCGCGGACCGCCCTGTCATAGCAGCTCGGATTCTGCCACGGTTCCAGGGTCGACGAGGCACCTCGCGACCCGCGTCAAGCCTTGCCATATCCGCAGGTCAACGCCCGTAATGGCGTCCCATCGCGCCTCCGCCGGCACTGCACAGAAATGACACCTAAGCGGCCAGGCCGACGAGAAGGGCGAGCGCGAGCACGACCACGGAAGCCGCGGTGATGTGGATGGCGACCCGGAGCATGGCGAACTTCCGGCGAGCGATCTGCGAGCGGACGACGAGCTGCGCCTTGCGGCGGTCCACGGCGAGGTCGGCCAGCACTTCGTCCGGCGTGCAGCTCGCCCAGTGCAGGAAGGACCCCTGGGTCGCGTTGCCGAAGTGCGGTTGCAGGACACGCAGGGTGGCCAACATCGCAGCGACCATGCCTGCCACCGCGACGCCGGCAAGGACGCTGCCGGATGCCGGA
Source organism: Streptomyces sp. NPDC044002 (assembly GCF_056434525.1). Lineage (NCBI taxonomy): Bacteria > Bacillati > Actinomycetota > Actinomycetes > Kitasatosporales > Streptomycetaceae > Streptomyces > Streptomyces sp. NPDC044002. The sequence goes on from NZ_JBWKEZ010000026.1 coordinate 52,901, forward strand.
AGCTCCCGGCCGGGCAGGACGGCCACGAGGACGGCCAGCGGAATCCCGAGTGCCGTGAGCAAGGCGGACGCCTTGCCGTCGGTGCGGGCTATCTCGGCCATCACTTCCGCGTGGGCCTGGGCGAGCCGTTCGCCCCTCGCTGCGCACCGAGGGGCGCTCGTCGCTCGTCATGGCCGCAAGCTACCCACAGCCTCGTCAGACCGAAACGGTACGCATTGCGCCACGAAGTTCAGCCAACCCCCACGGCTCTCCTTGGCTGGCGCGGCGGCTTCGCCGCCACGGTACCGCGCGAGCGCACGTACGTAAGGCGTCTTCGTCCTGCGCCGCCCTCCGGGCGGCCTTTCCGTCTTCCCTCTGAGCGCCCTTCGGGCGCTACTGCTCTTCGCCGCCGCCGCTTCACGTAAGTGTGAGCACGATCACGTGTCTACTCGTTTCCGAAATCAAGATCTTTTAGCGACTCATAAGTGTAAGTACGTAAGTCGCAAGGCTTGAGCCCCTGTCGGGGCTCGCCTGATGAAGACGAAGTACGTATGTACGTACTTCGCAGGCTGGAGTCACTAATTCCTAATTGGAAGGGCTCCGCCCGGCGATCAGAGCTACCGCCGAACTGGTCTCAAATTCGCAAGAGGGTACTTCGGCGAGACGGATATCGCTGCACGGCGCGAAATCAGTACGGAGATCGCTGCCCGGAGACGGCAACAGATATCGACCACATTCTTCCTGGTGATGACCATCGAGAGATCAACCTTCGAGCGCTCTGCGGTTTTCATCACCAGGTCAAATCATCGCGCGAGGGTGCGGCGGCCCAAGCCGCCAGGCGACGGCGCATGAAGAACAGGTTCCGGCGGACGGAGGCTCACCCCGGCCTGGTCGGCTAGGAGGTGAGCACATGCCCGGTCCCGTGCCGGCACGGGAGTCCGACCTCGCCCGCCCGCGTGAGCGCAAGGGCGGCGATGTCCAGGCGGTCACCCGCGGAATCGCGCGCCCCACGAAGGTCCCCAACGGCGACCGAAGCTGGCACCCCATCGCCAAACGCCTCTGGGACTCCCTGAAGGAATCCGGTCAGGCGGACTACTACCAGGCCAGCGACTGGGCCATGGCCTTCTCGCTCTGCGAAGACCTGTCCCACTACAAGCAGGCCGGCAAGCGCAGCGGCCAGATGCTCCAGACCATCTACAGCGCCTTTGAGCGGCTCCTCGTGACCGAAGGCGACCGGCGCCGTGTGCGCATCGAGCTGCACGAGCCCGAGCCGGAGGAACAATCCGCGGCCGTGCTCGCCATCGCCGACTACAAGAAGGATCTCGGACTCGCCGAGTAGCTCCGGGAGGTGAGCCCCATGGTGAAGGCTCCCCCGCAGCTCACCGAGGAGGAGATCGACGCCCTCGAACCGAGCTTCCTCGGGCCCACATGGCTGCGAGGACCGGACGGGGCGTGGAAGCTCCCCGAGCACACGCTCGGGTGGCAGATTGCGGGCTGGTGCGCGGAGTACCTGAAGGCCGAGGACGGCGGGCCCTGGCGCTTCACGCGCGAGCAGCTCCGCTGGGTCCTCTGGTGGTACGCCGTCGACAGCAACGGCCGCTTCATCTACCGCAAGGGCGTCTTGCAGAGGCTCAAGGGGTGGGGCAAGGACCCGCTGTTGGCCGTCGTCTCGCTCGTCGAATTCGTCGGCCCTTCCCGCTTCTCGCATTGGGAGGCCGGACAGCCGGTCGGAATCCCCCATCCCCAGGCTTGGGTGCAGATCGCTGCGGTCTCGCGCGATCAGACGCGCAATACGATGACGGTGATGCCGGGTCTCATGAGCGACAAGCTCATTGAGACGTACGGCATCAAAGCCGGGGCCGAACTAATCCGCGCAAACGGTGGCCGACAGCGCCTTGAGGCGGTGACAAGTAGTTATCGCGCCCTGGAAGGGGCGCGTTCTTTAACGGTCCACGTTTGTCGTTCTCAATGAAACGCATCACTGGGTCGAAGGCAATAATGGCGACAAGATGTACGCCACCATCGACGGTAATGCGACGAAAAAGGATTCGCGCTACCTCGCGATCACCAATGCGTATTTGCCCGGTGAAGACAGCGTGGCCGAGCGGATGCGTGAGGCTTTCGAGAAGATCCTCGAAGGCCGAGCGGCCGACATCGGTTTCATGTACGACAGCATCGAGGCGCACCCCGCGACTCCGCTGACGCCGGAAGCAATTCGGATTGTCCTCCCCAAGATTCGCGGCGACGCCATTTGGCTGCGGGTGGAGACTATCCTTCAGTCAATTCTCGATACGACGATCGCGCCGAGTCGCAGCCGTCGAATGTGGCTGAACCAGATCGTCGCGTCCGAGGACGCGGTGTACTCCCCCGCCGACTGGGACGTCCTGCGGGACGACACCCTTGTTCTCCAGCCCGGCCACGAGATCGTGCTCGGCTTCGACGGCGGCCTCCGCGACGACAGCACCTGCCTGGCAGCCCTCCGCGTGAGCGACGGCTACGCCAGCGTCCTGGGTCTGTGGGAGAAGCCCGACGGCCCGGCCGGCAAGGACTGGGAAGTCCCCCGCGCCCAGGTCGACTCGGCGGTCCACGAGGCGTTCAGCACCTTCAACGTGCAGGGCATGTACGCCGACGTCGCCCTCTGGGAGAGCTACATCTCCGAGTGGAGCGCGCAGTACGGCGAGGGCCTGACCGTGAAGGCCCCGGGTAAGGACGCGATCGGCTGGGACATGCGGACCAGCCTGAAGGCGTCGACCATGGCGCACGAGCGCCTCGTGCGATCGGTGCTTGACCGGAAGATCCTCCACGACGGCGACCGGCGCCTGCGCCGCCACGTGCTCAACGCGAGGCGTAGGAGCAACAACTTCGGGCTCTCCTTCGGCAAGGAGAGCAGGGAGTCCCCGCGCAAGGTGGACGCGTACGCGGCGCTCATGTTGGCGCACGAGGCCCTCGTGGACCTTCGGGCCCGGGGCAAGCGGACGCGTAGGCGCACGGGACGCGGCTACTTCCTCTGACCCATCTATCAACCTGTAACAAAGGGCGGTGATCCATGGCCAGCCCTTCCCCCCTGCCGCTCGCGCGACAGCTCCTGGGCATCCTGCACCGGGACGGCGATCGGCTGCGTCACATCGACGCCTACCTTCACGGCCGGCACGCGGACCCGTACATGCCGCCCCAGGCTGACGACGAATACCGCCTGCTGGCCCGGCGTGCGGTCTCGAACTGGATGCCCTTGCTCGTCGGCACGCCCGCACAGGCCCTCTACGTGGACGGTCACCGCCAGGGCGGCGGGTCGGGCGAGGCCGACGGCCCCGACTCGACGACCCCCGAGTGGGAGCACTGGCAGGCATCCCGGCTCGACGCACGCCAGGCCGCCATCTACCGGGGTGCCCTGGCCTACGGGCACAGCTTCACCGTGACGGAGCGGAACCAGGCCGGGGAGATCGTCACGCGGGGCCTGTCGGCCCTCAAGACAGCGGCGCTGTTCGAGGACGCGGCCAACGACGACACCCCGGCGGCGGCCCTCACGGTGACGGCCTGGCCGCAGGGTGAGCAGCCGGGCGAAGCCCGGCTGTGGGATGCCCGACGCGAGTACGCCGTCACCTTCCTCGCGCTGAACGACGAGAAGTCGATCCGCGTACAGGCCCGGCGCCCGCACGGAGCCGCGGAGTGCCCGGTTACCCGGTTCTCCGCCTACGTCGACCTGGAAGGTCGGACCCTGGGTGTCATCGAGCCGATGATCGCCCTCCAAGACCGCATCAACCAGACCGTTTTCGATCTCCTGCTGGCGCAGAGCTACGGCAGCACGAAGGTGCGGACGGTCACCGGCATGGCCCCGCCGGTCCAGCGCAACCCCGAGACCGGCGAGCCCGTCCTCGACGCGGACGGCAACCCGATCCCGCTCCGGATCAACCACAACAGCAGGCGATTTTTGTTCGCCGAGGACCCAGACGTTCGCTTCGGCTCGCTGGACGAAACCCCTTTGCAGGGCTTCATCGACTCGATCGACATGAGTATCCGCCACCTGAGCGCCCTCGCGCAGGTGCCGCCGCATCACCTGCTTGGGCAGATCGCCAACCTGTCCGCGGAGGCCCTCCAGGCCGCCGAGGTGGCCCTGAGCAGGAAGATCGCCGAGTTTCGTACGAGCTTCGGCGAGTCCTGGGAGAGGGTCTTCAGACTCGCGGCCGAACTGTCCGGCAACGCGTCGGCCGCCGAGGACTACAAGGGCGAGGTTGTCTGGCGCGACATGGAGTCGCGCAGCCTGGGCCAGGCCGCAGACGCCCTCGGCAAGCTGCGCACCCAGCTCGGCATTCCCGAGCGCGGACTGTGGCGCAGGGTTCCCGGCGTCACCCAGACCGAGCTTGAGGACTGGGAGCAGATGCGCGAGGACGACGACTCTGTTGCCCAGCTCGCAGGCGCCCTCACCCGGGCAACTCCCGAGCAGCAGACCGACGTTCAGCAGGTGGCCGCATGAGCCGCCCCGCCCGGCAGTCCGAGACGGACAAGGCGTCCGCGGCCTTCCACGCGGCCCTCGTGGAGATCGGCGCGCAGACCACGGCCGAGGCCCTGTCGCTGTGGGCGGACGTGCCGGCCGATCTCCGCGCAGCCACAGCGGGCGGCTGGCTCCGCAAGGCCATCACGATGGTGATGAGCCGACGGCGCCAGGCCCGCGACCTGGCCCGCGCGTACTACCGGCTGACCCGAGCCCTCCAGACCGGGACGACCGTCGCCGACCCCTACCACCCGGAGCCCGAGCACATCACGCTCGGGGATCTTCGCCGGGAGTTCGGGGCCCTGGCCGGCACGTACCGCCCCTCGGCCTCGCGGGCGGAGGAGGCCGCGACCGGCGAGCCCGGGGAAGCCTCCTCCGGCCCGCCCGACGAGCAGTCCGAGAACGAAGACGACCGGCCCCGCTCCGACGACGATGACGACGACTGGGAGCAGATCACCGTCGAGGAACTCGACGGGCTGCGTGAAGAGGAAGAGCGGGCCGAGCGTGAGGCCGAGGAGGAACTCCGTTCCGCGCTTGACGCCCTTGGCACTCAGAACCTGAACCGGCGTCTGGCCGAGGTCGACGACGAGCAGCCCGCGAAGGACGCTGACGCTGCCCGCGCGCACGCGCACCGGCAGGCCGGAGCCCGGCAGGCCGCCGCAGCCAGCCGCGTCGCCATGAACGGCGGACGGTCGAGCACGTGGCGCCACATGCGCAAGGACGGCCGGGCGCTCGGCTACGTGCGTCTATCCAGGTCAGGTACCCCATGCGGCTGGTGCGCCATGCTCATCAGCCGAGGGCCGGTCTACAAGAGCCGCCAGTCCGCCACGTTCAACGACGGCGACAAGTACCACGACAACTGCGCCTGTTACGCCATGCCGGTCTGGTCCCGGGACCAGTACCAGTCCAGCGAACTCACCGCGCTCTCACGGCAGTACGAAGCCCTGTGGCCGAAGGTCACCAAGGGGCACACCGGCAAAGACGCGATCAGCGTCTGGCGCCGGTTCATCCGCCAGAAGCAACGAGCCGCAGCCCAGGAGGCTCGGCAGACCACGACCACAGCCCAGGAGGCGTGACGTGTCCGAAGGCACCCCCAACAAGCCCGCTCAGGACGACGAGAAGACCGGCACGCCGGGCGAGGAGGAGACTCCCGCACCGGAAGCCAGCACGGAGTCGGCCGAGGACAGCCTGCCCGAGTGGGCGCGCAAGGAGCTGGTGAAGGTCCGCGGTGAGGCCGCCGGGTACCGCACCCGGCTGCGCGACGCCGAGGCGAAGCTCTCCGAGGCCAAGTCGCCCGAAGAGTTCGAGGCCGCCCTGTCCGAGGTGAAGCAGCAGAACGCCGCGCTGGAGCGCTCGCTCCTGGTGACTCGCGTCGCGGGGAAGTTCGAGCTGCCCGAGATCCTGGCCGACGCGCTGAAGGGCGACACCCCAGAGGAGCTGGAATCTCACGCCAAGGCGCTCCAGGCGCTCGTCGCGCCGCCCCTCACCCCAGCGCTTTCCGGCGGGCTGAACCCCGCCGATGCAGACGACGGCGAGATGGACCCGCGCAAGCTCGCGCGGCTCACCCGCCGTTGACCCATACCCAGGCTGTGAACCTGTAACAGGTTGCCTCTTTTTCCATTTCCACGCCTCCGGTCTCCGGGGGCTATTTCTATGCCCCAGGAGGCTAAGTGACAGCCGAACACATGGTGGTCAAGCCGGAAAAGCTCATCGCTACGGCCATCGGAATGCTGGAGCAGGAACTCGTCGTTCCGAACCTCTTCACCAAGGAGGGCGTCGACAAGTTCAAGGGCGCCAAGAACGACACGATCAACGTCACCGTTGAAGGCGTCCTGCCCTTCCACGACTACGAGTGGCGCTCCGGATCGGCCGGCAGCTCGACTCCGGGCACCCGTCAGCGTGTCGTCTTCGACGAGTACGCCGAGCGCACGATCCCGGTGACCTTCGGCGGCAACGTCTACAACGGCGTCAAGCTCACCGACGAGCAGGCCGACTTCGATATCCCGCAGTGGGGCAAGCTCCTGCGACCCCAGGTCAAGGCCATCGCCCGCGGCCTCGCCCGGCGAGCGGTGAAGACCCTGGTGGACCAGCCGTACGCGGTGACCATCGGCAACACCGAGAAGGCCATGCGTAAGGCGATCATCGAAGCCCGACGCGTGCTCAACAAGTTCAACGTGCCCGAGGGCAACCGCTACATGGTCGTCGGGTCCGACTTCGAGACCGTCCTGCTGTCCGACCCGGACCTGAACCTGGCGTCGAACGTCGGCGACAGCCAGGCCGAGTCCGCTCTCGTGAATGCCACTCTGGGAAACCGGTACGGCTTCCGCTTCATTGTCGATCAGACCATTCCGGCGGATAGCGCCTACGCGTTCGCCCAGAGCGGCTTCATCTTCGCTTCGGCGGCGCCGTCCGTTCCCCAGTCCGTTCCCTTCGGCGCGACCACGAGCTTCGAGGGTCTGGCCCTTCGCTGGCTGCGCGACTACGACAGCGAGTTCTTCCAGGACCGTTCGATCGTGAACTGCTACCAGGGCTTTCGCTCGGTCGAGGACACCCTTGTTGGCTGGGACTCGGCGAAGGAGAAGGAAGTCATCTCCACCGACCAGCACTTCGTACGCGGCATCAAGCTGACGCTCGACGGCAAGTCGGACTACCCCGAGGCGGCCTCCGAGCTGGCGAAGATCACGGGTATCAGCGACGCGAAGGTCTGGACCCCGACCGGCCGCGTCCCCGAGGGCGACCCGGCCAACGCCTGAGCCATGACGGCCGTGTGAACCTGTAACAGGGGTTCGCACGGCCGCCGGGCCTGACCGAAGGAGTCAGCTTGGCGTACGCCACACTCGACGACCTGCGGGGCCGTCTCGACTGGGAGCCGGACGAAGACGAGCTGCGCATCGCGGCGGGCGCCCTGGAAGACGCCTCAGCGCTCGCCGCGGCCTACGGCCGCGACTGGCCGGCAGACCGGGTTCCCCAGCTAGTACGGACCCTCGTCCTCAAGGCCGCCGCCCGCTACATGAGCAATCCCGGCGGCTACACCCAGAGCCGGGCCGGGGACGAGACCCTCGCCTGGTCCGACCTCGGCCACGACGCGGGCACCGTCTTTTTCACGGCCGAGGAGAAGCGCCTCCTGGAGGGGCTGGCCGGCACCCGGCCCGGTCTGGTCAGCGTGGTCGTCAGCTCCTGGGAGTCCACCATCCGCCCCGGCGTGGGCGGCCTCGTCCCCGTCGACTACGACGGGGCCCGGTTCCCGATGTTCTCCTCCGATCGGGGGCCGTGGTGAGCCTCCAGCGCAGACGCGGCCAGCGGGCGCGGGTCTGGCGGACCGTCGAGGTCACCGACTCACGCGGCAACCAGGTCACCATGCCCGACCCCGCGGGCCCCGTCGAAGTCCGGGCCGCGTTCATCCCGCAGCGCTCGGCCCGTGCCGAGGTGCCGGGCCAGCAGCAGATCAACGTGACCAGGATGGTCGTCGATGCCCACCTGGAGGGCGTCTCGCTGTGGTCCCGCGTCGAGTACGCGGGTCGCCAGTGGGACGTGGTGTCCCCACCCGCCTACCACCACGGGTCCCGGCGCACACGGCACTGGTCCATCGACATCCGGGAGCGCCCCTGATGGCGGAGGTCTATTCGACGATCGGCGCCCACGGCATCGGGAAGTTCATCGCCGTGCACGAAGGCGTGCAGGACGAGTTGACGAAGCGTGCCTTCGAGATCGCGGTGCGCGCCGAGGAGATCCTCGCGGACCATCACGTAGACGGACACGCCGAGATCGACATCGAGGCGGGTGACAACAACAGGTACGTGATCCTCTCCGACGATCGCGGGCAGAAAGCGGCGCTCAGCATCGAATACGGCCGCGAGGAATCCGTCATCGTCCGCGAGGACACGCATGGCAGGAAGTACCTCGACGTTCTTCCCGCCATGGACGGCCTCTACATTCTCGCCACCGCTTCGAATCTTCCCAAGAAGCGCAAGGGGAAGGTGAAGCTCGACTAGTGGCCGGTATCCCTGACCACATCAAGGCCCTCGCCGAACTCTCCCCGGTTGAAGACCTTCTGCTAGCAATCCTCCGCAAGGGCCTCCCGGGCGTTCGCGTCAAGTCCCTCATCGACCGCCACGAGAAATTCCCGCTCGTCCTGGTGCGCCGTGATCCGACATTCGGACAGTGGGCGGCCGACACCCGATTCACCGACGCCGCCCGGGTCGTGGTGAATTGCTTCGCCGAGGACCCCGACGGCGATTCTGATGCCGCCATCCTCTCCGAGGCCGTGCGCGTCGTCCTGCGTGACTCGTGGCTCAACCACGAGGTAATCCCCGGCAGGGGCCACATCACTCGCGTGGACATGAACTCCTCACCGCGCAGGGCGAGCGACTGGGCCACCGCGACCGGGCCCGTGCAATACGCGGATCTGCCCACAGGCGTGTGGCGATACGAGTCGGTCTTCGACATTCAGATTCGCAAGCCCCGGCAGCGCCCCTTCCCCCTCCCTTAGTCCAACCCGCACGCACCCCGCCCTTTTCCCGGCGGGGCCTCTGGCGTGCGCGAATTAGGAGACATTCCTTCTTGGCGCTCAACGACCACGCAACTCTGGTTGTCGGCAATGGCAATTACCTGACGGCCCCCGTCGGAACCTCCATGCCCGATGATCTCCTCGTGCCGGTCTCCCCTTGGCAGAACGTCGGCCACACCTCCCTTGAGGACGTCTTCGGAATCACCTCCGAGGGCGGCGAGGCCACCACGATCGGCACGCTCCAGAACAAGAGCCTCCGGACGAAGTATTCAGCCCGGACCGAGTCGATCACCTTCACCCTGAACCAGTTCGACACGGCTGCGCTCCGGCTCTACTTCGGCGCCAACGCGCCGCTTCTGCCGGACGGCTCGGTCGGCGTGCCGGCCGACCCGCAGCCGACGCAGTCGGCCTTCCTCGCCGTATTCGTCGATGGCGAGTCGCACTTCGCGGTCTACGCCCCGAAGGCGGAGATCTACCGCGCGGACGACATGGCCATTGGCGACACGGAGTCCCTCGCGGGCCTGCCCCTGGCCGTGAAGCCCATGGTCTACGGGAGCAACTCGTGGACCTACGCGGTGACCCCGCTCGGCGGCACCGTCGCCACGGGCGCGGCGGCAGGCACCCCGGGCGCCTTCACGCCGACCGGCGCCGTGGCCCCGGCGGACCTCGCGGCTCTCGCCTCCGTGATCGCCACCCCCACTGCGAAGTGGTCCACCGGACAGTACGTCGATCTCGCGGACTCCTCGAAGGCGTTCTGGGACGGCTCCAAGTGGGTGGCCGGCACGGCTGCCTGACCTCCTTCTCCTTCTCCCGGCGCGAGCGCGCGGACCCGCTCGCGCCGGGCCTTCCCCCGGTCCGCCCCACCCCTGACACCTGGAGGTCCGCACCCCATGGCTTCTTTCACGCTCGACAGCATTCGCACCGCCGCCGAGGCGAAGTACGGCTCGACCGACATCGAGCTGGGTGACGAAACGATTCGCCTGCTCAACCCGCTGCGCCTGCCGAAGGCGTCCCGCACCGCGCTCTCCGGCCTTCAGGACCAGATGGGAGTCGACGATGCCGACCAGGAGGAGCTTCTGTCCGAGGCCATCCGCCTGGTCGCCGAGCACCCGAAGGCCGCGGAGCGGCTCCTGACCGCCGTGTCCGGCGACCTCGCCGTCCTCGCCGAGATCTTCGACCGGTACGGCCGGGGCGCGCAGGTGGGGGAAGCCTCGGCCTCGCGCGACTGATCGACGACTACGGCGAGGGCCTCTACGCCGATCTGCGGCACTACTACGGCGTTGACCTCGCCGATGTGATCGCGGGCCGGGGGCCCTCGCCCGCGCTCGTCCTCCTCCTCGTGGCGAGGCTGCCCGACACCTCCTTGACCGTCGCCCTGGCGTCGGGCGGCAGGGAGCACTTCGGCTGGGGTGCGGACAGGCACCTGGCCGCCGACCTCTTCGACGCGATCAACGCCAACACCCGGGCAACCGGGCAGTGGGGGCGGGGTAAGGCTCCGAAGATCCCGCTGTTCCCTCGCCCCAAGGCGAAGGCACCGGCCAAGAAGGCGGCCAAGCGGCCCACGACCGTGGCCCAGCTCTACCAGCACTTTCAGCGGAGGTAGCCCTTGTCAGCGGGCCAGATCATCGGCCGCGTCGCCGTCAAGGTGTCCCCCGACACCCGCGACTTCAAGCGGGATGCCGAGAAGAAGCTCGACCGCATCGAGCAGCAGCTCGAAGCGCTCAAGGTGTCGACGAAGATCGACATGAGCGGCGCGAGTCGCGGCTTCCTCGAAGAGTTGCGGAAGATCAACAAGCGGAACAAGCAGTCCGACGCGCGCAAGATCCGCTTCTACACAACGATCTCCACCGACGGCATGGCGACGGCCGTTCGCAACGCGGCCCGCGAGCTACAGCAGCGGGCCAACCGCGAGCGCGTCTCGTTCAAGGTCGACAACCTCAAGGCGGCCGGCAAGGTCGAGCTGGAACTCGACCAGCAGTCGGCGGACCGGGTCAAGCGCAAGCTCCAGGACTGGGCCGACGACATCAGCCCGCTGAAGGTCAAGGTCGAGCCCGACTTCGCGCACGGCTCCGGCCTCGCGATCTCCACCCGCCTTCAGGTCCTCACCCGGCCGCGCACGGTCCCGATCATCCCGGACCTCGACAATGCGGCCGTTGCCAAGGTCGGCGCCGCTCTGGCCGCACTCAGCGGCGCGCGGGTGCTGAACTCGATGTTCGAGAAGCTCGGCCGGACCCTCCGGGACCTCGACAAGAGCGTCCCGATCATCGGGTCCCTGAGCCTGGCCATCTCCGGTCTCGCGGGCTGGGGGCTCACCGCGGCCTCCAACCTGGCCGCACTGTCGTCTAGCCTGGCGCAGATCGGCTACGCCGGTCTGCTCCTGCCCGGCCTGCTCGGCGGAATGGCCGTCGGCCTCGGCGTCACGATCGCGGCGTTCCGCGACTTCAACAAGGTCCTTCCCGAGGTCAAGGGGGCCCTCTCCGGCCTCCAGGACACGATCTCGGAGAACTTCTGGGCCAAGGCCGCCGAGCCCATACGCACGGTCGTCGACGACCTGCTGCCGCGCTTCCGCGACGGCGTCTCGCAAACCGCGACCGAGCTGGGCGGCTTCTTCGGGAGCTTCGCGACCAACCTGGGGACCTCGCTCTCCCCCGCGCTCGACCAGATGTTCTCGGACCTGTCCGAGTCCATCGCGAACGCCACGCAGGGCACCGACACCTTCGCGTCGATCATCGCGACGCTCGGCAAGGTCGGCACCAGCTACCTCCCCTCGCTGGCCAACTGGTTCGTCCAGATCAGCGAGCGGTTCGACGCCTTCCTCAAGCGGAAGGGCGAGGACGGCCTCAAGAAGGAGATCGACGGAGGGATTGACGCCCTCCAGGATCTCGGCTCCGTCCTTCAGCACACGGGCGGCATCCTCGCCGGTATCTCGCGCGCGGCGGAGGCTGCGGGTGGCTCCTCGCTCGGGATGCTGGCCGGCACCCTGGAGCGGATTCACACCACAGTCGACTCTCCTGGTTTCCAGGAGGGGTTGACCAACGTCTTCGCGGCGGCGCACGCCGCGATGCAGCAGATCGCGACCGTCTCCGGCCCGGCGGTCGAGCAGTTCTTCACGACCTTCGGTCACCTGCTCACAGCGATCCTGCCGCAGGTCGGCGCGACCATCGGCCAGGCCCTCGCGGCGGTCGCGGGCGCGCTCGCGCAGCCTGCGGTCTTCAGCGGCGTCGTCGCGCTCTTCAACGGCATCCAGAATGCCGTTGGCGCGCTCGCCCCCGCCATGGCCCCGCTGGGCCAGGCGTTCGGCGCCCTGCTGGAGGTCATCGGCGCCTTCGCGACGATGCTCGGCCCGCTCGTCGCCGCCGCGCTCGTCCCCCTGGCCAACGCCTTCACTGCGCTGGCCCCGGCGGTCATCCCGCTCATCGCCCTGCTGGGCGGAGCGCTCACGGAGGCTATCGGCCAGCTCGCGCCGATCTTCGCTCAGCTCGTTCCGGTCGTCGGAGCGGCGCTTGGCACGGCGTTCTCGGCGCTCAGCGCGATCCTGCCGCCCATCGCCGAGCTGTTCACGACGATCCTGGCGGCGGTTGTACCGCTCGCCGCGTCGCTGATCGAGGGCCTGGCCCCGATCCTGCCGCTCCTCGCGACGGCCTTCTCCGCGATCATCACGGCCGTCACCCCGGTCGTGGAGCTGCTGACGCAGCTCTTCGCGGCGGTGATCACGCCGCTGATCCCGCTCTTCGAGTACATCGTCGCCGCGTGCCTGCCGCCGCTGACCGAGGCATTCCAGCGCGTCTCGGAGGCCCTTCAGCCCTTCCTCCAGGCGCTGATCCAGGTCGTCGACTTCATCATGCCGGTCCTCGTACCGGCGTTGCAGTTCGTCGCTGACTTCATCATCGGCGCGCTGGCGATGGCGCTCGACGGCATCGTGGACGTCATCACCGGCGTCCTCGACGTGATCATGGGCGTCTGGGAGGTCTTCGCAGGCGTCTTCACCGGCGACTGGTCCCGCGCCTGGGAGGGCGTCAAGCAGATCTTCTCCGGGATCTGGGACATCATCGTCGGCGCTTTCAAGGTCATCATCAACGTCGGCATCTTCGGCGTCCTGAAGAAGGGCATGGCGCTCGTCAAGGGCGTCTGGGAGTTCGGCTGGTCCGGAATCCGCACCTTCTTCACGGGCATCTGGAACGCCATCCGCGGCGGCCTCGGCGTCGCCTGGACCGCCATCAAGGGCTACATCGACGACGGACTGCGCAGCGTCCGCTCCACCTGGTCCTCCGGCTGGAACGCGGTCAAGCAGTTCTTCATCGACGCCTGGAACGCAATCAAGACCAAGGCAGTTGAGGGAGCCAAGGCGCTCTGGCAGGCCATCCAAGACGGCGTCGAGCAGTCGATCAAGTTCGTCAAGGAGCTGCCGAGCAAGGCGAAGTCGGCCCTGTCCGACCTCGGCTCCACGCTGCTGAGCGCGGGCAAGGACCTGATCAAGGGCTTCATCAAGGGCATCACCTCGATGTTCGGCGGGGTCAAGGAGACCCTCGGCAATCTCACCGACAAGCTCACCTCGTGGAAGGGCCCGCCCAAGAAGGACGCGGTCCTGCTGTACGACGCGGGCAAGCTGATCATCAAGGGCCTGATCAAGGGCCTGGAGTCCGAGTACGACAGCGTCAGGAAGTCGCTGACCGACCTGACGGCGAAGATCCCGTCCAACGCCTCGAAGGGGCTGAAGGACCGGGTCAACCGGGACCGCACCCAGCTCCTGGCGCTCACCGCCGCGTGGGACGCCGGTTCGAAGCGGCTCGAAGCCGCGCGCGACAAACTCGACAAGCTGCGCGACGAGGCCGCCGACTATGCCGGCCGAGTCGCTGACCGGATCATCGCCACGGGCGACGTGACCAAGTCGAAGGACTCCTCCTTCGGCGGCATCGTCACCGACCTCAAGGCGGCGGTCGATCAGGCGAAACGCTTCGCCAAGGCGCTGGCGGTCCTCAAGTCCAAGGGTCTCAGCCAGACCGCCATCGACCAGATCGCGAGCGCAGGCCCCGAGGCCGGGCTCGCGGCGGCCGAGTCGATCGCGGCGGCCGGCAAGGACGGTATCGACCAGATCAATGCCCTCCAGGCCGAGCTTGCCAAGTACGCGAAGCAGGCTGGGAAGACGGCGTCGGATGCGATGTACGCCAACGGCATCGCCGTGGCCGAGGGCATCGTCAAGGGTCTGGAGGCCAACCAGAAGGCGATCGAGAAGCAGATGCTCAAGATCGCCGACGCGATGGTGGCCGCGATCAAGAAGAGCCTCGGCATCCACAGCCCGAGCCGCGTCTTCGCCAAGCTCGGCTCCTTCGTCGGCCAGGGCTTCGCCCAAGGCATCGAAGGCGAAGCGGACCGCGTGGCCAGGGCAGTTGACGCCATCACCGCGCGGCCCGGCTCTGCGGACTACGCGAACGCCGCACGAGCGACCACTGCCGCCATCGCAGGCGGCCTCGGAGCCGCCGGGAGCGGCGGCACAACGAAGGTTCTCAACTACTACGCGGCCAGCGGCTCGTCGCTCAGCTCCCAGGAGGAGCTGTTCGCGGCGGCCCACCGCGCACGAATGGTGGGGTGGTGAGTGACTGCACTCCTACTGGAAACCGAGCGCGACTCGCTCGACTTCAACGAGGTGGCCAGCACGGGATACGGCTACCAGGCCACGGTCGGGGCCACCGGGTTCGGTCTGCCGTCCGTCTCGGCGCAGTGGCTGGAGGGAGCCGGGGACGGCTCCCGCTTCCGGGGGCAGCGGGTCCTTTCCCGCGACGTCGACCTGCCCCTGGACATCGTCGGCCGCAGCCGCCGACACCTGAGCAGCCTGATCTCGCGCCTGGCGCGCGCGGTCGCGCAGGAGTGCTCGCTCGTCCTGGTCGACGACGCGGGGGTGCGCTGGTCGACGCCCGTCTACCGGACCGGCGGCGGCGAGATCGACCTCGCGGGCACCAACGACGTCCAGACGACGATCAGCTTCAGGGCCCCCGACCCGTACTTCACGGCGAGCACCGTCTCGACGCAGCGGGTCGGGGGCGACGCGGGCGCCGATCCGTTCTTGTCGAGCATCGCTGCCCTGCCCGTCGCGGCGTCTCAGGCCATCGGCGAGATCCAGCTCGACAACACGGGCGACGTGCCGGCCTATCCCGTGTGGGAGATCTACGGTCCCGGCCGTGACCTGACCGTCGTCTCGCCGACCGGTGAGACGCTGCGCTGGACCGGCTCCCTGTCGAGCACAGAGAAGCTGATCGTCGACACCCGCTCCGGCACCGTCAAGGACGGCAAGGGGGCGAACCGCTACGCGCTGCTCGACACCGCGCCGCGCTTCTGGACCGTGCCGCCCGGCGTTTCCACAGCCGCCGTCCGCCTCCTCGACACCACCGCGGCCTCCCGCGTCGTCTGCTCCTGGCGTCCGCGCCGATGGATGGTGATCTGACTGAAGCTCACGGACCTCACGGTCGAGGTGCGCGACCGCACCCTGACTCGCGTCGGCCTGATCCGCCCCGAGGATCTCTCCCTCGACGTCGACGACACGTTCAACAACGTCGGCACGTTCAAGCTGACGCTCCCCTCCGAGCATCCGCTCGCCGACACCCTGCGCCTGCCCGGCTCGGGGCTCATCATCACCGGCCCCGGCGACGTCCTGATGTCGGGGCCGGTCACCTCCTCCGAGTACGCGGCCAGCCCAGAGGACCGCTTCGGCTCCATCGTCTTCGAAGGCGTCTCGGACTCGGTGATCCTGCTCGACATGCTCGCCTGGCCCGATCCGTCCAACCCCGACGTCACCACCCAGAAGACCGGCCACGACGAGCGCAGCGGTCCCGCGGAATCACTCATGCACGCATACGTCAACGCCAACTGCGGCCCCGCCGCACCAGCGGCCCGGCGCCGGGCAGGGCTCGTCATGGGCCCGAACGGCGCGCGCGGCCCCGTGGTGTCCAAGAGCGCGCGCTTCCCGACACTGGGTGAGCTGCTCACGGGGATCGCGACCGTCGCCGACCTCGCCTTCCGGATCGTGCAGCGCGGCAAGCAGCTCGTCTTCGAGACGACCCAAGTGGCCGACCGGACCCGCGAGGTCAGGCTCGACGTGCTGGCCGGCACTCTCGCCGGACAGCGCGTCGCGGTCTCCACGCCTGGCGCGACCCGCGTCATCGTGGCGGGCCAGGGCGAGCAGGCCGACCGCACCTTCGTCCCCGTCGACAACGCCGCCTCCGTAGAGGCCGAGGGGGACTGGGGCCGCCGTATCGAGCGGTTCGTCGACCAGCGCAACACCGACGACAAGGCCGAGTTGAAGCAGGCGGGCGACGAGCTGCTGGCGGACGAGGGCTTCACCCGGACCGCCGTCCAGGCCGTACCGGTGGCCGACAGCGCCATGGAGTTCGGCAAGGACTGGGGCCTTGGCGATCGTGTCTGCGTCATCGCGGGCGGCCAGGAACTCACCGCCCCCGTGACCGGCCTGGTCCTCAAGGCGGGTGACCAGGGTTTCCAGGTCGGCGCCCTGTTCGGTGACCCGACCGGCTTCAACCCGCGCGCAGCATCCACCCGGCACGCGCAGAGCACCGAGCGCCGCGTCTCCGCGCTGGAGCGCACCGCCGAGGGCGGCTCTGACCCTGCCGGACAACTCCTGAGCCTCATGGGGGTCTTCTAGTGGCGAATACGCCCAAGGCTTTCTACCGGTCCGCACTTCCGGCCGGCATGACCACCGTCTACACCGTGCCGCCGTCCGGCGTCGCGATCATCACCAACATCGTCGCCACCAACCCGGCCGCCAGCGCCGCCAGCGTCACCGTGCGCCTGGGAGGCGTCCCGCTCCTGTCCAACGTCGGCATCGCGCCGGGCGGCGTCCTCGCTCTCGACGTGCGACAGGTACTCGCTGCGGGCGACAAGATCGACGTGCAGGGCAACGCCACCCCGGCCCTCGTTCACATCAGCGGCGTGGAGGTGGCCTGATGGGACTCACCGTCTGGCCCGCCCCGGAAGACAAGGGCGTCGTCGGCCCGACCGGCGCAGCAGGCCCCGCCGGACCCGCAGGAAACACCGGACCAGCAGGCCCCGCCGGGCCACGCGGCGAAGCGGGCGCTCCGGGCGCCGCAGGCGTCCCGGGCAGCGCGGTCTTCACCGGACAGGCCGCCCCGGAGACCGGACTCGGCCGGGACGGCGACTTCTACATACAGACCACGGCGACGACGTTCCTCGGCGTCACGAGCACCACAGTCACCTACTGGACGAAATCCGCGGGCGTCTGGTCGAAGGTGTCCGGGGACGTGAGGGGCGCCGCCTGGTACATGAACACCGCGTCGACCTCCAGCGCGGACACCCGCCCCGGCGACATGCTCCTGCGCACGGACACCGGGGACATCTGGCAGCGCGGCGCGAGCGGCTGGGGCAACCCCGTCGGCAACCTGCGCGGACCGCAAGGCGCTCCAGGGGCTACCGGGCCGCAGGGCCCCAAGGGCGACGCGGGCGGCGTTGCCTCCGTCAACGGCAAGGCGGGCTCGGCGGTCACCCTCACCGCAGCCGACCTCGACGCCGTGCCGGCCACTGGCCCGGCGGTCATCACCCTGCCCTCCGGGTCGTCCGAGATGCCGTTGGTCGTCAAGGCGGCCGACAAAACGACCAACCTCATGGAGGTCCGGGCAACCGGAAGCCTGCGGTTCCCCACCGCCAACGTGTACGTCGATAAGTCCCTTCGCATCGGGGACGCCTACGCCGATACCGGCGGAGGCGTAGGGGTCATCGCGCTCAAGGACGCGGCCACCGTTCCGACCACGAGCACCACCACCTCGACCGGCGTCATCGCCTACTCCGAGGGCGGCGTGCTCAAGATCCGCCAGGGCGACGGGTCGGTCATCGTCCCCGGCAGCGCACCGGCAGGAACGGTGACCTCGGTCAACGGCAAGGACGGCCCCGCCGTCACCCTGACAGCCAGCGACGTCGCGGCCCTCGCCGCCAGCACCCGGGGCACCGCGAACGGTGTCGCTTCCCTCGACTCCTCCGGCCGCGTGCCGGCCGCCCAGGTCCCCGACCTGCTGCCGGACGAGTGGGGGCCGGAGGACCACGGGTTGGCGGCCTGGGCGTTCGACCCGGCACTGGCCAACAGCACCGGCCTGTTCCCGGGCTCGGGCCCCATCCGCGTCACCGCCGTCCGCCTGCGGCAGTCCACCCAGGTCAGCCGGATCGTGTGGCACGCCACCGGCTACGCGGGCGGCCTGACGTCCGGGTCCTGGGCAGCGATCTACAACGCCTCCGGAACACGCGTCGGGGCGACCGGGGACCTGTCCACGGCGACGTACGAGCCCGCCGAGGTCCACACGGGCGGCGGAGCGGCCATCAGCTCACCCCTTGCCTCTGCGGTCACGCTGGCCCCTGGCGTCCATTACGTCGCCTGGCGGATGACGTACAACACGACCGCTGGCGACGGGCCGATGCTCCTGGCCAGCGAGTCGTCGGCCGGGGCGCCGCCCAACTTCTTCGGACTCAACACGACGCGCCGCTTCGGCTACTACGCATCGGGCGGCACCACCGCCCCCGCCTCGATCACCGTCTCGTCCATGCTCAACGGCGCTAACCGCTTCTGGGTTGCCGTGGCGTGACGGAGGAAGGACCCCGTGAAGCCCATCTCCGCCACCATCCCGGTGCACCCCGTCGGCGAAGTGCAGAAGGTCTTCGGCACCGTCGAGGTGACGATCAGCGAACCCCACGCCTCTTACCCCGACCTGACGGCCGCCGAGCGGGAGGCCATCCTGCGCGCTGCGGTCACAGCAGTCCGCGGCGCCCTGCCCGTCGACTTGGAGTCCGCGCTCCCCCTCCTTCGCGCAGCCGAAGACCAGTCCCTCTGAAAGGAGACCGCCCCACGTGGCGATCACGTCCTACCCCTTCGACGGCCAGACAGTCACGGAGAGCCAGTTCTCTCAGCTCTTCCGCGAGGCCGTAGACAGCGGCGTCGCCTCGTCGACCACCGCCAGCAGCTTCAGCGTCAGCGCGGACGGCGCCACGATGACCGTCAAGGTCCAGCCCGGCTTCGCCATCCTGCGTGGGCACGCCGTGCTCTCCACCGCAGTCGAGACGCTCACGAT
This sequence comes from Streptomyces sp. NPDC044002, assembly GCF_056434525.1. Taxonomy (NCBI): domain Bacteria; kingdom Bacillati; phylum Actinomycetota; class Actinomycetes; order Kitasatosporales; family Streptomycetaceae; genus Streptomyces; species Streptomyces sp. NPDC044002. Next base: position 71,955 of record NZ_JBWKEZ010000026.1, read on the forward strand.
CGCGACGGCCGGCACGTCCGCGCGGTCCGATCGCGTCGTCCTGCGCCTGGACCCTGCGGCCAACAGCATCGTCCTGGCCGTACTTCAGGGAGCGGCGGGCGGCACCGTCCCCTCCCCCACCCAGACGGACACGGGGGTGTACGAACTCCCGCTCGCGACGATCACCGTGGGAGCCAACATCACCGCCATCACTGCGGCGGCCGTGGACAAGGAGCGCGCCTTCGTCGGCAACACGGTGGGCGCCTGGACGAACCGCACCCGTCCCACCGTGCCACGCTTCGGAAAGCTGGGGCTGAACTACGACACCGACACCTGGGAGTTCTGGGATGGCGCCGCCTGGTCGCCGCTCGTGGCCTCGGTCTCCTGGTCGAGCCTGACCGGCAAGCCGAGCAGCTTCCCGCCGTCCTCCCACACCCACGCCTGGGACGACCTCACCGGCCGCCCTTCTTCGCTGCCGCCGACGGCGCACAAGCATGCGTGGAGCGACGTCACGGGCACGCCGTCCACGTATCCGCCCGCGACGCACGCACACACCTGGTCCTCGATCACCTCGAAGCCGACCACCTTTCCGCCGTCGGGCCACTCCCACTCCGGCTACCTGGAGGCCGGGGACACGATCTCGTGGGCCAACGGGTCGAAGAAGCCGCACTCCAACTCGGCTTCCGGCTCGGGGACCTGGTACGCGGTCTGGGTGGAGGGCGACGGGACTTTCTGCCGCAACACCTCCTCGATCCGCTACAAGGAAAACGTCCGGGACATCGCCATCGACCCCGAGTCGGTTCTGTCCCTGCGTCCCCGGGTCTACGACCGCAAGCCGACCGAGGAGAAGCCGGAGGCCCGGCGGGACGAATTCGGGTTGATCGCCGAGGAGGTCGCGGAGACGCTCCCCGAGATCGTCACGTACGACGAGGAGGGCCGCATCGACGCGCTGCGGTACGACCTCCTCGGCGTGGCCCTCCTCCCCGTCGTCCAGGACCAGTCTGCCCGGATCGCCCGCCTGGAGGCCCGAGTCGAGGAGCTGGCTCGTGCCTCTTGAGCCGTCCGTCCAGGTCGCCTTCGTCTCCGCAGGCGGGGCCGTCACGGTGGCCCTGGTCGGCGTCCTCGTGGAGCTGGTCCGCCGCCAGGGGACGGCCCTGGCCGAGGTCCGCGCCCACGCCCAGGAGGCCCGCGACCAGGTCTCCAACGACCACTCCACCAACCTGCGCGACGACGTCGACCGGGTCATTACGGGACTCGACCGCGTCCTGGAGGGACAGGCCGCGCACAGCCGGGACATCCGGGACCTGCGGGCCGATCTGTCCCACGAGCGCATCGAGCGGCTCGCCGTGGCGGAGCGTCTCGACGCGCACCTGACGAGTTCTGTCCCCACCCCTTAAGTCCCCACCACCAAGACCCAGGCCCCGCCCATTCGGACGGGGCCTTTCGCATGCCCTGAAGGAGTTCCACCCTTGAGTGATGTCCAGACCATAATCAAGATCGCCAAGAACGAAGTCGGCTACCACGAGGGCAAGTCCGGCGGCCACTGGAACAACTCGCAGAAGTTCTCCCCGGCCGTCCCCGGCCTGGAGTGGAGCCAGAATCAGGCATGGTGCGCCACCTTCGTGTCCTGGTGCGCGCTGAAGGCGGGACTCGCCGACCTCTACCCGCGCACCGCGTCCTGCGCGACCGGCGTCTCCTGGTTCAAGCAGCGCGGCCGATGGAGCGCCTACCCGGCGATCGGAGCACAGGTCTTCTTCGGCCCGAACGGCGGCAGCCACACCGGCCTCGTCTACGACTACGACGACCAGTTCGTCTACACCGTCGAGGGCAACACCAACGCCGACGGCTCGGCCGAGGGCGACGGCGTCTACCTGAAGAAGCGCGAGCGCCGCAGCTCCTACGTGTACGGGTACGGATACCCGCGCTTCTCCGCAGGGATCGTCTCGGCAGACCCGGCCTACAAGGGCAAGGACGACGTGCCGGCCAAGCCCACCTCGAACATCGTGGCTCTGGCTGCGGGCGTGAAGCCCGGCAGTCGGCACGCCCAGGTCCGCGAGCTTCAGCAGCTCCTCATCAAGGCGGGCTTCGGCCCGATCAAGGGTGCGGTCACCGACCTGTACGGCCCGGAGACGCAGCGGTCTGTCGCGCGATTCCACGACGCGAATCCGCGGTACCGGTCCGCAGGTGTGACCCATGACCCGAAGATCGGCCCGACCGGCTTCGTCGCTCTCCAGAAGCTGGCGGGTCGCCGATGAGCAAGATGAAGACCCCCGGCTTCAAGCCGATCAGCCTGGTCGCCCTGCTTCCAGTCCGCTACCGCTCGCGCGTCGGCGCGGCCCTCGCCGCGCTGGGTGTGATCGTGAGTATCGCGTCCATCGTCTACGCCGACAGTCCGGAGGTGGCCGTGATCGTGCAGATCCTCACCGCCCTCGGCGTCGTCGCGCCGAGCGAGGACAGCTCCGAGGAGGAGCCTCAGTAGTACCGGTCCCCCGCCGACCCTCGTGGTCGGCGGGGGCCTTCTCGCGTTTCAGGACGTTCCCGCCGCCGCCTTCGCCTTCTCGGCCTCGATCTCCTCCAGCGTCATCGTCCGAGCGCCCAGGGTCTTCTTCGCTGCCGTCTTCTTCGCTGTCGTCTTCTTGGCGACCGTCTTCTTGGCGACCGTCTTCTTCGCGGCCGTCTTCTTCGCGGCCGTCTTCTTGGCGGGGGTCTTCTTGGCGGGGGTCGGCGGCTGTTCGGGCTCGGGGGCCGTCTCCGCGACCGGCTCGGCCGGCAGGCCGAACGCGGCGAGTACGGGGGCGGCGTCCTCGTCGCACAGGTCGCGCCGTTTCGGCTCGGATTCCCCGATGGCCAGGAGGTATTTCTTCGCGGGCACGTCCCGCTTCTTGCATACGTCACAGATGAGCACGGTGACCTGTACTTCCACTTCTTGTGTCTCCTCGCCGTACGGGACATCGACTTCGGGATTGTCCCGTACGGCGAGGGGTGGGCGGTTTGACTCAGCCGGTCGATGCCTCGTTGAGGCGCTGGAGGTAGCGCGAGCCTTGACGGCGGTCGCGGCCCATGGCCTTGGCCAGGGCCGGGCCCGTGACCTTCTTGCCCTCGGCCTTGATGGTCCGGGCAGCGCTCTTCAGGTCCTCGATCGAGGGGCCGGGGCGGCCGGGGCTGCGGCGCTGGCGGGCCTTGGCGACCTCGTCGACCGGCAGCTCCTCGTCGAGGGTGGGCTGTATCGGCTCCGGGTCCTCGACCTGGTCGGCCTGCTGCTCGGCCACGGGGGCTGGGCGGGCGGCTCGGATAATCATGTGGGCAACATGGCCGACGACGATCGAGGGCACTGCGGACACTGCGGCGGTCAGCGCCATTGACGAGCCCATGTATCCGGCGGAGATCCAGTGGGCGACGACCTGGCCGGACAAGGTCATCGCGAGGGCCAGGACGGCGCCGACGATGGCGGTCCCGCGGCCCTTCTCCCCCTTGCGCCGGGTCTCGACGAACCAGACGGCAAAGGCCGTGTAGACGGACATGCAGACCGGCATGCCGGCCGCGACCCACTCGCCCCATCCGGCGGTGCGGGCGAGCTGGTACTCGCCGGGGGCGGACATGGCCAGGGCAACGATGAGGACGACGGCGCCGACGACGTACGCGTACCAGGGCAGGCGGTTGTGCTGGGGCATGGCTGTGCCTTTCGGGGTGGTGCGAGGAGGAGTCGAGGGGGCCGATCAGGCGGCGCGCATGGCGGCGCGGGCAGCGTGCCAGGCGGCGTTGGGGCCGCTGATGTCGGGCACGGTCGCGGTCGGCGCAGGCGTGTCGACGGTGCCGAGGGCGCAGTGTCGGCAGATGCCGGAGTCCTGCTCTGCGGGCAGGAGGCGGCCACAGCCGCTGGTCTCGCAGTCCGCGTACGACTTCCACTGGCGACGGGGTGCGGGCAGCTTGCGGCCCAGGCGGTCGCTGATCAGCTTGGCCGCGGAGTAGACGCGCGGCGGGAGGCCCTGCGTGAGGGCGTCGGTGATCTCCGCGTTCGTTGCTCCACGGTGGAGCCACTGGACGGCGAGGGGAATCAGCGCGGTGGCCTGCTTGGCGGACAGGGCCAGGCGGCTGTCGATGGAGCCGAGGCCGCCGAGCAGGCGGGCGGCCTCGCGCTCCTGGACGTTGTCGCCCTCCCGCTCCACGGGAGGCTGGACGGCTGCGGCCGGGGAGAGGGGAGGGGTCTTGGTCTCGTTCTTAGACTCAAGATCCTTACCGACCGAAGGGAGCCTTCCCGGTGTCCCGGGGGTCGCCGGGCCGGTTCCCGGCAGGTCGGGAAGCGGCGTGAAGGAGTCCTGCGGGGTGTCGAAGACGTAGACGGCCGTCCGCACCTGGCCCTGGCTGTTCCGGTAGGTGTGGCGGAAGTAGTACCGCGCCTCGATCAGCTCGTCCACGGCCGCCTTGATGCCGTCGCGCCCGATGATCGGATTCTTGTCGGCGAGCTTGCGCACGTCCTCATCAGCCCCGTCCGGGAGGCTGAGCAGGTAGCCGAGGATGCCTCGGGCCGTGAAGGACAGGCTCCTGTTGCGGAGCACGTCGTTGCCCACGATCGTGAAATTGGCACGCCGCGGAGTACGCTGGATACGCACGTGGAGGTCTCTTCTCCTTGTGTACGCCGAGAGTGTTCGAGCACTCACGGCTGTGGCCCTGGGCAGCGTTCGAGCGCAAGCCGGGGCCACATCTGCGTCTGAGCCGGTGTTCGAGCACCGGTGATCTTGTAGTGGTCACAGTTTGACAGCTCAGTGAACCTTACGCAACCATGGCCGAAGTCAGTGATCATCCCGAAGGATGACAGGTTGCGCGACGAAAGGAGGAAGATGGGCGCCAAGAAGATCGTCGACGAGGACGAGGTCATGCAGTGGTTCTTCGAGGGGAAGACCTACGCATGGATGATCGAGTTCTACAAGGAGAACTACAACACCGAGACCACCAAGGCGATGTGGTCCACGTTCCGCCGTCGCAAGAAGCTGCCGCGCCGAAACGTTCGGAATGCCGAGCTGATCCCCTGGAAGGTCGAGGAGGAGCACCGGTACGAGTACCCGGTGATGATGCTTCGAGCCGAGGGGCGACGGCGGGCCGGCAAGAAGCTGACGGAGACGGACGAGAAGCGGCTGGCCTCCTGGAAGAAGGAGCTGCGGGCCAAGGGGCTCGTCGTGCACTACGACCCGGAGACGCCCGACGGATGGTTCCTGATCCCGCGCACCGAGGACGATGACGAGCTGATTCACCCGCCCACCGTGGCCACCGGCCGCAAGGCTCAGGACTGAGTCATACTCGAACACCCGTTCGTATCATTCCCCCGTCGGACTGCCGGCGGGGGCTTCTCGTTCTTCAGGCTGAGTTCGGAATCATGCACTCCACATAAGGTTTAGACCACCCCTAGGGGGCAGGTCAGGGGAGCTGCCCGGGGAGTGATGACGCCAGTTGACACAGGTTCACAATCGACGTACAACTGGTGAAGTCACAGGTTCACAGAGAGACCTACCTGATGAGCGCAACTGTGTCCCGGGGGGACACCACGCGCGTCGCCAAGGGCGTCGCGCTCTACGTCAACGACGAGGCGTGGGAGTACCACATGACCCTCGACCAGGACGTGAGACCCGCAGGGGTGCGCTCAGCCCTCGAAGCGATACGGGCCCTGGGCCTGGAGCCGCTGGACGAGGACGAAGGTGAGCCGTTCTTCCTGGAAGACGGGCGCATCCGCATGGAGCTGGCCCGGTTCGAGTTCGACCCCGAGGAGGAGAACAGCGAGTGCAGTTCGTAGACATCCCCAGAGCCGCGCCGGACGTCCCGCGTGACGGCTGGGACCGGCCCCTGGTCATCCCGAAGGAGGGCGGCAAGCCGAAGGCGCTGACCAGGACGACCACGTTCATCGACGCGATCGAGGACAAGACGGCACTCGCCGCCTGGGGCAGACGCATGACCCTGGTGGGCACAGCCCGACGGCCGTCCCTGCTGGAGGCGGCGCGCGAGCTGGACCCCGAGAACCCGGAGGACAAGCGGCGCCTAAACGCCCTGGCCGACCGCGCGGTGGACCTCTCCGGAGCTCACGACAAACGCGAACGGGGCACGCACCTGCATACCCTGTCCGAATACGTCGACCGCGGAGAGCCGTTGCCGGCCTCGGCCTCACCGTCCGACGTGCGCGACATGGCCGCCTACATGGCCGAGACGACCGCCTTCGACGTGCGGGCGGTCGAGCAGTTCGTCGTCGTGCCCGAACTGGGCACCGGAGGCACCTTCGACCGCCTGCTCTCCTACAGCGGCCCCGGCCCGGACGGCGAGCACCTGGAGGGCCTGTTCATCGGCGACCTGAAGACGGGGTCGGTCGAGTACGGGGCCCTGAAGATGGCCTCGCAGCTCGCCGTCTACAGCCGGGGCGAGTTCTACGACTACGGCCTGCACCCCGTGGACACCGCAGACAAGAAGGCCCTGGCCTCGTGGAAGCGCAAGGTCGTGCCGGCCGCAGAGGCGGCGAAGGCGTACCGGCCACTGCCGGAGGTGTCGCAGCGCTGGGGCATCATCATCCACCTGCCCGCCGGGATGGGCGAGTGCACGCTGTACTGGGTGGATCTGGAGATCGGCTGGCGAGCCGCCGTACTCGCGCGCGACATCCGCCAGATGCGGGCCGTACGGACCGCGATGAGGCCGTGGGTGAGCCGGATCACGCAAGCACTGGCCGCCTAGTCACACCCAATGTGTTAACCTGTAACAACAATCCGAGAGGGACGGAGTGAGTCAGTCGACCGAGAGCACGATGAGCGTCACGATCAAGTACGGCCGAGGCCACGAGGACACGTGGGCCGTCTTCCGGGGAGCCCCGCCGGTCATCCGGGGACAGATTATCGAATATTTCGGCTTCGATAGTGAACCTGTAACTAGTCTCACCCTCAGCGAGCTGGTAGTCGAAGCGACCAGCATGGCCCACGGTGCAGGCAACATCGCCGGACTCCTCGGCGGCCGGGTCATCCCCCAGACCTCCGCGGACTCCGCGCCGACGAGCGCGGCCGACCCGTGGGCCGAGGCCCAGAACGACCGGCCGGCACAGAAGGACGAGTCCAGCGGCTGGATTCTCGGCGAGATCGACAAGCAGACCTCGATCGCCGACCTCCAGCGCCTGTGGGCCGCCAACCAGACCTTCTTCTCCGACGAGGGCGTTATGGCCGCGTACAAGGCCAAGGGCCGGGCCCTGAAGGCCGCATGAGCCGCCCCGCCCTCGTCCTCACCGTCGCCGCAGCGCTGCTCGCGGCGTCCATCTGGAGCTGGATAGCCGCCCCGTACGGGGTGCCCTTCCACACCGAGGCGGACCCGGCGCCCGCCCAGCACACCAACGAGTAACCGAACAGCAGGAGACAGACTTAGTGACCCTCACCTTCAAGGACATCCCCACCCAGGGCGGCGGCTGGTTCAAGCCGAAGGAAGCCCAGGACGCCGTCGCGATCCTCATCGAGGTCAACAGCTTCGACCGCCAGCGGCCCACGCCGAACGGCCCGAAGGACTCGGTGCTCTGCGACATCGCGATCTTCAAGACCCGCGAGCAGCTCGACAGCGCCACCCCCGAGGTCAACAAGGGCACGCGCGTGGAGCAGACGCTCCTCGCCCGCGACCTGGAGACGGTCGTCGGAAGCGCCACCATCGCCACCGTGACACAGGTGCCCCCGAAGCGCCCCGGCGCGCATCCCGCGTGGGTGTGGCGTCCGGTGAGCGACGCGACGGTCCGCCAGGCCGTCATCGACTACGCCACGAAGCGGGAGGCCGCGGTGAGCGCCGCCGTCGCCTCGGCGCCCGACTTCGACTGACGCACGCCGGATGGGGGCCGGTCGAACGGACCGGCCCCCTCGCCTCTGGAAGGAGGAGCAGATTGCTTACCCCTGCACGGTCGCTGGCCCTGCACGCCGAGTCCGGCAAGGAGCTGCCGAGGGTCGAGGCGTTCGAGGCGCTGTACAGCCTGGGCTGCCGCCCGCGCCATGGTGAGGTCATCATGATCGCCGGACGGTCCGGCACCCAGAAGAGCGGGTTCGCCTTGTACTGGGCCGCCATGATGAACCTGCCGACCCTGTACTTCAGTGCGGACATGTCCGCCTTCACCGCGTCGTCCCGGCTGGCCAGCATGGCGACCGGCGATTCCACGGAGATGGTGGAGGCCGGGATGGCCGCAGGCGGCCGGCATCGGCAGGAGTACCTCTCCGCCCTCGCCGGAAGCCGGATCACCTTCGCGTTCGGCAGCCCGATCACCTGGAAGGCCGTGGACGAGGAGCTGGAGGCTTTCATCGAGCTATGGGACGCGTTTCCCCAGCTCATCGTCTTCGACAACCTCATGGATTTCGACTCCGCGGAATCGGACTACACCGAGCAGATGGCCGTGATGAGCGGGCTCACCGAGCTGGCCCGCGCGACGGGGGCGACGGTGATGGTCCTGCACCACGCCAGCGACAAGAGCTGGGAAGCCAAGAGCGATCCGTGGGCGCCGCCGTCCCGCGACCAGGTCAAGGGCGGCTTGAGCGAGAAACCCGAGCTGAGCCTGTCCGTGGCGCTGGACCCCACCAGCCTGGAGTACCGGGTGGCCGTGATCAAGCAAAGGATGGGCCCCTGCGACCCCACCGCGAAGCGGTACGCGTCGATGCGCTGCCACCCGGAGTCGACGAGGTTCTCCCGCCTGGAGCGGCGGGTGCCGCTGGCCTCGGCCGCGCAGCCGTGGTCGCCAACGAAGGTGCTCGAAAACGCCCAACGTGTTAACCTGTAGCTACCCGCAGAAGCGGGTTTCCTTTAGGGGAGTATGTTAACCTGTGACTGAAATAGCGAGCCGCAACCGCGCGAACCGGCGCAAGGGCGCCCAGTGGGAGACGGACCTGCGCGAGGGGCTGCGGGCCGCCGGGGAGGACGTAGAGAGCCTCCGCCTGGCCGGCATCGAAGACGAGGGCGACCTCGTCGTCCGAGAGTCCGACGGCCAGTACCTCGTGATCGAGGCGAAGAACGCGAAGTTCACCCCCGGCCCCTTCCTGGACGAGGCGATGCGGGAGCGCGAGAACTTCGCCAAGCACCGCGGCCTGGACCCGGACGTCGTCGAGTCGGTCGTGGTGGTGAAGCGGCGCGGAAAGTCGTGGAGGAAGGCGTTCGTACTGACCACGGTTGAAGAGTATTTCGACCTGGACCCCGAGTGATCACCCACGAGGAGAAGGCAGAACTCGTCAGGCTCCAAGCTGAACTTGAGTCCTTCTTTGAGGAATTCGCCGCCCCGGACGGGCTGACCGGTCTCGGATTTGATCCGGGCGGCGGGTTCTTCCGAGGGGAGCGAATCGCTTGATCGAGTTCGAGATCCTCGCCTTCGAGGCGTTCCTCGACTGCCTGGGCGACTACGAATTCGACGCCCAGACGATTTTCGAGATCGAAGAGTTCTTCGAGGTCCCCATGGAAGACCTGGATTGGATGCTGCCGTGAACATCAGGCGAATCGACCGGGGCCGCTACGAGGACCGCGAGGAGAAGCCCGCCCTCGAAGCGGTCTTCGGCCACTACGACCTCGACTACAACCCAGAGCGGGCCACAGGCATGGCCCCCTGCCCCTTCCATGAGGACAGGACCCCGAGCTTCTCCTACAACCTCGACCGGCAGCTCTGGAAATGCCACTCCTGCCAGGCGAGCGGGGACAGCTACGAGTTCATCATTCACTACGAGACGACCGTCAACGGGAACGAGATAGCTTTTGTCGGAGCCAAGTCCCTTGCAGCCTCTCTCGGCCTCGCAACGAGCGATGCTGGAGGAGGCGACGAGCACCTATCAGGCAGCACTTACGGCGGACGCCGCGCGGTACCTTCTCAATCGCGGGATCGGAAAGTCCGAGGCGGATACGTACCGGCTTGGCGTCGTCGGTGACGACGCCTTCCCAGGACACGAGCGCTTTCGCGGGATGCTCGCGATTCCCTACCTGGCCCACGACGGCCACCCGCTGACCCTCCGGTTCCGCTGCCTTGAAGAGCACGATCATCGGGCCCACTTCCACGGCAAGTACAACTCGCTCAAGGACGACCCGCCCCGCATGTACGGCGTGGACTCGATCCACCAGGCCGCGGACACCATCGACGTCACCGAGGGCGAACTCGACCGGATCGTGCTGCGGAGGATCGGGCTGTACGCCACGGCGATCCCCGGCGCCGCACTCTGGCTTCCGCGCCATCGACGGATGCTGGCCGGGTTCAACGTCGTACGCGTGTGGGGTGACCCGGACGACGCGGGCAGCGACTTCACCGCGAAGGTCTGCCGCGCCCTCCCTCGCTCCGCCAGGGCGATGCGCCTGCGGGTCGGCGACGTGACCGAGACCTATCTGCACGGAGGCGCTCAGGCCCTCCTCGACATAGCCAAGGAGGACAAGGGGTGACCGAGACGACCACGACGAAGACGGCGGCAAAGCGGCCGGCACGCAAGACGGACTTGCCTACGCAGATTCTCGCCGAGGTGAAAGCTACTCGCCTAAAGATCGACAGGTCGGACCTGCCATTCCGGGGCGGCGAGGTACCCGAGCACGGCCGCGCCTACTTCGAACTGCGTGGAACCGATTGGGGGTTCATCCACGCGGACCGCGAACGCACGTCGCGAGACGGATTCGACTCCCACCTCGTCAGCCGGATGTTCAAGGCGCTGGCCATCGACTTTGAGGACGAGGAAGCCGAGGACAGTCGCGCCTACGCGCAGCATCTCCTCATCGAGATCGCTGCATACGCGGTTGCCGCGATCGAGCACCTGGAGCGAGGGGGCCAGTGAGCGAGCGTCTGCCGGGCAACCCAGGCCCGACCCTTCAGCGCATCTATGACGAGCTGGAGCCTGACGAGCGTGAGTCCGTGGTGATCCGGCTCCTGGACGGCTCCTCGGCCGAGCGGCTCGCCCTCGTGCTGCGCAAGCACGGCCACGCCGTCAGCGCATCCACCATCCGCACGTATCGACGCTCTCTCATGGAGGATTAGTTAACCTGTGACTGACACTCTGCTGGCCGACCTGCTGGCCACACCCACCCCACCGCCCTCACCCGCCCGTCAGGCCGACCCCGACCGCGACTACACCCGCCAGATCGAGGTCTCCGGGGACTCCGCCGAGGTCACCGTGCGGGGCCCGGCTGAGATGGACCCCGATTCGTCGGCGGCCGACGTCCTGCGCGCGCACCGCCTCGACCCCGGCGACTGGGAGGTCTCGGGCTTCAGGTCGAGCGAGTGGACCATGCCGAACGGAGAGCCGGGCGTGAGCACCCGCTTCTCCTTCACTCGCAGGAAGAACCCGCCGACCCCGCGCCTCGATGTCGACGAGCTGCTGACCGTCTTCGACCAGCACATCCCGCCCGTCCGCACCGCCTTGGACACCGAGGGCGAGTGGACGTACGTAGTCGCGCTCGGAGACATGCAGTTCGGCAAGATGGACGGCGACGGCCCCGAAGGCACCCTCCGCCGCGCAATGGACTGCATCGACAAGGCCGCGGACCTCTTGTCCGAGTACCGCCTGCGCTTCACCATCGACCACGTCCACCTCTGCTGGCTCGGCGACCACATCGAGGGCTTCGTATCCCAGGGCGGCGCGAACACCTGGCGCACCGGCCTGACCCTCACCGAGCAGATCCGCCTCACCCGGCGCCTGATGGCGCATGCCATCCTGAAGCTCGCCCCGTACGCCACCCGCCTGACGGTCGTCGCCGTCCCCGGGAACCACGGTGAGGCCGTCCGCCCCAACGGACGCGGCGTCACGCGGTATGACGACTCCCACGACACGGACGCCCTGGTCTCGGTCGCCGAGGCCCTGTCGCTGGCCGGTGAAGGCTACGAGCACGTCGAGGTGTTCGTCCCGGACAACGACGAGCTGACCGTAGTGGTCGAATGCTCGGGGACCGTGATCGCCCACGCCCACGGGCATCAGTGGAAGCCCGGCCGGCACTTCGAGTGGTGGAAGGGCCAGTCCTTCGACAAGACCTCGGCCATGCACCAGGCCGACGTCCTGCTGGCCGGTCACCTTCACCACGAGTTCGTCGACACCGACGGGCCGAGGACGTTCATCCAGGTCCCGGCCCTTGAGTCCGAGAGCACGTGGTGGCGGCACCGCACGGGCACCCGTGGCGCCCCGGGCCTGATGGTCATGGTCACCAAGGACGGAGCGGTCCCGGTCAAGGAGGTGGTCCGGTGAACGAATCCGCGGACTGGTCCGTCATCACCCGTGAGACCGAGGGGATTGCCGGCCGGGCTGCCCGTCGGGTCGCGGACGGGTACGGGACCCGGCTCACGATGGAGTACGACGACGCGTTCCAGGAAGCCCTTCTCCTGCTGGCGACGAAGGCGGACATGGTGCGCGGCTGTCTCGCCGACCCGGAGCTGGGTCCCGGCGTCCTGCACCACCGGCTCGTCCTGGACCTCACCGACCAGGTCAAGACGCAAGCCCGGCACCGCGCCCGTCACGTGTCCTACGAGGCCGTCTGTGCGGCTTCGGACCGGGAGCGGGTGTGAGCCGGTACGAACGGCGCCTCGTCGAGCACCTGCTCCCGGCCGTGTGGGACGCGACGGCCGCGTACGGCATCCGCAACCCCACTGCCCCGGACGCTGACATGCCGAAAGGTTCCGTCGACCCACGAACGGCCGGCACGCTCTTCGCCCACCTCGCCGACATCCGGCAGGCGTGGGTCGCCTGCGACCTCTCGCGCGGGGAGCGTCGGGCCCTGTTCCTGCGGTACGCCCTGGACTGGCCGGACGAGCTGATCGCCGCCCGCGACGCCATCACGGACCGCGCGGTGCGCTACCGGCTCGAACGCGGCGTCGGCAAGCTCGCGGCCTGGCTCAACGGCGTTGACTACGTGGACGGCTATGCCGAGCTGGAGGTGACCGCGTAGGCGGAGGCGCGGTATCGAGCAGTTGTATCCGGCCAGCTCAGCCTTCTGGCGGCTGATCAACTGCTCGTCTCCGCGTCTCGGTCGTCATAGGGTTTTCGCTGAAGTCCTGGCAAGTTCTGGCAAGTTCCTCGCTTCACACCAGTGTCGCGGGCAAGCTCTGGCACACGGCTCGTCACCGACGATCGAGGAGGTCATCATGGCCCTGATTAAGCTCGGCAAAGACCCGGAGAGCCCCAGCGGTGGTTCGCCCACCATCTACCTCGACGACGAGAAGGACACGTACCTCGTACAGGGGTGGAAGGTGAGCGACGCCGCGCACCTCAAGCAGATGGACATCCCCGACCACGAGTCGGTGGTGGAGATCCCTCGGCGTGTGGTGCAGTTCTTCCTGGAGATGCAGGCCGCCATGGGCGCCGACCTGGAGGTGAAGCGGGATGACGCGGACCCCGTCATTTGAGGAGCTGTTCCGCGACTGCCAGAGGACCGCGGTCCATCTGGAGATGCGCGACGCCTACATGAAGTCCGACCAGGCGTTCATCGACTGGCGGGCCGGCATGGTTCTCGACCCGGCTGAGCGCTGGGCCGACTGGCACGCCATCGTCACGGAAGCGACGACACGGGGTGTTGAGGTTCGACGTGCCCGCATCGTCTCCACCCCCGTCAGCGAGTACATCCGCTTCGAGCACGACGTGACGGAGGGGCTGAATATCGCGGCCGGTGAGGCCGTGCGTTGGCTCTCGCGTCGCGATGCGACGGGACTGGCCCTTCCGGGGAACGACTTCTGGCTGTTCGACTCCAGCCTGGTCCTCGTCAACCACTTCGACGGCGAGGGCGAGAACATGAGGCTGGAGCTGACGGACGACCCGGAGGTGGTGAAGCTCTGCGACTCGGCCTTCGAGGCTGTCTGGAGGCGGGCTACGCCGCACGCAGAGTTCGAGCTGATCTAACGGCTCCAACTGCGACACATCACCATGACATCGCCATCTTCGAGCGTCGAGGAAGCCCGTAAAGAACTTGGGCGCCGCCTTGCGCGTATCCGAGAGAATGCCGGACTCACCAAGCGCGGGTTGTCCGAGATTCTGGAATGGCATGAGTCGAAACCGTCGCGCTTCGAGAGCGGGAAACGCGCGATCTCGGAGCGCGACATTCGCGCGTGGTGCTCGGCGTGCGGCAACGAAAGCGCAGCCGAAGACCTCATCGAGACCGCCCGCGGAATCGAGGGCATGTACGTCGAGTGGGGCAAGATGGAGGGCCGCGGACTCAAGCGGGCCCAGGAATCCGTCCTTCCCCTCTGGGAACGCACCCAGCGGTTCCGAATTTATTCGCCTTGGCTGATCCCTGGCCCCGTGCAGACGGCCTCCTACATCCGGGCGCTTCTAACTGCGATCCGCAATCGCAGAGGGCTCATCGACGACGTGGACGAAGCCGTCGCGGTGCGCATGGAGAAGCAGAAGGTCATCTACGGCAAGCACACCTTCGCCATTCTGCTAGAACAGAGCGTGCTGAAATACCGCATTGGCGGCACCGACGTCATGGCGGGCCAACTGGGCTACCTACTCAGCGCTATGGCCGTCCCTTCGGTAAGCATCGGCATCATCCCCCAGGACGCGGACCGTTCAAACCTGTGGCCTGTCGAGGGATTCTTCCTCTACGACGACGAGACCGTGAACGTCGAGCTCGTTTCGGCCCACCTGACCGTCGTGCAGAGGCATGAACTTGCCATGTATGCCAAGACGTTCAGTGACCTGGCCGAACTGGCGGTCTACGGCTCAGCCGCGCGTGAAATCATCACGGCAGCCATCGATTCCCTGGGATGAATGCCTGGCAAGTTCGGGCAAGTTTCTGGAGTCTCACCTACGCCTCTCTCTAGCTTAATTGGCACGCTCCAGAACTTGCCCGGAGGAGGCAGTGATGGCTTTGGCAAGTACCGGCAAGGCGTTGGGGGCGGCCGATGAAACGGCCGAGAATCCCCCCGTCGACACCGAGGAAATCTCTCTGCGTACGGATTCGATCCTCGCGATGCGGGTGGGGTCCACGACCCGCAACGACATCGACGGCGTCACGCCGGCAGTCGTCCAGCACCTGAACCTCCTGCTCGACCAGGACCTGGGGGCGGACAAGGACGCCGAGGTGCAGAAGCTCGTCCGCAAGGGCCGTGCCTTGATCGACCCCAAGGAGCGCCCGACGGAGAACACGCCGACCTTCGGGGCCTGGCTCTACGCCCGGGACGTCGCCACGCTCACGCGGCGGCTGCTCTGGGTCTACACCGAGCGCAACGGGCTGGACGCGCCGTGAGCGTCAAGGAGGACCAGATCATCCGGGAGCTTTCCCACTACCTCCACGATCACCCCGCCGACCAGATGGCGTTGATGCCGGTCTACGACGCCGCACTCGACCACTCACGGCGCCAAGCCTGCACGCACGACCAGCGCTGTCCCCTCGTGATGACGGCGGCTGTCGTCGTCGACGAGCGGGCCCGCGTCCTGTGTCTGCGGCACGAGGGTGGCTACGCCCTCGCGGAGGCCGAACCGGAGGACCAGGACGACTCGCTCAGCGAGGCAGCCCTTCGCCTGCTGACCGAGGAGGTCGGCATCCGGGATGTGTGGACGCAGCCCGGCAGCGAGGGCCCCTTCCTGGTCGACGTGACGCCCGCGAGTCAGCACGGGTATGGCCCTCGCCTCCGGGTGGGCATCCGCTACCTCTTCCGGGCGCACGCGGGCGCCGTGTACCCGTCGGCGCTCGAAACGGGCGCGGCGGCCTGGGTGCCGCTGTCCGAAGTCGGCATCCCGGCGCTCCGTGGTCGTCTGGAGAGCCTCCTGATCGGAACCTGATGAGCCCCCGAAACGAACAACTCGCCTACCTTGCCAGCCTTGTGGCGCTCGGCGGCACCCTCCTCTTCGCCATCTGGAGGGGCT
Organism: Streptomyces sp. NPDC044002; assembly: GCF_056434525.1. Taxonomy (NCBI): domain Bacteria; kingdom Bacillati; phylum Actinomycetota; class Actinomycetes; order Kitasatosporales; family Streptomycetaceae; genus Streptomyces; species Streptomyces sp. NPDC044002. The sequence continues at coordinate 87,725 of NZ_JBWKEZ010000026.1, forward strand.
GATGTACGAGCGCAGGGCCGTGGAACCGCCCGCCAAGCCGACTCCCCCTGTCGGGACGGTCGAGCAGCGGAACAGGCCGCCTGGCGATGTGCGCATAGGCGACTTCCTGTACCTCGATGGAGCGTTTCAGCGGGTCCGGGACATGAGGGCCTCCGGCACATCGGCCCACCGCGTCTTGCACTTCACCGGGCACGCCCCGGTGATCATGCGCGAGCCCCGGACCATCTACCGGCCGCTCGAACTTCTCTGACCAGAACGCCTCCGAAATCTCTCCACCCTTCTCACCTCACGCCGCGAGGAGCTTCGCCATGCGCTTCCGCAAGATTCACGGGGCAGGCAACGACTTCGTCCTGCTCACCGACCTCGCCCCGGCCGACAAAAGGGAGTGGCCGAAGGAGGCCGAACGCCTCTGCGCCAGACGTACCGGCGTCGGTGCGGACGGCCTTGTCATCAGCAGCCTGGTCAGCGATGAGCCGACCGTTCTCGAAGTCGACTGCTTCAACGCGGACGGCTCGGTTGCCACGATGTGCGGCAACGCGCTCCGGTGCTCCGCCTGGGCCGCGCACCGGGACCACGGCTTCAGCGAGATGCGCCTCCGCATGGCAGGGGTCATGCACGACGCTCGTGTCACCGACGACTCTGTGTGGGTCACGGCCGAGGTGGGCGTGATCGACCCGCGTCGCGTGCAGACCGTGATCAACGGCAAGCCGACCTGGTTCGACAGCGTGCACACCGGCACCGAGCACGTCGTCGCCATCGTGGACGACGTGGACGCCATCGACGCGGTTACGGTCGGCCGCCTCATCCGCCACCATGCCGCCCTCGCGCCTTTAGGGACCAACGTCAACTTCGTCCAGCCGTTCGGCGACCAGGCACTCAAGATCCGGACGTACGAACGCGGTGTCGAAGCGGAAACCCTGTCGTGCGGCAGTGGAGCCGTGGCGGCGGTCGTCATCGCCAGGATGCGCGGACTCGTAGGCCCGCGCTCCGTCACTGTCCACAACCGTGCCGGCGAACCGCTCACGGTCCGTTCCCACAGCAGCCGGCCCAAGCAGACGCAATGGGTCGGAGGCCCGGTCACCAACACCTTCGAAGGGGTGCTCGCATGACTCTCTTCCTCACCTCCAGCTCGGAAGCCGCAGTGCAGGAGGCCGCCGCGACGCTTCGCGACTGGCAGCGCGACCACCAGGGGCTCAGGGTCGCCCTGATCTACGGCCCGGTGTCGGCCGAGGACCGGCTCTACCACTCGAAGTGCCCCGTGGACCAGCGGTCCGTGACCGCGCTGTCCGAGGCCCTGGACGAGATCGGGGCTCGCTGGCAGGAGCTGAACCCGTGCGAGACGGACTTCATCATGGAGCTGTCCGCGTACGAGGTGGCCCTGTCGAACCTTCACGGCCCGTACGGCGAGGACGGGCGCCTGCAAGGTCTGCTCGACTACCTGCGCGTGCCGTACTGCGGCAGCGGAGTCGGAGCGTCCGCTGTAGCCGCCGACAAGATCCTCTGCAAGCGCGTGATGCTGACCCTCGGCGTCCCCACGCCGGGCTGGTGGGTGTGGTCTCCCGGGGGCGCGGTCAACTGGAGCGGACGGCCCGTGATGGTGAAGCCGCCCTTCGGCGGGTCGAGCGTTGGCATGAGCCTGGTACGAGAGCAGGCGGAACTCGCCAAGGCCCTGGAGGACGCGGCCGGCACGGAAGGTGACGCGGTACTCGTCGAGGAGTACCTGACCGGTACGCCGCTGACCGTCGGCATGCTGGAGCTGCCCGGCGGCGAGGTCGTCGTGTTCCCCCCGCTGGCGACCGAGGCGACCGAAGCGGAGTTCTACGACGCCGACACGAAGCTCGACGTTGACTCCAGGGGCGGCGTCACCGTCCGGGCCGCGGAGCTGGCGCCCGAGGTGCTGGACAAGGTCAACGAGCACGCCACGAGGCTGTGGAACGGGCTCGGGCTGCGCGGCTCGGCCCGCGTGGACTTCATCCTCACCGGGGACGGCGAGCCGCAGGTGCTGGAGGTCAACAGCACGCCGGGGATGTCCCGCGAATCCAACTTCGTGGTGGGCGCCGCGATGGTCGGACTCACGCACACGGACGTCGTGCTGGCCATGCTGCACGAGGCGCTGACTCGCCAGCCGTACGATGTCCCCCTGCCCTCTCCCGCGTTCTCCGGTAGCACGGCGACTCGGGAGGCTGCCGTCTCGCCGTAGGAGCCCTGCCGCTGTGCCGCGCGTCCACGATGTCCCCCTGTGCCGACAGCTCATCGAACCCGCCGAGTGGGATCTACACGGCGGTTGGGCGCTGGGAGACAGGATCGAATGGTCCAACCGGGCGTGCGGCCTGGCGTCGCTCAAGGCGATCCTGCTCGCCTACGGGTGCGAGGCACCGACGGTCACGGAACTCCTGAAGCTCGCGGTCAAGCACGAGGTTCTGACGCCCCGTGGAGCACTCCACGCAGGGGTGGCGAACCTGGCGACCGAGCTGGGAGTTCCGTCGACCGCCGAACCGGTACCGGTCGAGGAGCTGCCGAGACGCCTGGACACCGCGCCGCTGATCGTGTCCGTGACCGAGCAGCTCCCCGACGACGGCCGCAAAGGCGGTCACCTGATCATCCTTCGCGGCTACGAGGACGGCCCCGACCCGACGATCCTCTTCCGAGACCCGTCGAGGTGGGGCCAGACGCACGATCGCGTCCCCCTCAGCCGCCTGGCCCACTCATACACCGGCCGCGCGATCACCTTCGCGCCCCTGACCGACGGAGAGTCTCGATGACCGAGCCAGGCGGCGAAGCGCCCAAGGCCGAAGGCTGCCGGAGGATCGCCGTGCTCGGGGAAATGCTTGAGCTCGGCGAAGAAGCAGCCGAAGCGCATCGCGGAATCGGCCGTTTCGCCGCCGAGGTCGGTGTCGATCTCGTCCTCGCCATCGGCGGGGACCTCGCGAAGCAACTCGCCCTCGCGGCTGGCGCCGCAGGCGTACCCGAAGTGGCGATGGTGGGCGACAACCGGACCGCCGCGGCTTACCTGCACACCATCCTTCGGCCGGGGGACAAGGTACTCGTCAAGGCGTCGCGGGGCGGTCAGCTCTGGCAGGTCGCCCAGTCCCTCACGGGCCAGCCCGTCACGGACCTGTCCGGCAACCACTTGCCCTGAGCTAACCCGCCCGAGGCAAGGGGGCCACTTCGCCGCCCTCCCTGCCGGCCGGGGGTGTCTCCGCCAACGATGCGGGCGTTCCTGCTTCCACCGGGCTGCTGGGCACTTCCTTCTGCACCTCGGCGACAGCCGCCTCGTCCTCGCTGGGCGCATCGGGGTTGGCTGCGGCGGTCGTGACTGCCTCGACCACTTCGCCAATGGCAACCCTCGGAATGTCGACCTGCCCTCCGGGGACAACCCGCTCCTCCACCGCGACCGTCACCACATCCGTCTCGGGATTCGTGACAGTCACCGAGACGGTCGGCGGCGGCGAGTCCGAAGTCTGCTGTACCGGTGTCTTGACCTCGACCGTGACAGCCAGGCTGTCCGTCACCTGCGATTCCGCGGTGATGGTCACCATGCCGCCCTCGGGGGGAGAAACGGTGAACACCGGCTCGGTGCCGGGCTGGCTGATGGCCTTCATGTAGCTGCGGAAGGGGTTCAGAGGGGTCAGGACCTCGCGGAGTGGTTCCTCGATCGGGTCGGGAATGACCCTCTCCACCATGTTCCTCATCTGTTCCTTGGCGCTGCCCGGCTTGGTGCGCCCCTTGCTCTTCTCTTCGCGCCTGCCGGACTGCTGCCGGCCGACGCTCTCGTGCCTGACCTTCGGGTCCGGGGCGGCGGGGGCAGCGTAGCCATCGTCGCCTTCGACCCGCTTCTCCAGCGGGGCCACCTCGCGGTAGATCGGCTCGGAGGCCAGCACCGTCATCCCGGGGCTCGGGGACTTCCCCCTGGGGCCCTCCGGGCGCAGCGGAGACGCCCCCTCGCCCTCGCCGTAGGCCAACGCACGGGCGTCCTCCTCCGAGACGCCGCGTCGGAGGGCCTCCCGGACCACGGCGTCACGCTGTTCCTCCGTCAGCGGTACGCCCGCGATGCCTCCGTGGCCGTCGAAGTAGGTGGGCACGTACCCCGATGCCGGGTCGTGGCGGTAGACCCCGTCGTCCTCGGGCTCGATGTCCGGCACGGTCGCAGCCGTACCGTCGGCACGCTCCTCCGCTGCCTCATATCGGGAGCGGTCGACCAGGCCAAACGTCGTGGTGAAGACGGCGGTCGTGGCTATGAGACCCCAGGCCGTGATCGCAGTCTTTCTCTGCGGCTCACCCTTCTCGGGCAGCGCAAGAACTCTGGAGACAAACGGGCGGCGGTGCGGCGACACGGCAGGTTGTTCCTTCCCCCTGGAATGAGTGCTTCCGATTACTTCTAACACGAGAACACGTGTTCGAAAAACAGTCGCACAAAGTGGATCTTTCGAGTCATCCTGCGGTCGCATTAGGTCCAACCCGAGGGGATGACGCGCCTCTGGTCTAGACCTGCATCACCACGGGGACAGAGCACTGCAAATGGGGCGCGGAACAGCCCGCCCGGCTACCCGAGGACGAACGCCGTTCGCCAGTAGGAGAAGTCGATCAGGAACCGCGCGGCGGTCGTTCACATCCGGGCGCTGGCACCCTCGACCCGACCCAGCACGAATCCAGCACGGTGCGGATGACGAGGGGTGATGACGGGTGACGAGTCGTCAGATTATCCAGCACCGATCCAGCACGGGAAAAACTAAGGGGCCCGACTCAAGAGAGTCGGACCCCTTCTGACCTGCATGTTTGTCAGATCAGCGAAGTGGTGGTATGTCGCCCACTACACGTTGAAGCGGAACTCCACCACGTCGCCGTCCTGCATGACGTACTCCTTGCCCTCCATGCGGGCCTTGCCCTTGGCGCGGGCCTCGGTGACCGAGCCGCACTCGACCAGGTCCGCGAAGGAGATGACCTCGGCCTTGATGAAGCCGCGCTGGAAGTCGGTGTGGATCACGCCGGCCGCCTCGGGGGCCGTGGCGCCCTGCTTGATGGTCCAGGCGCGGGTTTCCTTCGGGCCGGCCGTCAGGTACGTCTGGAGGCCCAGGGTGGCGAAGCCGACGCGGCCGAGGGTGGCGAGGCCGGGCTCGTCCTGGCCGACCGACTGGAGGAGCTCCAGGGCCTCCTCGTCGTCGAGCTCCGCGAGGTCCGCCTCCAGCTTCGCGTTCAGGAAGATCGCCTCGGCCGGGGCGACCAGGGCGGCCTGCTCCGACTTGAAGGCCTCGTCCGTCAGCTCGTCCTCGTCCACGTTGAAGACGTAGAGGAACGGCTTGGTGGTGAGGAGGTGCAGCTCGTGGAGGAGGTCGCCCTGCTCCGTGCCCTTGGTGATGCCCTTGGAGAAGAGGGTGTCGCCGGCTTCGAGGATCTTCTTGGCCTCGACGACCGCCGCCAGGACCGCGACCTTCTCCTTCTGGAGACGGGACTCCTTCGTCAGGCGCGGCTCCGCCTTCTCGATGGACTGGAGGTCGGCGAGGATCAGCTCGGTGTTGATCGTCTCGATGTCGTCCTTGGGCGAGACCTTGCCGTCGACGTGGACGACGTTCTCGTCCTTGAAGGCGCGGATGACCTGGCAGATCGCGTCCGACTCGCGGATGTTCGCCAGGAACTTGTTGCCCAGGCCCTCGCCCTCCGAGGCGCCGCGCACGATGCCGGCGATGTCGACGAAGTCGACCGTGGCGGGGAGGATCTTCTGGGAGCCGAAGATCCCGGCCAGCTTGGCCAGGCGGGGGTCCGGGACGCCGACGACGCCGATGTTCGGCTCGATGGTGGCGAACGGGTAGTTGGCCGCCAGCACGTCGTTCTTGGTCAGGGCGTTGAACAGGGTCGACTTGCCGACATTCGGCAGGCCGACGATTCCGATCGTGAGCGACACGTTGGCGACTTCCCGTAGCTGGAGGGGGCGGCGGCCCGGAGGTGGGCCACCCGACAGTTTACTTTCCGATGAGCGGCACTCGTTGTACGCGTGTCCGCGCCCGGGTTCGGGGGCCTTCCCGCCTAGTTTGGTGGGGTGGAGCAATACAGGATGCGTTCGGTACGTCACCCGCAGGCACCCGCCCGTGTGCCCGCCCAGGCGCGGCGGCCCGCCGCGCCCCGCCGGCTGCCCCGGCCCATGCTGACCGGGTTCGGCGCCGGGCTGTTCGCCTGCCTGGCGATGCTGCTGGTCGCGGGGGTGTGCCGGCTGCTCTTCGGTTCCTCGCTCTTCGCGTACGGGCTGCTCTTCCTGCCCGTCTCCGCCGCGGTCGGCGTGTGGGTGCGGCCGGCGGACCTGGTCACCGCGCCGATCTCGGCCCCCATCGCCTTCGCCGCCGGGGTGTGGCCCGTCTCGGGCGGCTCCGGCGGCTTCGGCGGGCAGCTGATGGGGGTGGTGTCCGCGCTGTCCCTGCACGCCGGGTGGCTGTACGCGGGCACGCTGGCCGCCGGGCTGATCGCGCTGGTGCGCCGGGCCGCCCTGAGCGGGCGCAAGCGGGCCGCCCGGCAGCAGCGCAGGGCGGCCGGCGCCGCCTACTGAGGGCCGGACGCGTCGCGCGCGGCCATCGCCGCGCCGACGATGCCCGCGTTGTTCTGGAGCTTCGCGGGGACGATCTCCGCCCGGATCCCCTTGACCAGCGGCAGGAACTTCTCCGGCTTGCGGCTGACTCCACCGCCCAGGATGAACAGGTCCGGGGAGAAGAGCATCTCCACGTGGGCCAGGTACTTCTGCAGCCGGTGCGCCCAGCGCTCCCAGCTGAGGTCCCCGTCCTCCTTGGCCTTCACCGAGGCCCGCGTCTCCGCGTCGTGGCCCTTGAGCTCCAGGTGGCCCAGCTCCGTGTTCGGTACGAGCCGGCCGTCTTGGAAGAGCGCGCTGCCGATGCCCGTGCCCAGGGTGAGCAGGAGCACCGTGCCCGCCACCCCGCGCCCCGCCCCGTACGTCATCTCGGCGACGCCCGCCGCGTCGGCGTCGTTGAGGACCGTGACGGGCCTGCCGTCCAGCCGGGCGGAGAGCAGGGCCGCCGCGTCGACGCCAATCCAGCCCGGGTCGACGTTGGCCGCCGTGCGGGTGACGCCCCCCGTGACCACGCCCGGGAAGGTGACCCCGACGGGGCCGTCCCAGGAGAAGGCGCCGACCACCTCAGCGACACAGCCGGCCACCCCCTCGGGGGTGGCCGGCTGTGGGGTGAGTACCTTGTGGCGCTCCTGTGCCAGCTCGCCGCGGGCCAGGTCCACGGGAGCGCCCTTGATGCCTGAACCGCCGATGTCCACACCGAAGATCTGCATGGACATACGGTACGAAAGGACTTACTTCTCGGCGACCAGTTCCGCGGCCTCGGCCCGCAGGTCCCGGCGCAGCTCCTTGGGCAGCGAGAAGGTGATGTGCTCCTCGGCCGTCTTGACGATCTCCACGTCCGCGTAGCCGCGCTGGGCGAGCCATTCGAGGACTTCCTCGACGAGGACCTCCGGGACGGAGGCGCCCGAGGTCAGGCCGACGGTGGTGACGCCGTCCAGCCAGGCCTCGTCGATCTCGCTCGCGAAGTCGACCAGGTGGGCGGCCTTCGCGCCGGCGTCGAGGGCGACCTCGACCAGGCGGATGGAGTTCGAGGAGTTCTTGGAGCCGACGACGATGACGAGGTCGGAGTCGGCGCCCATCACCTTGACGGCGGCCTGCCGGTTCGAGGTGGCGTAGCAGATGTCGTCGCTGGGCGGGGAGACGAGCAGCGGGAACTTCGTCTTCAGCGCGTCGACGGTCTCCATGGTCTCGTCCACGGAGAGGGTGGTCTGGGAGAGCCAGACGACCTTGGACTCGTCGCGGACCTCGACCTTGGCCACGTCGTCGGGGCCGTCGACGATGGTGATGTGGTCCGGGGCCTCGCCGGAGGTGCCGATGACCTCCTCGTGGCCCTCGTGGCCGATGAGGAGGATGTCGAAGTCCTCGTTGGCGTAGCGGACGGCTTCCTTGTGGACCTTGGTGACCAGGGGGCAGGTCGCGTCGATCGTCGCGAGCCTGCCGCGCGCCGCCTCCTCGTGCACCACCGGGGCCACGCCGTGCGCGGAGAACATCACGATGTTGCCGGGCGGGACCTCCTCCGTCTTCTCGACGAAGATGGCGCCCTTCTTCTGCAGCGTCTGGACGACGTACTTGTTGTGCACGATCTCGTGGCGGACGTAGACCGGAGCACCGTACTGCTCCAGGGCCTTCTCGACGGCGATCACGGCACGGTCCACGCCCGCGCAGTAACCGCGGGGGGCGGCGAGCAGGACGCGGCGGGATGCGGGAGCAGGGGCGGCAGCAGTCATGTGCTCCATCGTACGGGGGTCTCCAGCAGGCCGGTCGTCGCCCGTTCGGCACAGACTTGGCCGAACGTACGTACCGAGCGTCCCCCGGAGGATCGATGGCATCCGCTACGGATTCCAGCACGGCGGCCCCCGCGGCGCTGCGCCGGAACCTGGGCTTCCGGGACCTGGTGGTCTACGGGCTGCTCTTCATCGCCCCCATGGCCCCCGTGGGGGTCTTCGGCACCCTCGACGCGAAGTCGCACGGCGCGGTGGCCCTCGTGTACGCCGTCGCGACCGTGGCGATGGCGTTCACGGCCTTCTCGTACGCGCAGATGGTGCGGGTGGCCCCGCAGGCCGGCTCGGTCTTCACCTACGCCCGCAAGGGGCTCGGCGAGGGGGCGGGGCTGATCGCGGGCTGGATGGCGATGCTCGACTACCTGCTGATCCCGGCGGTGGCGTACCTGTTCTCCGGGATCGCGATGCACGCGCTGGTCCCGGAGGTGTCGCGGTGGGTGTGGACGGCCCTGGCGGTGGTGGCCACCACGGCGCTGAACCTGTGGGGCGTACGGGCGGCCGCGCGGGTGGGCTTCGCGGTGCTGGCCATGGAGATCGTGGTGCTGCTGGTGTTCCTGGTGGCGGCGGTGACCGTGCTGGCCCAGGGCGGGGCCCGGCGCGGCTGGCTCTCGCCGCTGACCGGGGACGGCTCGCTGGGCTTCTCGGCGGCGGCCGTGCTGGGCGCGGTGTCCGTGGCCGTCCTGTCGTACCTGGGCTTCGACGCCATCGCCTCCTTCGCGGAGGAGGTCACCGGGGGCAGTGCCCGGGTGGCCCGGGCGGTGCTGTTCTGCCTGGTGCTGACCGGGGTGCTGTTCGTGGCGCAGACCTATCTGGCGGCGCTGCTGTCCCCGGTGTCCTCGGCGGAGCTGGCGGCCGACCCGGGGCGGCAGGGGCCGGCCTTCTACGACGCGGTGGAGGCCTCGGTCGGGCCCTGGCTGCACGACCTGGTGGCGGTGAGCAAGGCGGTCGGGGCGGCCTTCGCCGCGCTGGCCGGGCAGGCGGCGGCCGGCCGGCTGCTGTTCGCGATGGCCCGGGAGCGGCGGCTGCCGCGTGCGCTGGCGCGCACCTCGGGCGGCACCCCGCGGGCGGCGCTGCTGGTGGCGGCGGCGGTGACGCTGGTGGCGGCTGTGTGGGCGGCCCGGCGCGACGACGGCCTCGACCACCTGGTCTCCGTGGTGGACGTGGGGGCACTGGTGGCGTTCACCCTGCTGCACGCCTCGGTGGTGGGGTGGTTCGTGGTCCGGCGGCGCGAGGGGGCGCCGGTGTGGTGGAAGCACCTGGTGGTGCCGGTCCTCGGGGCCGCCGTGACGGTGGCCGTGATCGTGGAGGCCTCCTGGACGGCGCAGCTGGTGGGCGCGGTGTGGCTGCTGGCGGGGCTGGGGGTGCTCCTCGTGCAGCGCGGGCGCGGGCGGGAGGACGCCGACACCCCGTACCGGGCCTGAGACGCTGTCAGCGGGGGCGGTTAGCCTGCGTGCATGGGTCTGAATACGTCGGCTGATGCGCCGCTGCCGGTCGGTCAGGTGTCCCGGCTCATCGGGGGCTGGATCGACCGCCTGGGCCAGGTGTGGGTGGAGGGGCAGATCACGCAGCTGTCCCGGCGGCCGGGGGCCGGGGTGGTGTTCCTGACGCTGCGCGACCCGTCGCACGACATCTCGGTCAGCGTGACCTGCTTCCGCCAGGTCTGGGACGAGGTCGCGGACGTGGTCTCCGAGGGCGCGCGGGTCGTCGTACTGGCCAAGCCGGAGTGGTACGCCCCGCGCGGGCAGCTGTCCCTGCGGGTGACCGAGATCCGCCCGGTCGGGATCGGGGAGCTGCTGGCGCGCCTGGAGCGGCTGAAGCGGTCGCTGGCCGCCGAGGGGCTCTTCGCGCCGGCCCGCAAGAAGCCGCTGCCGTTCCTGCCGCAGCTGATCGGCCTGGTGGTGGGGCGGGCCTCGGCGGCCGAGCGGGACGTGCTGGAGAACGCCCGGCGGCGCTGGCCTGCGGTCCGCTTCGAGGTGCGCAACGTGGCGGTGCAGGGGGTGCACGCGGTGCCCCAGGTGGTGCAGGCGGTCAAGGAGCTGGACGCCCGGCCCGACGTGGACGTGATCATCGTGGCGCGGGGCGGCGGCAGCGTGGAGGACCTGCTGCCGTTCTCCGACGAGGAGGTCGTGCGGACGGTCGCGGCGGCCCGTACGCCGGTGGTGTCGGCGATCGGGCACGAGCCGGACTCCCCGCTGCTGGACCTGGTGGCGGACCTGCGGGCCTCCACGCCCACGGACGCGGCCAAGAAGGTGGTCCCGGACGTCGGCGAGGAGCTGCAGCGGGTGCGCCAGCTCCAGGAGCGGGGGCTGCGGGCGCTGCGCGGGCTGCTGGACCGGGAGGAGCGGGGCCTGGCGCACGCGCTGGCGCGCCCGGTGTTCGTGCACCCGCGGCGGATGGTGGAGGTGCGGGAGGACGAGCTGGAGGCGCTGCTGGCCCGCAGCCGGCGCACGCTCGGGCACCTGCTGGACCGGGCCGACTCCGAGCTGGAGCACACCCTCGCCCGGGTGGTGGCGCTGTCGCCGGCGGCCACCCTGGAGCGCGGGTACGCGGTGCTCCAGCGGGCGGACGGGCACGTGGTGCGGGCGGCTTCGGAGGTGGCGGAGGGCGAGGTGCTGCGGGCCAGGGTGGCGGCGGGCGAGTTCACGGTGGCGGTGGCGGAGGTGCCGGAGGCTGCGCCGCAGGTCCCGGACGCGGCGGTGGAGAGCGGGTCGACCACGGGTCCAGGGGCCCTCGAAATCTGACATATTCCACGCTAATCAGACGCACCACACTCCTACGATGGGATACCAAGGAATGACCGACAGCGATACGGCACTGGGGTACGAACAGGCAAGGGACGAGCTCGTCGAGGTCGTCCGCAAGCTGGAGGCGGGCGGCACCTCCCTGGAGGAGTCCCTGGCCCTCTGGGAGCGCGGCGAGGAGCTGGCGAAGGTCTGCCGGCACTGGCTCGAAGGGGCCCGCGCCCGGCTGGACTCGGCACTGGCCGCCCGCGAGGCGGCGGCCGGGGACGGCGGGGACGGCCGCGAGGAGTGACCCGCACCACCCGCCCCAGGTGGTAGTTGAAATTTCATCTACTTGCGCCGTACAGTCGGAGCCATCGCTTGACCACCGCATAGAAGAAGGCTTACCGATGTCTCTCGTGCTCGACGCCGCTGCCCAGGACCTGCTGTTCCGCGAGGCCCGCACCGCCAACTCGTTCTCCGACGAGCCGGTGACCGAGGAGCAGGTCCAGGCCATCTACGACCTCGTGAAGTTCGGCCCCACCGCCTTCAACCAGACCCCGCTGCGCATCACCCTCGTCCGCTCCCCCGAGGCCCGCGAGCGCCTCGTGAAGCACATGGAAGAGGGCAACAAGGCCAAGACGGCCGCCGCCCCGCTGGTCGCCATCCTCTCCGCGGACAACGAGTTCCACGAGGAGCTCCCCCAGCTGCTGCCGCACTTCCCGCAGGCCAAGGACGCCTTCTTCTCCGAGCGCCCGGTCCGCGAGCAGGCCGCCCTGCTGAACAGCGCCCTCCAGGCCGCCTACTTCATCATCGGCGTCCGCGCCGCCGGCCTGGCCGCCGGCCCGATGACCGGCCTGGACTTCGCCGGCGTGCAGAAGGAGTTCCTGGACGCCGACCACACCCCGCTGATGGTCGTCAACATCGGCAAGCCGGGCGAGAACGCCTGGTTCCCGCGCTCCCCGCGCCTGGAGTTCGACCAGGTCATCACCACCGTCTGAGCCCGCCCGCGCCGTCTGAGCACCGGCACGGACACGGACACGACGTGACGTGACACGACGAGAGAGGCCGCCCGCCCCGGATCCCGGGGGGGGGGGGCTCCTTTTTCCTTTTTCCCTGTCTTCCCCCCCCCCCCCCTCCCGGTGCGGCCCCCCCTCCCCCAACTCCCATCCCCCGGCTCCCGGTC
>NZ_JBWKEZ010000027.1:0-99321 GCF_056434525.1 Streptomyces sp. NPDC044002
CGCCTCAATCGCCGGCGGGGCTGGAAGTGCGCTGCGCGCACTCCAGCCCGCCAGGCGACGGCCGGCCTATCCAGCCTCGCCGGCGTTTGAGGCGCTGGGGGTACCCCCAGCGGTAGCTGGGGGAGGGGCTGAGGGCGGAGCCCCCAGGAGGGGTCCGGGCGGAGCCCGGGGAACGGTGGAAGGGCGGGTAGGGGACCTCGCCCCGCGCAGCGGCCCACCCAGCCGCAGACGACCCACCTGCCCGGCCACCGAAGCCGGCCCCGCCCCGGGTCCGGCGGACGGAGTCCGGCGCAGCGGCGCGAAGCCGGGGAGGCGCCCCGGCGCCGAGCCGCGCGAGCGGCGCGTCGAAGAGGAGAGCGGCCGCAGGGGTGTTCCCTGTCTCCGATGTCTGGTAGGAAAGTTTCCTAACGGATCAGGGAAAACTCAACCACCCCACGGAGGCCCTGTGTTCACTCCCCGTCGCAAGACGATGGCCGCCGGCGCCCTGCTCGGCGCCGCCCTCCTCACCGCCCCGGTCGCGGCGCACGCGACCGCCGCCCCGCCCGCCCCCGGTGCCACCGCCACCGCCACCGCGCCCGCCGCCACCGCGGCCGGGCTCGACGACCCGGCGAAGAAGGACATCGCCATGCGGATCGTCTCCAGCGCCGAGAACTCCTCCCTCGACTGGAAGGCCCAGTACAAGTACATCGAGGACATAGGCGACGGCCGCGGCTACACCGCCGGCATCATCGGCTTCTGTTCCGGCACCGGCGACATGCTCGACCTCGTCGAGTACTACACCCAGGTCAAGCCCGGGAACGTGCTCGCCAAGTACCTCCCCGCCCTCCGCAAGGTCAACGGCAGCGACTCGCACGCCGGACTCGACCCGAACTTCACCAGGGACTGGGCCAAGGCGGCCCAGGACGCGGAGTTCAAGAAGGCCCAGGACCACGAGCGCGACCGCGTCTACTTCAACCCCGCCGTCGGGCAGGGCAAGTCCGACGGGGTCGGCACCCTCGGGCAGTTCATCTACTACGACGCCATCGTCATGCACGGCGACGGCGGCGACCCCACCAGCTTCCGCAACATCCGCAAGCGGGCCCTCGCGAAGGCCAAGCCGCCGGCCCAGGGCGGCAACGAGACCGCGTGGCTGAACGCCTTCCTCGACGCCCGGGTCTGGGCGATGAAGCAGGAGGAGGCCCACAGCGACACGAGCCGCGTCGACACCGCCCAGCGGGTCTTCCTGAAGAAGGGCAACCTGAACCTCGACACCCCGCTCGAATGGAAGGTCTACGGGGACTCCTACCGCATCGGCTGAGGCGCCCGGGACGCCAGTGGCAGGCGTCGCCAACTCCCCCTGAAAACAACCCCGGTGGCCTGAATCAGGCACCCGGAGATGGCTTGGGCGCGACTGCCCCAGGGCATAACCCGGGCCCGGCCCCTTTCAGGCCGAAGGGCCGTCGATGCCGTCCTTAGGGGGGACTCGTGCACTACTACGTCGACGTCATCAAGCGCTACGCGGACTTCTCCGGCCGCGCGCGCCGCCAGGAGTACTGGATGTTCGTCCTGTGCAGCATCCCGATCATGATCGTGGCGATCGCGGTGGACTTCGCGCTCGGCAGCTACCCGGTCGTCTTCTACATCTACAACCTCGCCGTCTTCCTCCCCACCCTGGGCCTGAGCATCCGCCGGCTGCACGACACCGGCAGGTCCGGCTGGTGGTACCTGATCGGCTTCATCCCCTTCGTCGGCTGGATCGCGATCATCGTCCTGATGGCCCTGGAGGGCGACGCCGGACCGAACGAGTACGGCGCGAGCCCCAAGCAGGTCACCGCCTGAGACGCACGGCGCAGCGGCGCCGCGGCCGGCCCCGGAGGCCGGCGGCGGCGCCTTTTCCGTTGCAGTGACGCGCGTCTCCACCGGTCTTCCGGCAGGGGGCTGTCCAGACATGCCCGATCACGAGATATCTTGATGTCGAGCAATGTTGCAGACGAGAGACGCAGACTGTGGAGCGGAGCATCCGGTGACTGACTCGACCATCATCTACACGCACACTGACGAGGCCCCGGCCCTCGCGACGTATTCCTTCCTGCCTGTGATCCAGGCCTACGCGTCGACTGCCGGTGTGAATGTCGAGACCCGTGACATCTCCCTGGCCGGTCGGATCATCGCCGTCTTCCCCGAGTACCTCGAGGAGGGGCAGCGGATCGCCGACGCCCTCGCCGAGCTCGGTGAGCTGGCGAAGACCCCCGAGGCCAACATCATCAAGCTGCCCAACGTCTCGGCCTCGATCCCGCAGCTGAAGGCCGCGATCGCCGAGCTCCAGGGCCAGGGCTACGCCCTTCCGGACTACCCGGACGACCCGAAGTCGGACGAGGAGCGCGAGATCCGCGCCCGCTACGACAAGATCAAGGGCAGCGCCGTCAACCCGGTCCTGCGCGAGGGCAACTCCGACCGCCGCGCCCCCGCCTCGGTGAAGAACTACGCCAAGGCCCACCCGCACCGCATGGGCGCCTGGACCTCCGAGTCGAAGACGAACGTCGCCACCATGGGCGAGAACGACTTCCGCTCCACCGAGAAGTCCGCCGTGATCGCCGAGGCCGGCACGCTGCGCATCGAGCACGTCGCCGCCGACGGTGCCACCACCGTCCTGCGCGAGTCCGTACCCGTCCTCGCCGGTGAGGTCGTGGACGCGTCCGTCATGCACGTCGACGCCCTGCGCACCTTCCTGAACGACCAGATCGAGCGTGCCAAGGCCGAGGGCGTCCTGTTCTCCGTGCACCTCAAGGCCACGATGATGAAGGTCTCCGACCCGATCATCTTCGGCCACGTGGTCCGCGCCTTCTTCCCGAAGACCTTCGCCCGCTACGGCGAGACCCTCGCCGCCGCCGGCCTGTCGCCGAACGACGGCCTCGGCACCATCCTGAACGGCCTGGGCGGCCTCGCCGACGGCGACGCGATCAAGGCCTCCTTCGACGCCGAGATCGCCGAGGGCCCGGCCCTCGCGATGGTCGACTCCGACAAGGGCATCACCAACCTGCACGTGCCGTCCGACGTCATCGTCGACGCCTCGATGCCGGCCATGATCCGCACCTCCGGCCACATGTGGGGCCCGGACGGCGCCGAGGCCGACACCCTCGCCGTCCTCCCGGACAGCAGCTACGCGGGCGTCTACCAGGTCGTCGTCGACGACTGCCGCGCGCACGGCGCCTTCGACCCCTCCACCATGGGCTCGGTGCCGAACGTCGGCCTGATGGCCCAGAAGGCCGAGGAGTACGGCAGCCACGACAAGACCTTCGAGATCGCCGCCGCGGGCACCGTCCGCGTCGTCGACGCCGCGGGCAACGTGGTCATCGAGCAGGAGGTCGCCGCCGGCGACATCTTCCGCGCCTGCCAGACCAAGGACCTGCCCATCCAGGACTGGGTCAAGCTCGCCGTCACCCGCGCCCGCGCCACCGGCGCCCCGGCCGTCTTCTGGCTCGACGAGACCCGCGCCCACGACGCGCAGCTCATCGCCAAGGTCAAGACGTACCTCGCGGACCACGACACCGAGGGCCTGACCATCGAGATCCTCTCCCCGGTCGAGGCCACGAAGTACTCCCTGGAGCGCATCCGCCGCGGCGAGGACACCATCTCGGTGACCGGCAACGTGCTGCGCGACTACCTGACCGACCTCTTCCCGATCCTTGAGCTGGGCACCAGCGCCAAGATGCTGTCGGTCGTCCCGCTGATGGCGGGCGGCGGCCTCTTCGAGACGGGCGCCGGCGGCTCCGCCCCGAAGCACGTCCAGCAGCTGGTCAAGGAGAACTACCTGCGCTGGGACTCGCTGGGCGAGTTCTTCGCGCTGGCCGCCTCCTTCGAGCACCTCGCCACCACCACGGGCAACGCCCGCGCCCAGGTCCTGGCCGACACCCTGGACCGCGCCACCGGCACCTTCCTCAACGAGGACAAGTCGCCGACCCGTCGCCTCGGCGGCATCGACAACCGCGGCAGCCACTTCTTCCTCGCCCTGTACTGGGCGCAGGAGCTGGCCGGCCAGAGCGACGACGCCCAGCTGGCGGCGGCCTTCGCACCGCTCGCCAAGACGCTGGCCGAGCAGGAGACGGCCATCGTCGCCGAGCTGAACGCCGTCCAGGGCTCCCCGGCCGAGATCGGCGGCTACTACCAGCCCGACCCGGCCAAGGCCGCCGAGGTCATGCGTCCCTCCGCGACGCTGAACCAGGCGCTCGCCATCCTGGGCTGACCCCCGGGCAGTAGGCAGTAGGCGTTCCGCCCCGGCCGGGCCCCGTGCCCGGCCGGGGCGGACGCATGTCCGGACCCGCGGGGCTCAGAGCCGGTGCACCCGCCCCTGGCCCACGGCGAGGGGGTGCCGGCCGGCCGCCAGGATGCGCAGCCCGGGCGCCGCGGCGAGCAGCTCCCGCAGCCAGGTCAGCGCCTCGGGGCCGAGCCGGTCGCTGCCGTCCAGGACCAGCAGCATGTCCCGCTCCGCCAGCCAGGAGGCGGCGTTGGCCGTGCCGCACGGCAGGAAGGGCATGCCCGGTACGCAGCCCAGCGCGCCCACGAGGCCGCGTACGCCCCCGTCCGGGCTGACGGTGACCACCGCGGCCCCGTCGCAGAAGTTGGACGCCAGCCGCCGGGCGACGTCCCGCACCAGCAGGCTCCGGGCCTCGTGGAACCGGCCCGTGACCGTCAGCACCCGGCCCCGCCGGACGGCGGTGAGCAGGTGGGAGAGTTCGGTGGACGTGGTCGGCAGTGTTCCGGTCGCTCCGCCCGATGGTGTCGGCCGGGAGTCCCCCATCATCACGATGCCCCCCGTTGCATACGTGACCCAGTGCGGCACGAGGGTTGTTTCGAGCCGCGTGACGACGATTATGCGTCAATTCGGCAGTATGGCCAGGGGAATGTCGTATTCCGGCGCATGGTCCGGGAACGCCCTGGTCAGCGGCTGCCCTGCCGGGCCGGTGGACGGTTGTCCGCGGGACGCCGATCGGCTCTGCTGAGGGACAGCCCCGGCCGCGGGGCGGGGGGCGAGCTCACCGTGAGGGGACCGGATGACAGCGCACCGGCGGCGCTCACGCTCGTCCGGGCACCGGCTCGCCGTGCCGGTCACCGTCCTCCTGCTCGCCTGCGCCGGCGCCGCGGCCGTCATCGCCCGGGACCCCTTCACCGCCGCAGCCGACCAGAGCGGCGCCCGCCCCGCCGCGCCCTCCGCCGCCCCCGGGCCCCGGCGGGGCGGGCCAGGCCCCGCCCTCCCCGGCGCCGCCGGTCGGCGGCCCGGGACACCGTGGAGGTGCTCGGCTTCCTGACGGGGCCCGCGACCGTCCGTGCCGCCGCCGGCTCCGCCAGGCGGGAGCACCCGGCCCCATCCGGCGTCCACGCCGAACTGCTGCCGCCGCGGCCCGGCACCAGCACGGCGGAGGTGACCCGCGGCGGGAGGAGCACCGCCCGGGTGGAGCTGCCGTACGCCGTGGACCACCGGGTGCCGGTGCGGGACCTCCAGTACCACGCGGCGACCAGCGGCCGCCCGAGCTGACGGGGACACCGTGCCGATGGGCCATCGGGCCGGCGGGACACCGGGCCGACCGGGGGCACCCGGCTGGCGGGACACCGCGCTGGCGGGACACCGGGCGGAGGACGCACGTCCGGCCGCCGGGCAGGCCAATCCGGCCCAAGCGGCCCTTCCCTCCCGGGCGGCCAGACCCCATGCTCCGGGTGCGGGCCCACCAGGCCCGCACCCGACACGTCCCGACCCGGAGGTACCCGTGCCCGCGCCGTCCGCCCCCTCAGCCCCGCCCGCCTACCCCGGCGGCCCCGGCCTCTTCCGGCTGGACCCCGCCGTCGCCCACCTCAACCACGGCTCCTACGGCGCCGTCCCGCTGCCCGTCCAGGAGGCCCAGGAGGCCCTGCGGGCCGAGGCCCACGCCGACCCCGACGCCTTCTTCTTCGCCCTCCCCGACCGGCTGGCCGCCACCCGCACCCGGATCGCGGCCCGCCTCGGCACCGACCCGGACGGCCTCGCGTTCATCTCCAACGCCACCGAGGGCGCCAACCTCGCCTTCGAGGCCATCCCGCTCGCCGACGGCGACGAGGTCCTCGTCACCGACCACGGCTACGGAACCGTCACCGCGGCCGCCGCCCGCCGCGCCCGCGTCACCACCGTGGCCCTGGACCCGCACCTGCCCGACGAGGACGCCGTACGCGAGACCGTGCTCGCCGCGCTCACCCCCCGCACCAAGGCGGTCCTGCTCGACCACGTCAGCTCGCCCACCGCCCGGCTCATCGCCTCACCCCGGCTGCTCGCCGAGCTCTCGGAACGCGGCGTCACCACCGTCGTCGACGGCGCCCACACCCCCGGCATGCTGGCCGAACCGGTCGCCGGCGCCGACTTCTGGTTCGGCAACCTCCACAAGTGGGGCTACGCGCCCTCCGGCACCGCCCTCCTCGCCGTCGCCCCCGCCCACCGCGCCCGGGTCCGCTCCCTCTCCCCGTCCTGGCAGGACCACCTCGGCTACCCGCGCTCCGTCGAGTACCGCGCCACCGCCGACTACACCGGCTGGCTGGCCGCCCCCGAGGGCCTCGACCTCATCGAACGGCTCGGCGCCGAAGGCGTCCGGGCCCACAACGAGGCCCTCGCCGCCTACGGGGCCGCACTGCTCGCCCGGATCCCCGGCCTCACCCCGCTCCCGCACACCCCGGGCCTGGCCATGCGCTCCCTGCTGCTGCCGCCCGGCACCGCCGAGACCCAGGACGCCGCCTCGGCCCTGCGCGAGGAGATCGCGGCGAAGGCCCGCATCCGCACCCTCATCTGGGCGCGGCCGGGCGGCGGCGGCATCCGCGTCTGCGGACAGCTCTACAACCGCGCCGAGGAGTACGAACGCCTCGCCGAGGTCCTGCCCGGCTTCCTCAGGGGCGCCTGAGCAGATAGGTGTCCATGATCCAGCCCTTGCGGGCGCGGGCCTCGGTCCGCAGCTCCTCGATGCGGCCGGACACCTCCGCCAGCTTTCCCTGGACCAGGATCTCGTCCGGAGTGCCCACGTAGGCGCCCCAGTAGATGTACAGGTCCTGGTCCAGGTGGGCGGTGAAGGCGTGCCGGGCGTCCAGCATCACCACCACGTCGTCCACGTCCTGCGGCCAGCCCTCCGCGAGCCGGCGGCCGGTGGTGATCTGGACCGGCCGCCCCACCCGGTTCAGGTTGGTCCGGTGCCGGGCCAGCAGCGCCGACACGCTGCTGATGCCCGGCACCACCTCGTGCTCGAACTCCACCCGGCCGTGCTCCAGCACCTCTTCGAGGATCGCGAGCGTGGAGTCGTACAGGGACGGGTCGCCCCACACCAGGAACGCGCCCGTCTCGCCCTCCGCCAGGTCCTCGGCGATGAACCGCTCGAAGATCTCGGCCCGCGCGCTGCGCCAGCCGTCCACCGTCGGGGTGTAGTCGGCCGGGGTGCGGTCCCGGTCCGGGTCGCGGCCCTCCACCAGCCGGTGGCCGGGACGGGCGTGCGCGTCGAGCATCGCCCGCCGCAGACCGGTCAGGTCCGACTTCTCCTCCCCCTTCTCCAGGATGAGGAATGCGTCCGCCGCGCCCATCGCCCTGACCGCCTGGAGGGTCAGGTGGTCCGGGTCGCCCGCGCCTATGCCGATGACTGAGAACTTCTTCACCGGGCTATTGTGCCCATCATGCGCGCCGCCCTGTTCGTCACCTGCGTCAACGACGCGCTGTACCCCCGGACCGGCATCGCCGTCGTACGGCTCCTGGAGCGGCTCGGCGTCCAGGTGGACTTCCCCGCCGCCCAGAGCTGCTGCGGCCAGCCCCAGTACAACACCGGCTACCGCCACGAGGCCGAGCCGCTGCTGCGCCGCACCGCCGCCGCCTTCGCCGGGTACGACCACGTGGTCACCCCCTCCGGCTCCTGCGCCGCGATGGTCCGCGAGCACTACCCGCGCATCGGCCGCCGGGCCGCCGAGGAGGGGCGGGGGAGCGAGCTGGCGGAACTCGCGGGGGACCTCGTACCGCGCGTCCACGAGCTCACCGAGTTCCTCGTCGACGTCCTCGGCGTCACCGACGTCGGCGCGTACTTCCCGCACACCGTCACCTACCACCCCTCCTGCCACGGCCTGCGCTCCCTCGGCCTGGGCGAGCGCCCCCGCCGGCTGCTGGCCGCCGTCAAGGGCCTGCACCTGGTCGAGCTGCCCGGCGCCGAGGAGTGCTGCGGCTTCGGCGGCACCTTCGCCGTCAAGAACCCCGACGTGTCCGCCGCCATGGGCACCGACAAGACCGCAGCCGCCCGCGCCACCGGCGCCGAAGTGCTCTGCGGTGCCGACAACTCCTGCCTCGCCCACCTCGGCGGCATCCTCCACCGCGCCGGGGACCCGATGCGCACCCTGCACCTCGCCGAGATCCTGGCCGCCACCGAGGAGGACCCGCTGGAGGAGAACCCTCTGGAGGAGGACCCCCTGCCATGACCGGTACGCACCTCGGCATGCCCGCCTTCCCGCCGTTCCCCGACGCCGCCCGCGAGGCCGTACGGGACGGCGTACTGCGCGCCAACCTCCGCCACGCCACCCACACCATCCGCGACAAACGCGCCCGCGCCGTCGCCGAACTCGCCGACTGGGAGCGGCTGCGCGCCGCGGGCGCGGCCGTCAAGGACCACACCCTGCGCCACCTCGACCGCTACCTGCTCCAGCTGGAGGCCTCCGTCACCGCCGCCGGCGGCACCGTCCACTGGGCCGCCGACGCCGCCGAGGCCAACCGCATCGTCACGGACCTCGTCCGCGCCACCGGCGAGAGCGAGGTCGTCAAGGTCAAGTCCATGGCCACCCAGGAGACCGGCCTCAACGAAGCCCTCGAAGCCGCCGGGATCGCCGCCTACGAGACCGACCTCGCCGAACTCATCGTCCAGCTCGGCCACGACCGGCCCTCCCACATCCTGGTCCCCGCCATCCACCGCAACCGGAGCGAGATCCGCGACATCTTCCGCTCCGAGATGGGCGGCTGGGGCCGCCCCGCCCCCGAGGACCTCGGCGACGACCCCCGCGAACTCGCCGAAGCCGCCCGCCTCCACCTGCGCGAGAAGTTCCTGCGCGCCAAGGTGGCCGTCTCCGGCGCCAACTTCATGGTCGCCGAGACCGGCACCATGGTCGTCCTGGAATCCGAGGGCAACGGACGCATGTGCCTGACCCTGCCCGACACCCTCATCTCCGTCGTCGGCATCGAGAAGGTCGTCCCCACCTTCCGCGACCTGGAGGTCTTCCTCCAGACCCTGCCGCGCTCCTCCACCGCCGAACGGATGAACCCGTACACCACCATGTGGACCGGCACCCACGAGGGCGACGGCCCCTCCGCCTTCCACCTCGTCCTCCTCGACAACGGCCGCACCGACACCCTCGCCGACGCCACCGGCCGCCAGGCCCTGCGCTGCATCCGCTGCTCCGCCTGCCTCAACGTCTGCCCCGTCTACGAACGCGCCGGCGGCCACGCCTACGGCTCCGTCTACCCGGGCCCCATCGGCGCCGTCCTCAGCCCCCAGCTGCGCGGCACCGGCAGCGCCGTCGACGCCACCCTGCCCTACGCCTCCACCCTCTGCGGCGCCTGCTACGAGGTCTGCCCCGTCGCCATCGACATCCCCGAGATCCTCGTCCACCTCCGCGAACGCGTGGTCCAGGGCGGCCCCGTGACCCGCGAGGGCGTACGCGTACGCCTGCGCCCCGCGCACGGCCACACCGCCGAACGGGCCGCCATGCGCGCCGCCCGGCTGCTCCTCGACCATCCCGGCGCACTGCGCGCGGGGGAGCGGCTGCTGGCCCGCGCCCGCAGGCTGCGCCCCCGCCGCCTCCCCGGCCCGGGCCGGGCCTGGACCGACACCCGCGAACTGCCCGACATCCCGGCGGAATCCTTCCGCGACTGGTGGCTCCGAGAACGGGGGAACCGAGGTTGAGCACCAAGGACCGCATCCTGTCCCGCATCCGGCGGGCCACCGCCGGGGCCCCCGACGCCCCGCCCGTCCCCCGGGACTACCTCCGCGTCCACGGCAGCCGCACCCCCGCCGAGACCGCGGACCTCCTCGCCGCCAACCTCACGGAGTACCGGGCGAAGGTCCACCGCACCGACGAGGACGGCATCGCGCGGCTCCTGGCCCGGCTGCTCCCGGCCTCCCGCACCGTCCTCGTCCCGCCGGCCCTCCCGGGGCACTGGCTGGCGTCCACCACCGCCACCCGCATCCACGACGACGCGGCCTCCACCCCGCACGACCTGGACCGCGTCGACAGCGTGGTCACCGGCTGCGCCCTGGCCATCGCCGAGACCGGCACCATCGTCCTCGACGGCGGCCCCGACCAGGGCCGACGCCGCATCACCCTGGTCCCGGACCACCACGTATGCGTGGTCCGCGTCCCCGCCCAGGTCGTGGACTCCGTCCCGCAGGCCCTCGAACGCCTCGACCCGACACGCCCGCTGACCTGGATCTCCGGCCCCTCCGCCACCAGCGACATCGAACTCGACCGGGTGGAGGGCGTACACGGCCCCCGCACCCTGGAGGTCGTCCTCCTCGGCGCACAATAGGCCCATGCCCTCCCACATCGCCCTCACCGCCCTCGTGGTCCACGACTACGACGAGGCCATCGACTTCTACACCCGCGCACTCGGCTTCGAACTCGCCGAGGACACCGCCCGCCCGGACGGGTCGCGCTGGGTCGTGGTCCGTCCGCCCGGCGCCAAGGAGTCCGCCATCCTCCTGGCCCGCGCCAAGGGCGAGGCCCAGAGCGCCCGCGTCGGCGACCAGACCGGCGGCCGCGTCGGCTTCTTCCTCTACACCGCCGACTTCGCCGCCGACCACGCCCGGATGACCGCCGAGGGAGTCCGCTTCCTGGAGGAGCCGCGCCACGAACCGTACGGCTCCGTCGCCGTCTTCGAGGACCTCTACGGCAACCGCTGGGACCTCCTCGAGCCGGCCTCCTAGACCAGCCGGGGGGCCTCGGCCGCGGCGTCGACCCGCTCCCCGGCCTCCACCCGCCCGGCCAGCTCCCGGGCCCACCCGACGAGCCCGGCCACGTCGATCCCGTACGCCTCCCCGGCCCTGGCCCTGGCCCCGGCCCCGGCCCCGGCCCCGAGCCCAGCCAGTGCCCCGGCCCCGCGCCGCAGCAGCCGCGCCCCGCCGACGGAGTTCCCCCGCGCGGCGTGCGTCAGCCCCACCGCCAGCTGCGCCAGCCCCCGCCACAGACCGGCGTCCTCGGCCCGCCCGGACTTCCACGCGTCCTCGAACACCTCGTGCGCGTGGAAGGGCATCCCGGCGTCCAGCAGCCGCTGCGCCTCCGCCACCGTCACCCCCGGCGCCCGCACCACCCCCTCGGGCTGCCGCGCCACACCCTCGGCCCCGTACGGCAGCGGCCGCCCCAGCCCGTCCCGCGGCCGCGCACTGCGCGCCCGCCCCTCACCGTCCCGGTCGCGTTCCCGTTCCTCCACCAGGCCATCCTGCCCGTCACCGATTACCCGTGCACACGCACCCCTCAGCGTGGGGTAATGTTCTGCATGTGCCCGGCACGAGGGGGAAACCCCAGGTGAGGGGCACGAAGCAGTAACGGGACGTGGCGCAGCTTGGTAGCGCACTTGACTGGGGGTCAAGGGGTCGCAGGTTCAAATCCTGTCGTCCCGACTCGAAAGAGTCGCAGGTCAGGGGCCGTTTCAGAGCAATCTGAAACGGCCCTTTGATCATTTCTGGGGACCGTTTGGGGACCTGTGCACTTGACCGGGGCGAAGTGCACCTTGACTCGGTCGAGATGCGTTGGTCGCCGCAAGGCTGTCTCGCCCCCAGACCGGGACTTCACGGTGATGTGGCGCCGGTCCGGCCCACGTCGCCGCTGCCCGGATCTCGGCCCGACCGCGCGGTCTGCGGAGGTTCAGGAGATGGAGGTCGCCGCCACGAGCACTCGCCAACTGCCCCGCGTTGCGCGAGCTGGAACCGTGCCCACGGAACTCCGCTTTGAGGAGCACCACGTCCTGGTCACGTTCGGCCAGCCGCAGGGCGGTCACCATGCCGCCGAGGACAGCGATGTCGCAGGCGAGGTCTTCGGCCGGTGCCGGGAGGACATCTGACGACTGATCCGACCCCCCCGCTGAAGGTGGAAATGCTCCACGTTGTCGGTCTTCAACTGCATTCCCCGCCTGCGGTGTTCAGCGAGGTCGGCACGGATCCGGTTTCAGGCGCCAGGTGCGGTGGTCCAGGGCCCCTGCAGCCGGGCCGCGAGGTCCGCGGGCAGGCGTAGTGAAGCCGGTGGCCGCGTGTGCGGGCAGCAGCGCGGCCAGTCGGCGGAGGGCGGTCGTCTTGCCCGCTCCGGGACGGCCCTCCAGCAGGATCCTCGTCTCGGCACACGGCCATCCTCAGCCCGCTCCGGCATCCGGGCCGGGTGGATTCGGCTGTACGGGGGTTTCGGGCTGCGGACCGGTGCCGGCACCGCTGCCCGCGGGTATGGCCGCGCGCATGAGCGGAATTGATCTGAGCAGCACCGCGTTCGACGATCACAAGGTGATCCCCCGCCGGTACAGCGGGGAGGGAGAGAACATCTCACCGCCCCTGACCTGGTCGGGGGTGCCGCAGGAGGCCACGGAGCTGGTGCTCCTGTGCGAGGACCCGGACGCGCCGGGGTCGACCTTCCTGCACTGGCTGGTGACCGGCATCGATCCGGGGACGATCGGGGTGCCGGAGGACCAGAAGCCCCATGGCGGCCTGCCGTGGCCCAACGATTTCGGGCGCGTGGGATGGGGAGGCCCGATGCCCCCGCCTGGGCACGGGCCGCACCGGTACTTCTTCCGCCTGTACGCCGTGTCCGGTCCGCTGCCGCTGCACGACCGCCCGGGGGTCGAGGACGTACACCGTGCCCTGAAGGGCCGGGAGCTGGCCTCAGGCACCCTGGTCGGGACCTATCAGCGCTGAGCGCCTCACCGCTGGTCATAGCCGTGGGGTCTGACCCGCCGGGCGCATGTCCTCCTGCAGAGCCTGCGCAGTCGACGTGTGCAACCAGGTCCTTGATGAACCAGGGCTCGCGCAGCACACGTTCGACTGGCTGCGCGGTGACCGTGCCACGAGTGGCCGACGGGCCGAACTGCCGGCGCCCGCCGCGACAGCCGGATTCCGGCGCACGGACTGCGACTCGTGGTGATCCGTCCTGCGGGCCTCGACGCCGAAAGCCAACAAGAACATCCGCCCCGATTGACGTCCGCCCGGACGAGTGACGTGCGGACCGGGGTCGTTGTCACGATCCAGGCTGCGGTGACTCAATGGCACCGGCCGCGGGTAGCCGCCCGCCGCCGCCCTTCGGTGAGGAGACCGGGCGTGTCACAGGTCGAAGTGAACGGTGTCGAACTCTTTTACGAGGCGGGCGGGGACGGTGATCCGCTGGTCCTGGTGCACGGCTCCTGGGGTGACCACGAGAGCTGGACCCCGGTGCTGCACGCCCTCGCGCTGAGGTTCCGGGTGCTGGTCTACGACCGGCGGGGGCACAGCCAGAGCGAGCGCCCGCCGGGATCCGGTTCCCGGTTCGAGGACGAAGAGGACCTCGCCGCGCTCATGGAGACACTGGGGTTCGCACCGGCGTACGTGGCGGGCA
The DNA here is from genome assembly GCF_056434525.1 of Streptomyces sp. NPDC044002. Lineage (NCBI taxonomy): Bacteria > Bacillati > Actinomycetota > Actinomycetes > Kitasatosporales > Streptomycetaceae > Streptomyces > Streptomyces sp. NPDC044002. Next base: position 13,579 of record NZ_JBWKEZ010000027.1, read on the forward strand.
ACTCCTTCGGCGCCTCGACCGTACTCGGCCTGGCGTCCCGGCGACCCGATCTCTTCCGGGGAATCGTCGTCCACGAACCCCCGCTCATGAGCGTCGTGGCCGACGACTCCGAGCTGCGGCCGCTGATGGAGGCCACCGACCGGAGGATCGAAGCCGTCCTGGGGCGATTGCGGGCAGGCGAGCCGCTCGCGGGAGCGCGTCAGTTCGTGGAGGAGGTCGCCCTCGGACCCGGGGGCTGGGACCAACTGCCGGAGCGGCTCCGCGACGCCTTCGTCGCCAACGCCCCCACCTTCCTGGACGAGCAGGCCGACCCGGGGTGGGCGGATCTCGACCTCGGCCGGCTCTCCGGCTACCCCGGGCCCGTCCTGATCTCGAAGGGGACAGAGAGCCCGCCGTGGTTCGCCACGATCACGGACCGGCTCTCGAAGGCGCTGCCCCAGGCCGAGACGCACACCTTCCAGGGAGCCGGTCACATCCCCCACATCAGCCACCCGGGGGCCTACGCGGAGCGCTTGACCGCCTTCGTCGACGGGATCCGGCGCACCGCGTAGCCCCGTGGGTCACGGCCTGATGTTGTGGTTCAGGCGGAACAGGTTGCCGGGGTCGTAGCGGCGCTTCAGGGACCGGAGCCGGTCGTGGTTCTGCCGGTAGTTGGCGGGCACCCGGTGCTGGTCGTCCGCGTCCATGAAGTTCACGTACGCCCCCTCCGCGGAGTGCGGGGCCAGGGCCGCCGCGAAGCCGCGCACCCATTCCATCGCGTCCTCGCACCCGGCGCGGGTCGACATGGTCGGGCTCAGGGCCGTGGCGAAGTCCGCGTCCCGGTAGGCGAACGCGGTGTCCTCCGGCCCCACACGTTGTACGGCGCCGTCGAGGGGGAACACCACGGTCGCGCTCTCGATGCTGGGCGTGCCGGCGCCGAATGACGCGTACGCCTCGATCGCCCCGTCCGGCAGGCCGCGGCTGAAGGTGCCCTTCCAGTAGTGGAAGAGCCCGGCGGGGAGCATCTCGTCGAAGAACGTGTTGACCACCGGATAGGGCATCCGCCCCAGGTACTGCCCGAGGACGGGGCCGAGGGCGGCCAGCCGGGCGCGGATCCGCTCGTCCTCCTCCTCGGGACCGGACCAGCAGGTCACGACCCCGCAGAGCGGCCGCCCGTGCCAGCGCTCCGGCAGGAACGGAACCGGCGGCCCCAGCCCGACGACCAGCAGCGCGCCGAACTCCTCGGGGGAATCGGCGATCAGCTCCCGGTACCGGCGCATCACGTCGGGGTCGAGGGGATAGAACGTCGGTCCGCCGAGGATGTCGGCGATCGGGTGCAGTCGGTAGGAGAGCGAGGCGAGCACACCGAAGTTGCCGCCCCCGCCGCGGACGGCCCACAGCAGATCGCTCTCGTGCTCCGGCGTGCACGTGACGAACGAACCGTCCGCCGTGACCACGTCGGCCGCGATGAGGTTGTCGCAGGCCAAGCCGCAGCGCCGGGACAGGTAGCCCATGCCGCCGCCCGTGGTCAGCCCGCCGATGCCGGTGCTGGAGATGACTCCGCCGGTGGTGGCCAGGCCGAAGGCGTGCGCGGCGTGGTTGAGGTCGGCCCAGGTGCAGCCTCCCTCGGCGCGGGCTGTGCGTGCCTCGGGGTCGATGCGGATCCCGCGCATCCGCCCGAGGTCGAGGACCACCCCGCCGTCGCAGGTGCCGTAGCCGGCGACGGCGTGGCTGCCGCCGCGCACCGCCAGCGCGAGGTCCTGCTCGCGTGCGAAGTCCACGGTGGTGATGATGTCGCCGGCGTCGGCGGCGCGGACCACGGCCGCCGGCCGCCTGTCGTGCATGGCGTTGTAGACCTTGCGGGCGTTCTCGTAGTCCGGGTCTCCCGGCTCGACGACCTCCCCGTGGACGGAGTCCCGGAGCTGCCGGGACAGCGTGTCCGTGAGAGTCGTGGTGCGGGTCCGGGCCGGAGCCGTCGGTTGGGCGGTCATGACGGCCACCGCCTCTCTCCTCATGCCTCTCTTCTGCGCTTCGTACCGCCGTTGTAGCTCCGAGGTCGGACGAGGCTCATCGCCCCAACCACCCATTGCGGCGGGCGCGCGGATGGGCAGAACAGCCCATGAGGAGGATCCGTACGGGAGGAGCCGTACGGGAAGAGCCGTACGGGATCAGGCCAGGCCGTGGGTGTACACGTAGGCCGTGGCGGCCGCCCGCGAGGACACGTCGAGCTTCGCGAAGATGTTGTTGAGGTGGCGGGCGACGGTGTGCTCGCTGATCACCAGCTCGGCGGCGATGGACCGGTTGGTGTGTCCGGCCGCGACCAGCCGCAGCACCTGGGTCTCCCGCTCGGTCAGCCCGCCCGGCAGCCGCCGCTCCGCGCCGCCGAGCAGGGCGGCGGCCCGGCGCGCGTCGGGCTCCGCGCCCAGCTGTGTGAAGACGGCGCGGGCAGCCTGGAGCTCCAGCCGGGCGCCTTCCTCGTCCTCACCGGCCCGCGCAGCCGCCGCCAGGGTCATACGCACCTGCGCGGCCTCGTACGGCACGCCCAGCTCCAGCCACAGCGCCAGCGCCCGGTGCAGCAGCGCCCGCGCGTCCTCCTCGTGGGCGGCGTACGCGACCGCCCCGCGGGCTGCCGCGGCCCTGGCGTGCAGCACCGTGTGAGCGGATCCGCACCGCTCCTCCCAGGCGAGGGCGCCCGCCGCCAGTTCGCCGGCCGCCGCCCTCGCCAGGTCCATGTCGCCGAGCGCGAGGGCGACCTCGACCTGCGCCGCGAGCAGCCGGGTCCGCTCCGGCAGGCCTGCCTCCTCCGCGTCCTCACGGGCCAGCGCGCCGCGCAGGCCGGCAGCCGCGGCCGCCGCCTTGCCCTGGGCGAGGTGCAGCAGGGACAGCCCCGGCTGCGGGTCGCGGCCCAGCTCGTGGGCGCGGGCGTACGAGGCTTCGGCTGCCGCCAGGTCGCCGCGCCGGCGCTGGATCCCCGCGGTCACGTAGACCGCCTCCGCCGCCATCCGCGTCTCGTAGGGAAGCAGCTCCGCGCAGGTCACGGCCGCCTCGTCGGCCGCGCGGGCCCAGTCCCCGGACAGCTCGGCGACCTGCGCGCGGTGGACCCGGCACAGCCCCCGGAAGTTGTTCGCCTCGGGCATGGAGGCGCACCAGGCCATTGCGGCCTCGGCCCATTCGGCGGCCCGACGCAGGTCCGCGCAGGCCATGCACGCCTGGAGCCCCAGGCAGTAGATCCAGCCGGTGAAGAAGGCGCTCAGCTCGCCCGCCGTCGCGGCGCACATGGCGCCGTCCAGCCGGGCCAGGCCCTCGGCCACCCGGCCCTCGGCGAGCAGGACGCCGCTCTGCGCGAGGGTGCTCATGGCCAGCAGGTCGGTGCTGCCACAGCGTCGTGCGATCGCGGCCATCTCGGAGGCCTTCTCGGCGGCCTCGGAGAACGCGCCGCGCTCCTGGGCCTCCTCTGTCTCCACCCAGACGAGGTAGCACTGTTCCTCGCATTCGGGCAGGTCCCGCAGCTGCTCGCGGGACCGGGCCAGCCAGCCGGCGGCAGCGCTGGTACGGCCGGCGAGCCGGTGCTCGTAGTAGAGCAGCCAGGCCATCATCGCGGCCCCGCGGGCGAGGCCGGCAGCCTCGTAGCCGGTGTACGCGCGGGCCCGGGCGGTGATCGACTCGTCGACCCGGCCGGTCCACCAGGCGGCGTCCGCGAGCACGGCCTGGTCGTCGGGGCCGAGCCGCGCGGGGTCGAGGGCGCGCAGCAGCGGATAGGCCTCGGCCCAGGCCTCCCGGGCGGCGGCAGCCCTGGCCCGGTCGATCGACCGTTCTTCCACGGTGACCACGCCTACCAGCGTAGGAGCATGCCGGACCGGGTGCATGGCTTGCCGCCGTCTCCATGGCACCTGCCCGGCGTAGCGCGTCACTGGGAGGCGTCAGCGATGCCGCAGGGTGTCCCGGGGCCACGTTTGACCGGGGGCCTCGACGGTGCGGGGGTGTGTTTCGTACATACGCACCACGACGATGAGGCCTCAGGCGGCGGTGAGGGCGGCGCAAGTCGGCCCTGGACGTGGCTTTCGCCTGCATGGCAAGGCGCTGATCAGCGGAAACGCCTGGGACTGCTCGACCTGCCGGCGCAGCGTGAGCGCACGGTCGACGCGCTCGCCGAGGCGGCCGGACTGAACCTGACCACCGCCTCGGCGCACCTGCAGACCCTCAAGCAGGCCGGGCTCGTCGCCGGCCGCCGCGAAGGCGTACGGATCCACCAACGCCTCGCCGGCCACGACGTCGGCGCCCTCTACGGCCTCCTGCGCCAGGTCGCCCAGACCCACCAGGTCACCGTCGAACCGGCGCGCACCGCATGCCTGCGTGAGGTTGGCTTTCCGCCCCCGAGATGCCGGGAATCCGCGGCTGGGTACGCGATGATCTCGCAGCCGCCAGCCAGGTGGTGATCAACGCAGCGTGTGATCACGGGGAGTTGAGGAATGTCCGCGAGCACCCGATCCGTCCGGCGGCCTACGCCGCACTGGCGCCGGGCCCTGGCGGTCGTGGCCATCCTGGCGGCCACCGGCACCGTCCACCGGGCTCGCCCGCGCCCAGTCCGCGGAGCCTGCGTCGCCACCGAACACCTGACGCAGCTCCGCCGCGCGCTTGACCGGCCCCGGGCGGCGGTGTATCCGGCGGGGCCGGAGCCTATGACGATGACGTCGCGGACGTCGTCGGTCGGGTCGTCTCGGTCACGTCAGGTGCCTCAGGCCTTCGACTTGGCGTCGATCTCGGCGATGAGGCCCTCGATGAGGCCCTTGATCTCGTCACGGATGGGGCGGACGGCCTCCACGCCCTGGCCGGCCGGGTCCTCGAGCTGCCAGTCGAGGTAGGTCTTGCCGGGGAAGTACGGGCAGGCGTCGCCGCAGCCCATCGTGATGATGTAGTCCGAAGCCTGGGCAGCCTCGGGGGTGAGGACCTTCGGCTTCTGGTCGGAGATGTCGATGCCCAGCTCGGCCATGGCGGCGACGGCGGAGGGGTTGATCTGCTCGCCGGGCATGGAGCCGGCGGAGCGGACCTCGACCCGGTCGCCCGCGAGGTGGCGCAGGAACCCGGCAGCCATCTGAGAGCGGCCCGCGTTGTGGATGCAGACGAACAGGACGGAGGCGGCAGGAGCGGAGGACATCTGTTCTTCCTAGGGGGTGAGGCGACTGCGATGGGGATGCGTGGGGGTCGGCCACGGGCCAGTCGAGGTAGCGGCGGCCCGGTACCACGGGGCAGGCGTCGGCCGGTTCCACGCCTGCCTCGGTGAGGGCCTGGCTGATGTGCGGCGCGACCTCGTCTGCGGGGCGGGTGCCTGCGGAGGAGACGGTGACGGCATCGCCTGCCCGGTGGGCGAGGAGGGCGGCGGCCATCCGGGAGCGGCCTGCGTTGTGGCTGCACACGAACGGTACCCGTGTCGGCCCGCACGTCAGCCCCTGGGTGTGGGCGAGGGTGTCGAAGCGGTCGGCGGTCAGCCGTTCGTCCGGCAGGAGGGGCGAGGAGGGCGAGGGCATGGCGATCCTGTCCAAAGGAGCCAATAGGATCAGCTCGGGCTGGTGTCAGCCCCGACTGATGTGACAATATCAGTCCATGATGATGTCAGTCGACACTGATCTGATCCGGGTTCTGGCCGACCCGCTCAGGCTCCGGATCGTGACCCTGCTCGCCCGTGAGACGCTCTGCACCACCCACCTCGTGGAGGAGACGGGCGCCAAGCAGACGAACCTCTCCAACCACATGAAGGTGCTGCGCGAGGCCGGGGTCGTCGAGACGGAGCCATGCGGGAGGTACATCTACTACCGCCTGCGCCCGGAAGTCATCGAAACCCTCGCCGGTCAGTTCGCCGACCTCGCCCAGACCGCGCGAGCCACCGCCGAAGCGAACCTCAAGCGGTCCTGCCCATAGCCTTCACAGCTCGTCTGCTCTGCCTCACCTGCCCGAGGAGAACCTGTCTTGACCGCCACCGAGCCCGCCGCGAGCGGCGCCATAGCCGACGATGCGGCGCCGCAGCCCGCGCCCGGCGCGACCCCGCCCCGTACCCCGCTGATCGCCCGCGCCGCTGCCGAGCTGGTCGGCACCGCCGCCCTCGTCGCGGTCGTGGTCGGATCGGGCATCCAGGCCACGAAGCTCACCGACGACGTCGCGCTGCAGCTGCTGGCCAACTCGACCGCCACGGTGTTCGGGCTCGGCGTCCTCATCGCACTCCTCGGCCCGGTCTCCGGCGCCCACTTCAACCCCGCCGTCACCCTGGCCGAGTGGTGGACCGCCCGCCGCGGCGGAGCCGGCGTCAACGCCCGCGAGCTGGGCGTGTACGTGCCCTCGCAGATCGTGGGCGCCATCGCGGGCGCGATCCTCGCGGACGCGATGTTCGGCGAACCGCTGGTCAAGTGGTCCACCCACGACCGCTCCGCCGGGAACCTCCTCCTCGGCGAGGTCGTCGCCACGGCCGGCCTGATCCTGCTGATCTTCGGCCTGGCCCGCACCGACCGCCTCCGTTTCGCACCCGTCGCGGTCGCCTCGTACATCGGCGCCGCGTACTGGTTCACCTCCTCCACCTCCTTCGCCAACCCGGCCGTCACCATCGGCCGCGCCTTCACGGACACCTTCGCGGGCATCGCCCCGGCCTCGGTGCCCGGCTTCATAGGCATGCAGCTCGCGGGCACCGTCGTGGGCCTGGCCCTCGTGGCCGTCATCTTCATGCGCGGCAAGACGGACAACGGGACGCCTGCGGCATGACGCAGCGCACGGACGTGGTGGTGATCGGCGGCGGCCAAGCGGGGCTCGCCGCCGGTTACCACCTGCGCCGCCTGGGCATCGAGCACGTCATCCTCGACGCCCAGACGGCGCCCGGCGGGGCCTGGCAGCACACCTGGGACTCCCTGCGCCTGTTCTCCCCGGCCCAGTACTCCTCCCTGCCCGGCCGGCTCATGCCGTCCCAGCCGGGCGAGCTCTACCCGGACGCCGCACACGTGTTCGACTACCTGGCCGACTATGAGAAGCGGTACGAGCTCCCCGTCCAGCGCGGGACGTGGGTGGAGAGCGTCCACCGCGACGGCTCCGGTCTGCGAGTCGAGACGGACTCCGGCACCTGGACCGCGCGGGCGGTCATCAGCGCCACCGGCACCTGGACCCGCCCCTTCCTGCCCGCCGTCCCCGGACGGCGGGAGTACCAGGGCCGCCAGCTGCACACGGTGCAGTACCGCAGCCCGTCCGAGTTCGCCGGCCAGCGGGTGATCGTGGTCGGAGGCGGCAACTCGGGCGCCCAGATCGCCGCCGACCTCGCCCACGCCGGGATCGACCTGACCTGGGTCACCCAGCGCCCGCCCCGCTACCTCGCCGACGACATCGACGGCCGCGCACTCTTCGACGCGGCGACCGCCCGCCGCCGCGCCCTCGACGAAGGACGCACCGACACCGGCGGCGTCGCCTCCCTCGGCGACATCGTCGCCGTCCCGCCCGTACGGGCCGCCTGCGACGCCGGCCTGCTGACCGCCGAGCCGATGTTCAGCCGCCTCGCCGCCACCGGCGTCGAATGGGCGGACGGGACGACGGCCGAGGCCGAGGCGGTGATCTGGTGCACCGGCTTCCGCCCCGCCCTCGCGCACTTCGCCTCGCTGCGCCTGCGCGGGACCCGGGGGCACATCGCCACCGTCGGCACCCGCGCGGTCGACGAGCCACGGCTTCACCTGCTCGGCTACGGAGACTGGACAGGCCCGGCTTCCGCCACCCTCATCGGCGTCGGCCGCCCCGCCCGTGACGCCGCCCGTGAGATCGCCGGGCTGCTGCGGGCTTGACCTTCGAGTCGGGTCGAAGGTTTACGTTCGAGGCATGAGCACACTGCGCATCTCGCAGCTGGCCGAACGCTCCGGCGTACCGGCTTCCACGCTGCGGTTCTACGAGACGGCCGGACTCCTGCCGGCCGAGCGGACGGCGTCCGGCTACCGCCAGTACGGGCCTGACGCGGTCGAGCGGCTGGCGTTCATCTCCTCCGCGAAGCTGCTGGGCCTGGCGCTGGAGGACATCCGCGACCTGCTCGACGTGCGGGACGCGGGGGTGTGCGCGGTGGTGCGGGAGCGGATGGTGCCGCTGGTCGCCGACCGGATCGCGGATGCGGACCGCCGCTCGGCCGAGCTCGCGGCGTTCTCCGCCCGGCTCGCCGAGGTCCACCGGCAGCTGTCCGGGCCGGCGCCGTCCGGTGGGTGCGGCCCGGACTGCGGCTGCACCACCACCGACGGGCGGCCGCAGGCAGCGGGGCAGGTCCTGATCGAGCTCTCGCCCACCCGTACCCAGCACGCGGCCGAGGAGCCGTGGCGCGAGGCGCCGGTGGCCTGCACGCTCGCCGGGGCCGAACTCGGCGAGCGAACCGCCCAGTGGCGGGCACTGACCGCGCAGGCCACCAGCCGCGAGGAGCTCGCCGACGGCGTGCGTCTGGCCTTCCCCAGCACCCCCGAGCTGGCCGCCGAGCTCGCGGCCCTCGCAGCGGCCGAGCAGGACTGCTGCGCGTTCTTCGACTTCACCCTGAAACTCGCCCCCACGCACCTGACGCTGACGGTGCGCGCCCCCGAAGCCGCCGGCCCGCTGCTCGCCGATCTGTTCGGAGTCACCGCATGAACCCCGAGACGAAGTCCTCCGGCGAGTCCCTCCTCGGAGTGGGCAGGCTCGCCCACCGTGCTGATCGACGGCGTGGACCCTTTCGCGGTGCCCGGTGCGTTGCCGTCGGTCTCCTGCCGCCTCTACCGGGATCCGGGCGGGCGCGCGGCCGGGGCGCCGACCGTCCAGGCACTGCGCGGGGTGCTCGATGGAACCCTCGGCGTGAGTGAGGTCGTCGGTGATGCCTGCTGCCAGCCGGACCGGGCGGACGCACTCGAGCTGATCGGACGGGCAGGCCGGGGGCGGCGCGCCCCTGCCGAACGGGCCTTGCGGGCTGTCCACCAGGCGATCCTGCGGCACTTCGCCGCAACCGGCCGCGCACCCGGGCCAGCCGGCCTCGAAGCCGCCGCGGCCACAGCCGGACGCACTGCCGCCGACGTCCTGGCGGAGCTGGACCGCGAGGACTACCTCACCCTCGATGCAGATGGCCGGATCGCTGCTGCCCATCCCTTCTCCGCCACCCCCACCCGGCACCGGATCCGGCTGACCGACGGCGTCCAGGCCTGGTCGATGTGCGCGATCGACGCCCTCGGAATCTCAGCGATGCTCCGGCAGGACCGTCGAGATCGCCGAGCAGACCTTCGGCCCCCTGCCGTAGGAAGGCGACTGACAACACGGAGGTGACCATGGCCGCCATGGACCGGCAGTCCGTGCATGAGGAGTACGAGCGCGCCCGGCGCACCTTCCACCGCCTGCTCGACACCGCCACCGCATCCGACCTCGCCCGACCCGCCAACGGCACCCAGTGGACCAACGAACAGCTGCTGTGGCACATGTACTTCGGCTACCTGATCACCCGGGTCCTGCTGCCGCTGGTGCGGCTGACGGGGCGGCTGCCCCCCAGCACGAGCCGGGCGTTCGCTCGGCTCCTGAACACGGCGACCGTGCCCTTCGATCTGATCAACTACGCAGGTCCCCGTGGTGCCGTGAAAGTGTTCACCCCCGCTCGGACGCGCGCCGCGTTCGACCGTGTGATCGACGCACTCCACCATCGGCTCACCGCCGAGCCGGAGGAGACCCTCGCCCGGGGCATGTGCTTCCCCACGCGCTGGGATCCCTTCTTCAAGGACGTCATGACGCTCGCGGACGTCTACCGCTACCCGACCCGCCACTTCGACTTCCACCGCCGCCAGCTCACCCTCGGCAGCGGAGACCACTGACCGCGGTCAGCTGACCAACGGGCTCCGGCGTTCCAGCAGGACCACGTCCCGCCAGGCCTCGTGGTGGCGGCCGATCCGCTCACGGGTGCCGATGATCCGGAACCCGGCACGGGTGTGGAGGGCGAGGCTGGCGGTGTTCTCGGGGAAGATCCCGGACTGGATCGTCCAGATCCCGGCCGCCTCCGTCGAAGCGATCAACACGTCCAGCAAGGCCCGGGCGACCCCGCGACCGCGGGCGTCGGGGTGGACGTACACGGAGTGCTCGACCACGCCCGCGTATGCGCACCGGTCCGAGACCGCGCTCGCCGCGATCCAGCCCTGCACCCGGCCCTCGTTGTCGAGGGCGACGAAGCGGTGGCCGGGCAGCTTGGCCTTGTCGAACGTGCTCCACTCTGGGGCCTGCGTCTCGAAGGTCGCGTTGCCCTCGTCGATCCCCGCCTGGTAGATGCCCAGCACCTGCTCGGCGTGCTCGGGCAGCAGCGCCTCGATCCGCACCGCGGTCACGCCGTCTTCGCGGCGCCGGACAGCAGCGCGCCCATGGCGGCGAGCACGGACGGCTCGACGCGGTAGTACACCCACGTCCCGCGGCGCTCGGAGGACAGCAGCCCGGCCTCCTTCAGCTTCTTCAGGTGGTGGGAGACGGTGGGCTGGGAGACGCCGACGTCGGAGATGTCGCACACGCAGGCCTCACCGCCCTCGTGGGAGGCGACGGCGGAGAACAGGCGCAGGCGCACGGGGTCACCGAGGGCCTTGAACATCTTCGCGGCGACCTCGGCCTCGTCGGCCGACATCGGACGCTCGTTCAGCGGCGGGCAGCAGGCCGCGACGACGTCGGGCTCCAGCAGCGGCAGAACCTTCACATTCGACATACGTCTATGTTGACACACATCGAACCAAGCCCGGCCGGGCCGACTGCCTGCCTCCGATGGCGACGGATTCCGCATGCTCCACGGCGGCCCCATGAATTAGATGAATGTCTATGTTGACGCCTGTCGATACAGGTGCCATGCTGATCGCGCAAGCCATAGACAAACTTCGAAACAGCAGGGAGTCGCCGCCATGTACGAGCCGGTCACCCCCACCAGCACCCGCCGCGCCGAGGCAGCAAGTTCCTGTTGCGGCACCAGCGAGGGTGCGGAAGCAGCCGGATCCTGCTGCGACCCGCAGGCCGAGCGCGAGGCCGTCGCCACCGGCGCCGGCTGCTGCTGACCGCCCCAAGCCCCACCCCAACCGCCCCCCTGTACGAAGACCCGGAGACATGCCATGAGCGAGACCACCACCGAGCTGCCCGTCGTCGTCATCGGGGCCGGCCCCGCCGGGCTCGCCGCCGCCGCCCACCTCCTCGACCGCGACATCACGCCCCTCGTCCTGGAAGCCGGCCCGCTCGCCGGGGCCGCCGTCCGCGGGTGGGCGCACGTACGGCTGTTCTCCCGCTGGGGTGAGCTCGTCGACCCGGCCGCCGAGAAGCTCTTGGCCCCGACCGGATGGGTCAAGCCCGCCGAGGACACCTACCCCTCTGGCGGGGACTGGGCCGAGCGGTACCTCCAGCCGCTGGCCGACGTGCTCGGCGAGCAGGTCCGCTACGGCGCCCGCGTCACCGGCGTCTCCCGTACCGGCCGTGACCGCATCGTCGACGCCGACCGTGAGGCCCAGCCCTTCGTCGTCCACTACGTGAACGCCGACGGCCACGAGCAGCGCCTCTTCGCCCGCGCCGTCATCGACGCCTCCGGCACCTGGTCCACCCCCAGCCCCGCGGGCGGCAGCGGACTGGCCGCGCTCGGCGAGAAGGCCGCCGCCGGCCGGATCACCTACCGCGTCCCGGACCTGAAGGACCCCGCCGTCCGGGCCCGCTACGCCGGGAAGCGCACCGCGGTCATCGGCTCCGGCGCCTCCGCCTTCACCGCCCTCGCTTACCTCGCCGATCTCGCCAAGTCCGAGGACGGCCAGGGGACGCACGCCACGTGGATCCTGCGCCGCGGCATCTCCGGCTCGACGTTCGGTGGTGGCGAGGCCGACCAGCTGCCCGCCCGCGGCGCCCTCGGCCTGGCCGCGAAGGCCGCGGTCGACGGCGGATACGCCGACGCGGTCACAGGCTTCCGCACCGACGGCGTGGAGCGCACCGAAGACGGCCGTGTGATCCTGATCGGCGAGGACGGCCGCCGTCTCGACCCCGTCGACGAGGTCATCGTCCTGACCGGCTTCCGCCCCGACCTGACCTTCCTCGACGAGCTCCGCCTCGGCCTGGACGAGCGCCTCCAGGCCCCGGTCGAGCTGGCTCCGCTGATCGACCCGAACCAGCACTCCTGCGGCACCGTCTACCCGCACGGCGTGAACGAGCTCTCCCACCCGGAGAAGGACGTCTACCTCGTCGGCATGAAGTCCTACGGCCGCGCCCCGACCTTCCTCGCCATGACCGGCTACGAGCAGGTCCGCTCCATCGCCGCCCACCTCGCAGGCGACCAGGAAGCGGCCGAACGCGTCGAACTCACCCTCCCCGAGACCGGCGTGTGCGGCGGCGCGGGCCTCTTCGACGAGCCCGCGGCCGCGGAGGAGACCGGTGGCGGCTGCTGCGCGGCCCCGGCCACCCTCACCATCGGCGCCGCTCCCGCTTCCTCCGGCGGCTGCTGAGGTGAGCGACCTGCACAGCGGCGTGGCCGCGACCGGGACGGGGGTCCGGTCGCGGCCACGCGCCGTCCTGCCCGCCCTCTGCCTCACGCAGATCACCAGCTGGGGCATCGTCTACTACGCCTTCCTCGTCCTCAACCCGGCCATCACCGCCGACACCGGTTGGAGCGGGGGCGCGACGACCGCGGCGTTCTCCGCCGCCCTCATCGTCTCCGCCGTCGCCGGGGTCTATGTCGGCCGCGTCCTGGACCACCGCGGCCCCCGCACCGTCATGACCGCAGGCTCCGCCCTGGGCGCGCTGAGCCTGCTGGTGATCGCCGCGGCCCCCAACCTGGCCGTCTTCTTCGCCGGATGGATGCTCGCCGGAGCGGCGATGGCCGCCATCCTCTACCAGCCCGCCTTCGCCGCCCTCACCCGCTGGTGGGGGCCCGACCACGTCCGCGCGCTGACCATCGTCACCCTGGCCGGCGGACTCGCCTCCACCGTCTTCGCACCCCTGACCGCGATCCTCGCCGACCACATGTCCTGGCGTGCCACTTACGTGGTGCTCGCCGGCGTCCTCGCGGTGCTGACCGTCCCGGCCCACGCGATCGCGCTGAAGGCCCCCTGGCCGCCGGCCCCGCCGAGCCCGCCGCACGTCACCGGAGGCCACGAGGGCGTGGTGCGCAGCCGGGCGTTCTGGATGCTGGCCGTCACGTTCACCCTGTCGGCGTTCGCGATGTACGCCGTCGTCATCGGCCTCGTCCCCCTCCTGCTCGAACGCGGCTACACCACCACGCAGGCCGCATGGGCCCTCGGCCTCGGCGGCGCCGGCCAGACTCTCGGCCGCACCCTGTACGCGGCTCTCTCCCGCAGCCTCGGCGTCACCGCCCGCACGGTCACCCTGATCGCCCTCGGCGCCCTCACCACTGCAGCCCTCGCAACCGTGGCCGGCCCGTACGCCCTGCTGGTCGCCGTATCCGTCCTCGCTGGGGTGATCCGCGGCAACCTCACCCTCCTTCAGGCCACCGCCGTCACCGACCGCTGGGGCACTACCCATTACGGTCGACTCTCCGGCCTCCTCGGCGCGCCGGCCCACGCAGCCGCCGCCCTCGCTCCATTCGCCGGCGCAGTCCTGGTCGGACCTCTCGGCGGCTACCCCGCGCTGTTCGCGCTGCTGGCCGTCCTTTCCGCCGCTGCTGCGGTCACGGCTTCCGGGGCCCGTACACGGCAGCGCTGACCTGACAGAGCTCGGTTACGAGCGGGTGAGGCCCTCGCTGCGAGCTGGTCCGGATCTTGGTCCGGGGCCCCGGGGTGGTCAGAGGGTGACGGGAAGCGCCTGCGGTGCATGGAGTCGCAGGGATGTCCTCCATTTCAGGTCGCGTTCGGGGACGGCGAGCTTGAGGTGGGTCAGGCGGAGCAGGTGGGTGAAGGCGATGCGGAGCTGGGTGCGGGCGAGAGAGGCGCCGAGGCAGTGGTGGGGGCCGTGACCGAAGGCGAGGTGATGGTTGGGCGTGCGGGTGGGGTCGAAGTGCTGGGGTGCGGGGAAGCGGTGCGGGTCGTGGTGGGCGGTGTCGAGGCTGAGCATGACGGCGTCGCCTGCCCGAACGGTCACGCCCGCGATGGTGAGGTCCTCGCGGGCGTAGCGGGGTGTGGCAGTGGCCGTGGGGGTGGTGAGGCGCACCATCTCTTCCACCGCCGCAGGCAGGAGTTCGGGGTGGTCACGTAGTCGCTGAGTCTGGGCGGGGTGGGTGAGCAGCAAGAGAGTGCCGTGGCTGATGGCGTGGGTGATGTTCTCGATGCCGGCCCACCAGACCTGGAAGGCCAGGGCGGTGAGTTCATCGTCACTGACCGAGTTGTTCGCCTTGCGTGTGCGGGCCCAGCGTGCGAGGAGCCCGCTTCCCCGGTGGTGGTACCGGGCCATGAGGGTGGCGAGTAGGCGGTGGACGCCGTCGACACTGGCGGCGAGTTCCTCGTGCCGGGTGTGGGTGAGCATGGTGTGAGTCCAGCGCGTCAGCGTGGGCCGGTCCGGTGAGGGGACGCCGAGGAGGTCGGCCACGACGGTCAGGGGCAGGGGGAGGGCGAAGTCGGTCACCAGATCGGCGGTTTGCCGTCCGGCGAGGCCCGCCAGCAGGCGCCTGGCGGTGGCCTCCACCTGGTGGTGCAGTGCCTCGCTACGGCGGGCGGTGAAGGCGGGGGTGGCGAAGCGGCGTAACCGGGCATGGTCGGCACCGTCATGGCCCAGCAGGTTGCCGTCCAGCGGACGGGGCAGGTGGAAGCCGCCGTGGGCGTGGGTGGCGTACGCCCTGTTCACGGTCAGGCGGTGATCGACGAGCGCGGCTCGGACATCGTCGTAGCGCGTGACCATCCAGAACGGCGAACCGTCTGCCGCCCGTGCTTTCCGAGGCGGTGCCCAGGAATCTATGGCGGTGGCGGTGGCGGTGGCGGCTGCGTTGGCGAAGGTCCTGTCCACGGCGGGTGCTTCTCCCTCTGGGGTCTCAACGATGCCGGCCGGCGTCCCCGCCCCGTCCCTGCCCGCGCAGGCAGGGGCGCATGTCGAAGAGTGCCGTGCGCAGGACACGACCGGCTCTCCCCTGGCTGCCGTTGCTGCAACACAACGGAGCGCGGACCGGGGCATTGGCGAGCCGGACGTGTCCGGGATCCCGCCGAGGCGGCTGGCGGAGCTGTCGAGGTACGGCGTGGACGGCAAGGAGAGGGATCGACCTGGAGCGCATCGAGCGGCACGGGTAGGAAATGCTGCGGATCACCGGCTCGACCCACACCGCGCGGTGCGGACCCATGACGTGATCCGGATGCTCTCGCGCGACGGCCGGCCGATCGTGCTCGGCGACGCGATCGCGCACCACGGCCGCGCCGGTCAGCCTTAAGAACAGCCGGGTGTCAGCGGTGGGCGTCGCCGGGTGCGAGGAGCCTGGTCACGCCGGCGATCGCTTCCGGGGACGGCTTGAAGCAGCGGCGGACATTTCCCGGCTTCCTGTGCCGGGACCTGGCCCATCGGCATCAGCAAGGACGCACCCTGCTCTCCGAGGTAGGTCAGGCAGGAGTGCCGGTACTCGTGCAGGTCCCAGCCGGTCCCGGGGCCCGTGAAAGCGGTGTGCTGGTCGAGCAGTGCGCGGGCCTGGCAGTAGGCGGGCCGGTCCGGCTTGACCATCACCGCCGAGGGAATGCGGTGGTCCGTTCGGGTGGCAACACGGTGCAGCCGAACACATCGGTCACCTTCAGCGGCACCAATCCGCACAGCGTGATGTTCGGCTGACCGGCCAGGCAGCCTGCCACCGCGTACACCTGCCTTCAACGTCCTTCGGCAGCAGCTCGTGGCCGAGGGCTTCGCAGACGTCCCGAGCCCGTAGCGGGTCGGTCGCGTCGTTGAAGACGGTGAGGATGCGGGGGTAGTCCGGGTGCTCGGGGCCGGTCCGGCGGGGAGTCCCCGAGGGGGCCGAGGTGAACGGCGCCCGCCGGGTCTCGCGAGCTCGACCGGGAGGTGACGCCTGGTTGGGGACCGGATGGGGACCAGCGCCGCCGCGCGCTGGTGCACGGCACGTGCGTTCGTGCACGTTGACCGCCATCGAATAGCGGGACATCTCCTGATTGTGGCCCTGGCGCAGTCATCTGGGGGTCGAGGGGTCGCAGGTTCGAATCCTGTCGTCCCGACTTGGCGGAAACGCAAGTCGGAGGCCGTTCTCTCAACCATGAGAGGGCGGCCCTCACCGTGCCTCGACCCCCTGCGACCGGGCTCGCCGGCGGAGCCGGGCCAGCACGAGGACGAGGGCGGCCGTGGCGCCGTACGCGAGGCTGCCGAGCGCCGGCCGGTAGTCGAAGGCCGGGCCGAGGAGGTAGACGGCGGAGCCCGCGAGTGCGATGCCCAGCCATTCCCAGCGTCCGTCGAGGGCGACGAGTGCGATGAGGAGCAGCGCGTACCAGGAGTAGCCGGGGGTGAGGAGGACGAACGCCCAGCCGGTGACGAGGAGGGCGCCGCTCCAGGGGCGCCGCGGGTCCCCGCGCCACATCACGTACAGGGACACGCCCGCGATGACGGCGACCAGGACGGGGAGGGCCCAGGAGTCGGGCAGGGCCAGGCGCAGGAGCGAGTAGCGGGACCCGGACGAGGGGTCCTCGTAGCCCTCCTCCTCCACGTAGCCGCCGAGGTAGCCGAAGACCGAGTCGTGCGAGAGGAGGAGGTAGGGGAGGTAGGAGAGCAGGACGAAGGCCGTGGCGGGCAGCAGTACGGCGGCCGCGTCGCGCAGGCGCCGGACCCCGGACAGCGCGCCGGGGAGGACGACGGCCGGCATCAGCTTCGTGGCGATGGCGGCGCCGATCAGCACGCCGCCCGACGCCCGCCGCGTCAGGGTGCGCTGGGCGACGAGGCCGAGTCCGGCGACTGCGAGGAGCACGCCCAGGACGTCGATGTGGGCGTTGTTGACGGCCTCGACGGGGACGGCCGGGCACCAGGCCCAGTACGCGGCCTTGCGGAGGTCGTCGCCGCGCCGTCGCAGGATCAGGAGCAGCGTCCCGGTGACGCCGAGGGAGATCAGGGCGGCGCCGGTCTGGAGCGGCTTGTGCCGGGCGCCGGCAGGGGAGAGGCGGTCGACGGCCAGGAAGTACGCCTCGGCGACGGGCGGGTAGATGGTGTGGACGGCGGGCCTGTTGATGCGGGTGCAGTGGCGGGTGCCGCCGGCCGGCGGGACCGGTGCGAGGTCCGGTCCCATACAGGCGGCGCCGGTGGGGAAGAGCCACGGGTCGCGCAGCCGGTCGAGCGCCGGGTCCTGCGGGGCGTGGTCGTACGGGGAGACGCCGGCGGCCTGGACGCGGCCGTCCCAGGCGTAACGGTAGTAGTCGGTGCTGGTCCGCGGCGGTCCCACCAGCCCGGTCACCGTGACGGCGACGGCCCCCGCCACGATCAGCCGTGCGACGAGGCGGGCCGGGACCCGGCGCAGCGCCGGCAAGGCTCCGGCGAAGAGCGCCCAGCAGGCCGCGTACCGCCAGAACAGGCCGACGGGATCACCGGCGGAGCCCCCGTGCCGGAGGGTGAGGACGAGGCCCGTCACGAGAGCGGCGAGAGCGGCGACAGCGGCGAGGGTGGTGACGGTGGTGGTGGCGAGTGCGGTTCGGGGGGTGGCGAGGGTAAGGGGCTTCACCTGCGGAAGCGTTCCAGGAATCGGGCCTCCGGCAGCCGGTGACGCCCTGGCCGTCCGTGTTTCGTAAGGTGTTCCGGCGACCTGCGCGGGGCTCGCGGGGGGTGTGATGGGGGCATGCGTTTCACCCTGCCTCCGGGGCCGCCCGTGACGTTCAAGGCGCGCCTGCACGATGCCCGTACCGCGACCGCGATCGGCCGCTGGCTCGGCCTGGCCATGGTCGTCTGCTTCGCGACCGGTGTACTGAGCCACTACCTCCAGCACCCGCCGGGCCGGCTGGCCGACCGGCTGCCGAGCCGCCCGTACTGGGGCTACCGGCTCACCCAGGGCCTGCACGTGGCGTCCGGGATCGCCGCGATCCCGCTGCTGCTGGCGAAACTGTGGGCGGTCTACCCGCGGTTGTTCGCCTGGCCCCCCGTGCGGTCGGTGCTCCACGCCCTGGAGCGGCTCTCGGTGGCCGTCCTCGTCGCCGCCGGACTGTTCGAGCTGTTCACGGGGCTGCTGAACACCTTCCAGTGGTACCCCTGGCCGTTCGGCTTCGTTCCCGTGCACTACGCGGTCGCCTGGCTCCTGCTGGGCTCGCTGCTTCTGCACGTGGCCGTGCAGTGGCCGGCGATCCGGGACCACTTCACGCTCCGTTCCCCCGGAACCCTGGCCCTGCCCGAGGCCGACGGCCCGGACCGGCGCCGGCTCCTCATCGGTGTCACGGCCGCGGTCGGAGCGGTGACGCTGACGACGGCGGGACAGTCCGTGACCGCGCTCGGCCCGCTGGAGCTGTTCGGCCCGCGCAGCCCCGCCCACGGGGTCCAGGGGCTGCCCGTGAACCGCACGGCCGCCGCGGCGCAGGTCACCCGGGCCTCGCTGGCCGGCTGGCGGCTGACCGTGGCCGGACCGCGTCCCCGCACCCTCACGCTGGACGAGCTGCGCGCCATGCCGCAGTACGAGGTCACCCTGCCCATCGCGTGCGTCGAGGGCTGGAGCAAATCCGCGCACTGGAGCGGAGTAAGGGTGCGCGACCTCCTGGAGCGTGCGGGAGGAGGCCCGGACTCGCGGGCCCGGGTGGTCTCCCTCGAAGCGGCGGGCGCCTACCGGGTGATGGAGATGGGACGGCTCTACGCCCAGGACCCGCTCACGCTGCTGGCACTGCGCCTGAACGGCGAGGTGCTGTCCCTGGACCACGGCTACCCGGCGCGGATCATCGCCCCGAACCGGCCCGGCGTCCTGCAGACCAAGTGGGTCGGCCGGCTGGAGGTCGTGTGACGGGCTTCCGGTACGTGGTGGGCGGAATCGGGCTGGTGCTCGCCGGCTGGGGCGGGTGGATGCTGTTGCAGCAGCCCGAGCCGTGGCGGATCGCCGTCTGGCTCGGGGGAGCGGTCGTGGTGCACGACGGGCTGATCGCTCCCCTCATGATGGCGGTAGCGGCCCTCACCGCCGCGGCGGGTGTGCGGCTGCGCGGCGTACCGCGCGGGGCCCTGATCGTCGCGGGGTCCCTGACCGCCGTCGCCCTTCCTCCGCTCCTGCGTCCCGAGGGCGTGGCGAACCCCACCGTCCTGCCGTTCGACTACGTACGCAACTGGCTGCTCGCGATGGCGGCGGTCGCACTGTCCGCCGTCCTCTGCGCCGGTGTCCGTGCCGTGCTGCGCAGGGTGCGCGGGGTGCGCGGACGGGCCTGACCGGGGTGCCGCGCGAAGAACCGCCGGGCCGGGATCCGCGCTTCTGCGGATCCCGGCCCGGCGGTTCGCCGTGCAGGAGTTCTCAGCGGGTGAGGTGGACGAAGTGCCGGCCCGCCGCCCGCCAGGTGTCGTACGGGGTCCAGCCCGTGGCCTTCGCCTCGGTGTGCAGGGCGCGGGTGCCGAGCCTGGCCCACCAGAAGGAAGCTCCGCGGCCGCCGTTGCCGTCCTCGACGTACACCTCGACGCGTTCGTCGACGTCGGCGGTGGCCACCTCGACCAGCAGGGTGCCGCCCGGCGCGGTCAGTTCGGCGGCCCGGCGCAGGAGGGCGGCGGGGTTGCCGCCGATGCCGATGTTGCCGTCGATGAGGAGGACCGTGCCCCAGCCGCCTTCGCCGGGGAGCGGGTCGAACACCGACCGGCACAGGGCGCTGCCGCCCGCCCGCACGGTGCGGGCCACCGCTTCGGGGGTCACGTCGACGCCGAGTGCCGTGTGTCCGAGCCGGGCGAGGGCCGTGACCAGGCGGCCCGGTCCGCAGCCGATGTCGAGGACGGGCCCGGTACACCGGGCCAGGACGGTGTCGTCGGCCGCGTCGGGCTCGGCGCACCACCGCTCGACGTCGAGGGGCAGCAGCCAGCCGTCGTGGCGGCGGAGGTAGAGCGGGCCCTGGCCGGCGCGCAGCGCGTCGGCGTACGGGTCGGCCTGCCAGGCCCGCGTGGCCGGTCCGGCGAGCCGGGCGGTCAACGCGTCACCGCGCACAGGCCGCAGTACAGGGCGGCGAAGCGCGTCCGCGGTGCGGCCGCGGCGACCCGTGCGGCGTCGGCCGGGGTGTCCACGTCGCACAGCCCGGGCAGGTCCCGTACGGTCAGCCCCGCGCGGGTGAGGCGCCGCCGCTGGACCTCGCCGGTGTGCGCCGCGGACATGGGCACGCCGAGCAGCAGCGCCGGGTCGGGGTCGGCCAGGCCGAGGGCCCAGAACCCTCCGTCGTCGGCGGGCCCGAACCAGGCGTCCGCCTCGCTGAAGTCGAGCCCGGGCGCGAGGAGGCCGGGGGTGACCTGCGGGGTGTCCATGCCGATGAGCAGGGCGGGCCCTGCGGCCAGGGCGAAGGCGCCGGCCAGCCGGGCGTCCAGGCCGCCGGTGCCCTGCGGGACGACCTCGATGCCGTCCGGGATCCAGGGTCCCGGCCGGCCGTCGAGGACCAGGACGCGGCGCCGCGCCGGCGTGGCGAGGACCGCGGCGAGGGTGTCCTGGAGCGAGGCGAGGGCCAGGTCGGCCGCCTGCTGCGGGGTGAACACCGTGGTCAGCCGGGTTTTCACACGGCCCGCGACGGGGGCCTTGGCGATGACGAGGAGGGTGCTCATGCGGAGACCCCCTCCGCCGGTGCGGGCCGGGCCCCCGGTGGCTCGGCCAGCACCCGGCGCATGTCCCGCACCGCGTGCCAGGTACCCAGCCAGGTACCGGTGACCTTGGACTTCCCCGACCTCGGCAGGTAGGGGACGTCCGTCTCGGCCACCCGCCAGCCCGCGTCGGCGGCCCGTACGACCATCTGGAGCGGGTATCCGCTGCGCCGGTCCGTCAGGCCGAGGCCGAGCAGCGCCTCGCGGCGCGCGACCCGCATCGGCCCCAGGTCGTGCAGCCGCAAGCCGGTACGGCGGCGCAGCATCCGGGCCAGGGCGAAGTTCCCGGCCCGGGCGTGCGCGGGCCACGCACCGCGTTCCTGCGGGCGGCGCCGGCCGAGCAGCAGGTCCGTCTCGCCGGCCGCGACCCGTTCGGCCATCGGGGCGAGCAGACCGGGGTCCATGGAGGCGTCGCAGTCGCAGAAGCAGACCAGCTCGGCACGCGCGGCGAGCAGCCCGGCGTGGCAGGCGGCCCCGAAGCCGCGCCGGGACTCGTGCACGACGGTGGCGCCGAGCCCGCGGGCGATCTCCGCCGAGCCGTCGGTGGAGCCGTTGTCGACGACGATGGCCCGCCAGCCGGCCGGCACCCGCGCCAATACCCAGGGCAGGGCCTCCGCCTCGTCGAGGCACGGCAGTACGAGGTCCGCGCGGGGCGGACGCCAATCAGAAGAAGTCACCCTCGACACCGTAGGAACCGGACGGCGGGAAAGGGTGTCCGGAGACCTTACGAAACGCGGACACCGCGCCGCATGGCGGCAGGCCCGGGTCCACACGGGGGTGGTGCGGTGTCACTCTGGAGGCATGGCATCCAGCAACGCAATCGACCGCGGCCCCCTCTCGGGCGACGTCACGGGCCGTGTCCTGGTGGTGGACGACGACCCGACCGTCTCGGAGGTCGTGGCCGGCTATCTGGAGCGGGCGGGGTTCACCGTGCACCGGGCCGCGGACGGCCCCGCGGCGCTGGAAGCCGCTGCCCGGTACCGGCCCGACCTCGTCGTCCTCGACCTGATGCTGCCGGGCATGGACGGCTTGGAGGTCTGCCGCCGGCTGCGGGCGGACCGGAGCGGCATGCGCTCCGTCGCCGTGGTCATGCTCACGGCACGCGGCGACGAGGACGACCGGATCCTGGGCCTCGAAGTGGGTGCGGACGACTACGTGACCAAGCCCTTCAGCCCGCGCGAGCTGGTCCTGCGCGTGCGGTCGGTCCTGCGCCGGGCGTCGGTGGCAGCCCCGGCCGACGAGCCCCGGCTCGCGGCGGCCGGCCTGGAGGCCGACCCCGCCGCCCGCCGGGTGACGCGGGACGGCCTGGAACTCGCGCTCACCCTGCGGGAGTTCGACCTCCTCGTCTACTTCCTCCGGCACCCCGGGCAGGTCTGCGACCGGGAGCGGCTGATGCGCGAGGTCTGGGGCTGGGACTTCGGCGATCTGTCCACCGTCACCGTGCACGTCCGCAGGCTGCGGAGCAAGATCGAGAAGGATCCGGCCGATCCGCAGCTGATCCGCACGGTCTGGGGCGCCGGATACCGCTTCGAGGCGGGCCCGGACCCGTCCGGCCGGGCGACGGCCGGGGCCGGGACCCGGGCGGAGGCCGACCGTGCGTGACCTGCTGCTGATCGCCCTGTACGCCTTCCTCGGCGCGGCGGCCGCCGGTCTGCTCGGCGCCGTCGCGCTGCGGGCACTGCGCCGGCGGAGCGTCGCCGTGTCCCTCGCGGTCGTCGCCGCCGTCGCCGTCTCCGCGATGCTCGCCGGGACCCTCTCCGTGGCCTGGGCGATGTTCCTGTCCTCCCACGACCTCGCCGTGGTGACCACCGTCGTCGCGATGGCCGCCGCCGTGTCGCTGGGCACCGCTCTGCTGCTGGGGCGGCAGGTCGTGCTGCGCTGCCGGGAACTCGTCGGCGCGGCACGCGACTTCGGGGAGGACGGCGCCTTCACGGCGCCCGCCGTGCCGGCCCCCGCCGAACTCGCGGCCCTGAGCCGCGAACTGGCCCTCACCAGCGAACGCCTCGCGGCCTCACGCGAACGCGAGCGGGCACTGGAGACCTCCAGGCGGGAGCTCGTGGCCTGGATCTCGCACGACCTGCGCACTCCGCTGGCCGGGCTGCGCGCGATGTCGGAGGCGCTGGAGGACGGCATCGTGGCCGATCCGGCCCGCTACCACCAGCAGATGCGCGCCGAGGTGGAGCGCCTCAACTCCATGGTCACCGACCTGTTCGAGCTGTCCCGCATCCACGCGGGCGCCCTCGCCCTCAGCCCCACCCGGATGTCCCTCTACGACCTGGTCGGCGATGCGCTCGCGGGCACGGACGCCCTCGCCCGCGAACACGGCGTGCGCCTGGCCGGCGCGGGCGTGGCCCCCCTGCCGGTGGAGGTCGACGGCAAGGAGATGACCCGGGTGCTGTCCAACCTCCTGGTCAACGCCATCCGTCACACCCCGGCCGACGGTACCGTCGCGATCGCCGCCGAGCGCCGTGCGGACGCGGTGGTGCTGTCGGTCACCGACGCCTGTGGAGGCATCCCGGAGGAGGACCTGCCCCGCGTCTTCGACACCGGCTGGAGGGGGTCCCAGGCGCGTACGCCTCCGTCCGGCGCGGGCCTGGGGCTGGCGATCGTCCGGGGCATCGTCGAGGCCCACGCCGGCCGTGCCGACGTCCACAACGTGCCGGGCGGCTGCCGTTTCGAACTGACCCTCCCGGCCCCCGCTTAGGCCGCCCTACGCCAGGCCGCCCTACGCGGGCTCGGTGACGGCGCTCGCCGACGCGCGCTGGTCCGCGCGGGCGAACTCGGCCATTCCGGCCGAGAACCCGACCAGCGGGCGCCAGCCCAGCTCGTCGCGCAGGCGGCTGGAGTCGGCCGTGATGTGCCGTACGTCGCCGAGGCGGAACTCGCCCGTCACCACCGGGGCGGGTCCACCGTGCGCCGAAGCCAGCGCGGTCGCCATCTCCCCCACGGTGTGCGGTTCCCCGCTGCCCGTGTTGTACGCGGTCAGCGTGCCCGCGGCCCGAGTGCCGACCGCGTCCAGTGCCACCGCGTTCGCCGCGGCCACGTCCGCGACGTGGACGAAGTCCCGGCGCTGTGCGCCGTCCTCGAAGACGCGCGGGGCCTCTCCCCGGGCGAGTGAGGAGCGGAAGAAGGAGGCGACCCCGGCGTACGGGGTGTCGCGCGGCATGCCCGGCCCGTACACGTTGTGGTAGCGCAGCGCCACCGCGCGGCCGTCGACGCAGCGGGCCCAGGCCGCGGCCAGGTGCTCCTGCGCCAGCTTCGTGGTGGCGTACACGTTGCGCGGGTCGGCCGGCGCGTCCTCGTCGACCAGGCCCGGAGCCAGCTCGGCCCCGCAGCCGGGACAGCGCGGCTCGAACCGGCCGGCCGTCAGGTCCGCCGTCCGCCGGGGCCCGGGGCGCACCACGCCGTGGCGCGGGCACTCGTACCGGCCCTCGCCGTAGACCACCATCGACCCGGCCAGTACGAGTTCCCGGACCCCCGCCGCTGCCATCTCCGCCAGCAGGACGGCCGTCCCGAGATCGTTGCAGCCGACGTACTCGGGGGCGTCCGCGAAGTCCTTCCCGAGTCCGACCATGGCCGCCTGGTGGCACACGGCGCGGACCCCGCGCAGCGCGGCCCGTACCGCGTCGGCGTCCCGTACGTCGGCCCGGACGAACTCCGCGTCGGGCAGCGGGGGCGTGCCGGGATGGGCGGCGGGCAGCAGGGCGTCGAGGACCACGGGCTCGTGCCCGCGGTCCCTGAGGGCGGTGACGATGTGGGAGCCGATGAACCCGGCCCCTCCGGTGACGAGTACGCGCATACCCGCGACGTTACGCAGCGGGAAACTCCCCGAGGGGCCTCCCACGCCCGCACGTAAGACTTCCGTCACACGCCGCGGCGCCGCGGACGGGGGCGGTCGGCCGGGCCTTCACCTCGCGGCCTTGCGCGCCCGCTCCCGGGCATCCCGTCGCCGAGCCGCCCGGCCCGCGTGCCGGGTCCGGACGAGCAGGGTGACGGCGGAGGCGGTGAAGAGGGCGGCGGTGATCAGCAGCCAGCGGGCGAGGAAGCCGTCCGCCGGGAGCGCGGTGGCCGCGGTGTAGTGGCCGACCTGGCGGAGCACCAGCGGCCACCAGACCAGGAGGAGGACGCCGGCGACGAAGGCGGGTACCCGGACGTAGTTGACGCTCGCCCGGGGCAGCGGACGCGTGGAACCCGTTCCGCGGGCGAAGACCAGCTGGAGCGCCCGGTCGGTCACGGAGTACAGCGGGAGCAGCACCAGATCGTGCAGGAGGGCGGCTCCGACGAACCACACGGCCACACCCGGGGTGTCGCCTTCGAGGAGGCGCAGGCCCGCGTAGAGGGCCAGGGCGAAGGAGGCGAGTACGAGGAGCAGGTGGAGGGGAGGGGCGCCGTAGCGGCGGCGGAAGGCGCTCGCGCCGCTCATCCCGGCTCTCCGAACGTGAGGCGGGTGACCCATTTGGTGTTGTGGACGCCGGGGGCGCCGGCGGCGATGATCCGGGCCGGGTAGCCGTGGTCGGCGGAGAGGACGGCTCCGTTCACGCGCACGGCCAGCAGGGACCGGGGGTCGCGGACCTGGTTGTCGCGCAGTACGGCAGAGGAGAAGGAACCGCCCCGCTGGAGCGAGTTCACCAGGACCTGCGGGGTGTCGGTCCCGAGCCCGACGAGGGCGGCCAGGTCGGTGAGGCGGACCCCGCTCCACTGCTGGTCGGGGGTGGACCAGCCCTCGACGCAGGCGATGGGCAGTGCGGCCTCGTGCTGCGGCATGGCGAGGAGCCGGCCGTAGGTCAGGTCGACCTGCCGGCCCGCCCCGCGCACGGTGAGGCGCCAGGCCGGCCCGATGTCGTCGGCCCGGATGCCGACCGAGCCGGCGGTCTTGTTGATCTGGAAGCCGTTCGGCCCGGAACCGGGGTCTTCGCCGTGCGGTGCGAGGAGCGCGGTCCGCCGGAACCAGCCCCCGATGCTCTGCCCGGCGGTCACCACCAGCAGGGCGAGCGAGCCGGCACCGACCATGGCCAGCGCGCCGCGCCGAGAGATGGTCGGCGCCGACGGACGCGGCGTGACGAGCCCCGCCGCCTCCTCGGTACCGGGTGCCGGATCCCCGGTCCGGGCCCGGACGGCACGCAGGGCCCGGGGCAGCCGGCAGGCGACGTGGACGACGAAGGCGCCGATGAACACCCAGGCCCCGTAGAAGTGCAGGGTGTAGAAGGAGCCCGGGAAGACGTAGTGCAGCTGTACGTTGAGGATGCCGGTGACGAACTCGAAACCGGCCCCGCCCACCAGCAGGAGCAGCGACAGCCGCTCGATGCCGTGACCCGGTGACCGCACCGGGGGCCACTCGAACAGTTTCGGGATCACCGACCACAGCTTCGCCAGCAGCACGGGGACCAGCACCACCCCGAGCGTGACGTGAACGCCCTGCGTGAGGCGGTAGAGCCAGGTCGGCGAGGTCGGCCACGAGAACAGGTAGAAGCCCAGCCACCCCTTGCCGGGAGTCTGGTCGTTGACCCGCGCGAGGTCCGGGTTGTACGCGGCGTACGACAACAGGCCCGTCACGAACAGGATCGTGATGCCGAAGAGCAGGACCAGGCCGAACACCGAGGTCAGCCACGGCCCCCTCAGCGGGCTGCGCCAGAACCCCGGACGCGTCGGCCCCGGCGGCGGCCCCGGGGGCACGGCGGCCGCCCAGGCGGCGCGGATCCGCTCCAGCGGCGTGGACCCGGAATCGCCCGAGGGGGGTCTTGCGGAGCCCGTGTCCTCTTCTTGCGGTTCCCGCTCGCCGTCGCTTGAGTCCACTGGGAAACCTCCGCACGTTCCCGCATGGCGGGCGCATCGACATCAGCCGCTGAGGAGAACATGCCCCAGCGAAAACGCGGCCGGTCAGTGACACGCCAGCCCGAGCACACCGCACCACTCGGAAGCCAGGGCCCGGGCATCCGCCCCGCCGGACAGTGCGGAACAGGACCAAGGGCTCCTTCCTTCAGGACCTTTGCGGGCGGTGGAGGCCCTCGGGCCGCGTGAGGATCGATCCGTTCATGATCGATTCGAACTTCTGGGGTGCCCATGTCGAACGTGCCGGAACCCGGCGGCGGGGGAGAGGACGGCGTACGGGACCCCGCGCCGGTGCCGGTTCCCGCCCCCGCGCCCGCGCGGGTGTCCCCGCCCGTGCCGGTCGCGGTCGTGCGCCCCTACCGGGATCCCCTCGTGCTGGAGCCGCTGTTCCGGGACGAGGAGCACGAGCCCCGGACCCTGGAACAGCCCGTTCTGGGCAGTGGTCCGCCTCCGGGGCCGTCCCGGGGGCAGGCGGCCCCGGGACGCGGTCCGCGACCGGCGGAGCCGGAGGCCCCGTCCCGTCCGGCGGGCGGCGGCCGGCCGCTTCCCGCCGTCCTCGATCCGGGACTCGCCGAGCGACCGGCCCGCGTCTGCTCGGGCTGGTGGGCCCTGACGGTCCTGGTGGCGGCCGCCGCGACGGCCGGCTGGCTGGCCCGGACCCGGGAGCTGCCGACCCGGATCGCACCGGAGTCCTGGCCGACGGCCGCCGTGGCCGGGTGCCTCCTCGCCGCCTTCCTCGCCGTCGCCGGCCTGCGGTGCGGCCGGGCCGGACAGGCCCGTGTGCAGGTCCTGTTCGGCCGCTACCGCGGCACGGTCCGCCGTACCGGCCTCCTGTGGTCCTCGCCCTTCCCCCGGCACCTCAGGGCCGACGTACGGCTGCGGCACTGGCGCAGCGAACCCCTGTCCGTGGTGGACGCGGAGGGCACCGCGCTGCACGCCGTGGTCCTGGTCGTGTGGCGGGTCAAGGACACCGCCCGGGCCCTGCTCGCCGTCGACGACCACCTCGCCTACCTCCGCGAACAGGTCGAGTCGAGCGCCGCCCGCGTCTTCTCGCGGATGCCCGCCGACCCCTTCGACGAGGCCCTCCCCGAGCCCTCCGGGAGCCTGCGCGACGCGGATGCCGTCGGCGACGCGCTCACCCGGGTGCTGGCCGCCGAGTGCCGGGCCGTGGGCATCGAGGTGTTCTCCGTCCGCCCGCTGCAGGTCGCGTACGCCCCTGAAGTGGCCGGGGCCATGCAGCGCCGCCGCGTCGCCGCGATCGACGCCCGCCACCGGGACTCCGTGCTCACCTCCGTCATCGACGCCGTCGACGACGCCGTGCACCGCATGACGGACCGGGGGCTCGTCGGCCTCGACGACTACGAACGCAAGGCGCTCGTGAAGGACTTGACGGTCGCCTTCTACACCTCACGCGGCAGCGCCGCGGACCTCGGCCGCTGAGCCGAGACCATCCCCGCCCCGAAAGGAACCCGCCTTGCCCCTGCGCACCCCTGAATTCACCGAGGAGATCCCGGAGCACTGCGCGTGCCCGGCCTGCGCCCGTACGGCGCCCGGCGCGGCGGCCCCCGCCGGACGGCGGCGCTGCACCGTCCGCGGAGCCGTGGTCGCCGCGGTCGGCGCGGCGGTGCTGACCGGCACCGCGGCCGGCACCGCCTCCGCCGAGCCCGCACCGAGCCACGCCGGCTGGGACGGCTCCAAGTACTGGTACCAGGACGACACGGGCTGGTGGCGCTGGACCTCGCACTACGACAAGTACCTCGCCAGGTCCGGGAAGTCGGGCGGCAGCCAGAAGCAGGCCGGCGGTTCCGGTGGCCCGCGGACCTCGGAACCGGTGTTCCGCGGCCGCCAGGGCTGGGACCCGGTGGACCGGGTGTACTGGTACCAGCGCGGCGGGTCCTGGTGGTGGACCGGCCACAAGGACAAGTACGAGCGCTACACGGGCGGGGGCGGCGCGGCCCGCCCGGCCGACGGCGGTTCCGACGGTTCCGACGGCTCCGGGCGCCCGGGCGGCGCCGGCACGCCCGTCCGGTACGGCACCGAAGCGGCCATCGCCTTCGCGATGAACCACCTGGGCGACCCGTACGTCTGGGGCGGCAACGGGCCGCACGGCTGGGACTGTTCGGGCCTGGTACAGGCCGCGTACCGGAGCGCCGGGATCAGCCTCCCGCGCGTCGCGGACGACCAGTACCGGGCCACCACCCCGATCTCCCGCTCCGAACTGCGCCGCGGCGACCTGGTGTTCTGGTCGGACAACGGCCGGGCCTCCGGGATCCACCACGTCGCGGTCTACCTGGGGGACGGCCGGTACCTGGAGGCCCCCAGGCCCGGCAAGAACGTCCGGATCTCCTCCTTCAGCTCCTACACCCCGAACATGTACGGCCGGATCCGCTAGCGGCCGTGAACGGACGGTGACTACGGTTCCGCCGGCACCGGCGCCGCCTTCTCGACGGGCCTTCCGCTGAACTGTTCGTCACGGTGCGGGGAGCGGGCTACAAGTTCGTCACGGACAGTTGCGGACGGTAGCGGACGGCGGCGGAATACGGCACGGACATTCGGGGAAGGTGCCCCTGCGGGGGACGCGAGCGCCATACGGGCTGAGGTGATCGAGCATGTCGGACTCCGCTCCGTCCCGCCCGGTACGGCGGCACTGCCAGTGCCAGGGAGACGGTGCGCCGGCCCGGGCCCGTGAGGAGGTCCGCCGTCTGGTGGACGAAGCCGGTGCCGAGGGGCGTCCGGTGCCCGCGGAGGTGCGGGACGCCGCGCTGCTCGTCGCCAGCGAGCTGGTGACCAACGCGGTGAAGTACGCCTCCGGCCCGTGCGGGTTCGGCGTCGGCTGGTCGGCCGACGGCCTGGACATCGACGTCACCGACTCCAGCCCCACCCCACCCCGCCGGCGCCCTGCCGACCCGAGCGGAGCGACCGGCGGCTACGGCTGGCCGCTCGTGCGGCGGCTGAGTTCGCAGCTGGACGTCCGGCCGACGCCGGAGGGCGGCAAGACCGTCCACGCCCGCATCCCCCGCCTGCACGGCCCGGGCTGACGCGCCCGGGGCCGGTGGACGGTCAGGGGCGGAAGGGGAACAGGTCACCGGTACCGGTGAGGTCGAGCACCTTCCGTGCCTGGTCGGGAACGCCGGCCAGGGCGAGGGCGCCGCCCTCGGCCCGGGCGCGTTCGCGCAGGCCGAGCAGCACGTTGAGGCCGCTCGGGTCCATGAAGGTGAGGGCCGACAGCTTCAGGACGAGCGTCCGGCCCGCCAGCGGGATCCCGTCGGTGGCCCGGGTCACGCGGGGACAGGCGGCGAGGTCGAGTTCCCCCGCCACCGTCACGGTCACCGCGGCACCGTCCGGGCGCACGGTGACGTCGACGTCGAAGGCGTTCACGGTCGGAATCCGCCGTTCGGATCGGAGCCCATCACGGTCGGCTCCCGAACGGGGCGGAGGAGGCCGTCAAGCGCGCGGCACCGGGCCGCACAAAGCCGAGCGAGACCACCCGCACCTTCCGTCGGCCACGGACGGTGGCCATGTGGTGGCGTGGGGTCTCCCACCAGACCAGGCTGGTCGACGTGCTTCTGCCCCGCCCCGGCGACCCTACGCCTGCGCGGTCAGTCGGGCGGTTCCGGCACCGGCTCCTCGGGGTTGCCGTCCGGGGGGCCGGAAGGGCGGTCCGGGGGGTCCTTCGGCCGCGGGTCGCGGGGGACCGGATCGGGGCCGGACGGGACCGGTTCGGGGCCTTCGGGCGGTGGCGGGGTCGGATGCGTCACGGCACTCACCTCTCCTGCGGCGGACCGGACCCGCGCATGGAGCCGGAGGCCGGGGGCAGGCGCTCCCTGCGGGCGCCCGGCCCCCGGGCGTCCCTTCCCGGCCGTCCTGCTCCGGAGGTGGGTCATGGTTCCGCTCCTTCTCGTCCTGCTGCTGATTCTGCTGCTCTTCGGCGCCGGTTTCGCCGTGAAGCTGCTCTGGTGGATCGCCCTCGTGGTGCTGGTGCTCTGGCTCGTGGGCTTCGCCGCCCGCGGCAGCGGCGGGCGCTGGTACCGGTGGTAGGGCACCGGAGGCCGAGGCCCGGGGGCCCGCCGGACACGGCGGGCCCCCGGGCGTCGCCACCGCCGTCCGGGTGACACCGGGCCGGTCCTCAGGCCTGCGCCGCCCGGTCGAACTCACGCAGCACGGCGGCGCAGAAGACGTCCAGGTCGTCCGGCTCGCGGCTGGTGACCAGCGTGGACGGCCCCGCCCGGCAGACCCGTACCGGCTCGTCCACCCAGGTGCCGCCGGCGTTGCGGATGTCGGTGGCCAGGCTCGGCCACGAGGTCAGGGTCCGGCCGCGTACGACGTCGGCCTCGACGAGGGTCCACGGGGCGTGGCAGATCGCGGCGACCGGCTTGCCCGAGGTGAAGAAGCTCCTGGTGAAGCCGACGGCCCGCTCGACCGTCCGCAGGGCGTCGGGATTGGCCACCCCGCCGGGCAGGACCAGCGCGTCGAAGGCGTCGGAGGTGTCCCCGGCGAGGACGTGGTCGACGGTGAACCGGCCGGCCCTGTCGAAGTGGTCGAACGCCTGCACCTGTCCGGCCTCCGTCGAGACCAGCTGCGGGTTCCAGCCGGCCCCCTGGACCGCCTTCCACGGCGCGGTCAGTTCCACTTCCTCGACGCCTTCGGGCGCGGTCAGAAAGGCGATGCGCACCGAATCCACCTCCTCGTGCTCCGTCCGGATCGGGCGTACCTCACCCGCCTGCCCGGACACGCGCCGCCCAAGCAGCCGCTTCCGCGGGGCGGTGGCCGACGGCCGGCCGCCGGCCGCCGGGGCAGGTTTCAACCGGCCGCGAACGAGCACGCGCCACACGACGGGGGGACCCGATCGAGGAGGAAGAGCCATGTCCCAGTCCGCGGACCGCAGGGAACAGGACGTCGTCGCGGTGATCCTGGAGGACCACCGGACCATGGAGGAGATGTTCCGCCGGATGCGCAGCGTCGAGGACGACCGCGCGGGAGCGCTGGAGGACTTCTCCGCGCTGCTCATCGCCCACGGCGAGGCGGAGGAGGCGGAGGTCTACAGTGCGCTCAAGCGCTTCCGGAACGTCGACGACGAAGAGGTGGAGCACGGCGTGGAGGAGCACGAGGAGGGCAACAAGGCGCTGCTCGCCCTCCTGGAGGTGGACGAAGTCGGCTCCGAGGACTGGGACTCCAAGCTGGAGGACCTGGTGGAGGCCGTCTCCCACCACGTGGACGAGGAGGAGCGGACCATCCTCAACGGCGCCCGCGAGAACGTCCCGGACGAGCGCAGGGCCGAGCTGGGCGCCGCGTTCCTGAAGGAGCGCGAGAGGCAGCTGGAGTCGGACTGCGGCAGCATCGGCAACGTCCGGGCCGTCGTGAACCGGTGAACAGCGGACCGGTGAACCGCGGACCGGTGGGCCGCTACGGCGGGCCCGCCCCCGGGAGGGGGTTGTGGCCCGCCGCCACCCGCTCCGAGCGGGGCAGCGGCCCCGGCGGGGTGCCGTCCCCGAAGGGCCGGCCGCCGAGGCCGGCCCGGTCGTGCGGGGCGAGCCAGGTCTCCGGCTCGGGCCCGGCCGGCACGATGCCGGTGGGATTGATGTCGGAGTGCACCAGGTGGTAGTGCCGCTTGATGTGGTCGAAGTCGACGGTGTCGCCGAAACCGGGGGTCTGGAACAGGTCCCGCGCGTAGCCCCACAGCACCGGCATCTCCGCGAGCTTGTTCCGGTTGCACTTGAAGTGCCCGTGGTACACGGCGTCGAAGCGGACGAGCGTGGTGAACAGCCGTACGTCGGCCTCGGTGATGGTGTCGCCGACCAGGTAGCGGGAGCGTGCGAGCCGGTCGGAGAGCCAGTCGAGCCGGGCGAACAGCCGCTCGTACGCCTCGTCGTAGGTCTCCTGGGAACCGGCGAACCCGGCCCGGTACACGCCGTTGTTCACGTCCCGGTAGACCACCTCGTTCACCGCGTCGATGTCCGGCCGCAAGGCGGCCGGGTACAGCTCGGGCGCGCCCGGGCGGTGGTGGGGCGTCCACTCCAGCGACATGTCGATCGTGATCTGCGGGAAGTCGTTCGTGACCACCGCGCCGGTCGGGACGTCGACGATCGCGGGGACCGTGATGCCGCGGTCGTAGCCGGGCTCCCGCGCCAGGTAGGCCTCCTTGAGGCGCTCGATGCCGAGCACGGGGTCCCGGCCGCCCGGATCGAGGTCGAAGGTCCAGCTGTCGTCGTCGTGGACCGGGCCGGCGACGGCCATCGGCAGGGCCCGCTCCAGACCGAGCAGCCGCCGCACGACCACCGCCCGGCTCGCCCACGGACAGGCCCGGCTGACGACGAGGCGGTAGCGCCCCGGCCGCACGGGGAACCCCTCGCGCCCGTCGGCGGTGATCCGCGTCGTGAGGTAGCGGCTGTCGCGCTCGTACCCCTGGCCGGGTTTCACGTAGTTCACGCCGTGCTCCTGCCCGCGGGGTGCCCCGGCGAACGCGCGGCGCTCCGGCGCCGGCCGGCCTTCTCGGCGAGCACCGGCCCGCCCGGGTCCACCGCCACCGTGCGGGCCGCGGCGCCGTCGGGGGAGAGGTGGTATACCGAGAACGCCTGCCCGATGACGGGCATGGCCACGTTGCGGACCTGGACCCCGCCCGCCGTCATGCCGTGCTCGGTGCCCAGGTGGGCGTGCCCGTGGACGGCGAGGTCGGCGCCCTCCTCGTCCATCGCCTCCGCGAGGAGGTAGCTGCCGAGGAAGGGGTAGATCTCCCGGGGCTCGCCCGCCAGGGTGTCCGGCACCGGGGAGTAGTGGGTGAGCGCGATGCGCAGCGCGCTGCCGGCCTCGCGCAGCTCGCGCAGGGCCCGCCCGAGGGCCTCCGCGCTGGCACGGGTGCAGCGGATGAAGGACTTCATCTCCGGTTCGCCGAACTCGCTGCCGCTGCGGCCGGCGAATCCCCCGCAGAATCCCTTGGTCCCGGCGACCCCCACGGGGGTGCCGCCGAGGTCGAGGAGGACGCCGTCGCCCTCCAGTACGTACAGGCCCGCCGCGCGGAGCTCGTCGGCGACGGCCTCCTGGCGGTCGCTCTGGTAGTCGTGGTTGCCGAGCACCGCGACCACGGGCACCGGCAGCCCGGCGGCCTCGGCGGCCACCACCCGTGCCTCCTCGGGGGTGCCGTGCCGGGTCAGGTCGCCGGCGAGGAGCAGCAGGTCGGCGCAGCCGCCCAGGGTGTCGAATGCGGGCCGCAGCAGCCCGGCGCTGCCAGGCCCGAGGTGGATGTCCCCGACGGCGGCGACGCGGATCACGACAGCTCCTCGGCGTGGTCGGGCGGCCGGGCCCGGTTCAGGGTGATGTCCTCGTACCAGTCGTGGCCCGCCAGTTCCTCGCCGGCGATCCGCAGCACGGCCGCCTTGCGCTCCTCGTCGCCGACGCAGCCGCGGACCACGGCGCGGGAGCCGTGCAGCTCGACCCGGACGCCCAGCTCCGCCAGCTCCTCGCGGGCCAGCCGCTCGCGCAGGTGCGCGATGCGGTACTCGATGATGCCGGTGGAGGTCATGTTCCTTCTCCCGTCACGTCGGCGCGGTCGATGACGCGGAGCCGTTCGAGCAGGTGGAAGAAGGCGTCGGGCAGCGGCAGCGCCCGGTGGTCGCGCTCCAGCCGGTCCCAGTCGATCTGCTCGCGCAGCATGCGGGCCATGGGCAGCAGGTCGCCGAAGTCGCAGTAGTGCTCGCACAGCGCGGCGAGGCGGCTGTCCATCAGGTCGGTGGGGGAGAGGACGGGCATCCACACCGAGTCCACCGCCTTGACGCCCGCCCGCTCCAGCAGCTCCGTGCCGACCGGACGCCGGGCCAGTTCGAAGATCAGGTCGATCTCCTCCCCGCCCGAGCGGCCCTTGACCAGCCAGTCCTCCGGGGCCCGGCGCATGGCGATGCCGCCGTCCTCCAGCGCCTTGACGGCCTGGTCGGCGTCCTCGGGGCGCACGCAGAAGTCCGTGTCGTGCTGGAAGCGGGCCGGCAGGCCATGGGCGAAGGCGGCCACGCTGCCGGCGAGGGCGAAGGGCGGCCCCGACCGTTTCAGCAGGGCCGCCACCAGCTTGGTCGTCTCCAGGATCGCCTGCGTGTGGTCCTTGGGCAGCGCCCCCTCGGCCGGTGCGGGCACGGTCAGGCCGTCCGCCGGGGCGCCGCCACCGGCGGCGGAGGAGGTACGAGCGGTCACGGTGCGCCTCCCTGGTTCCACCCGCACGGTGTCACGGTCGGGCATGGCCCCCGCCTAACCCGTCCGGCCCCGTCGAAACCCCCGGGGCACAAGGAGTGCGGACGGGCGCGCCGGGTAGGCGCGCCGCATGCATCCACTCTCCGGATCCCGCTCCACCGCATCCCGGCACGGCCGCGCAGCGGGCTCACCGTGCCGGTCCCGTCCCGGCAGAGGAGTCACCATGCCCCGAGGTTCCAGTCCCAAGCGTGAACGGCAGTACGAACACATCAAGGAGAGCGCGGAGGAACGCGGCGAGAGCCCCAAGCGGGCCAAGGAGATCGCGGCGCGCACCGTGAACAAGGAACGCGCCCGCGCGGGCGAGTCCAAGACCGCAAGCAGGAGCTCGCTCGACGACATCTCCTCCTCCCGGCGCGGCGGGCTGCACTCCCACAGCGGGGCGCGGGGCCCCACGTACGACCAGCTCTACGCGGAGGCCAAGCGCCGCAACCTGCACGGCCGTTCCTCCATGGACAAGGCCGAACTCGAACGCGCACTGGGCTACTGAAACCCGCCCCCGGGAGGCGGGCAGCAACCGGGACCTCCCGCCCGCGGGCGGGAGGTCCCGGTCGTCCGCGTCGACGCCGACTCCGGATTGTGGCGCCCGCACCACGGCGAGATGCTGGAGGTGGCCCTCGACGCCGTGGCCCGCGTCCACCGGGACCCGGCGCACGCGACCCCGCGCATGATGGAGGTGAACACGGCCGCGGAGGCCCGCGACGGCGTGGACGTGTCCTCGTGGCCGCGCCCCGCATGGCGGCACGGCCGCCGGGTAGGTGCCGGGCACTCGGCAAGGAGGACCCGATGGACGTTCTGACCATGGGGGTGGAGGAGGAGTTCCACCTCGTCGACCGCGACAGCAGGGCGCCGGTGAACCGGGCTCCGGAGGTGATCGGAGAGCTCGCGGCGGAGCTGGGCGATCAGGTCCAGGCCGAGTTCTACAACACCCAGGTGGAGGTCTGCACCCTGCCCGCCGCCGACCGCGAGGACCTGCGCCGGCAGCTGCTGCGGCTGCGCTGCTCCGTCGCGGAGGCCGCCGAGCGGGCCCGCTGCCTCGCGGTGGCCTCGGGGAGCCCCGTCGTCCCGCCGCGGGAGCCGCTCACCATCACCGACAACCCCCGCTACCGCCTGATGGCGAGCCGGTTCGCCGGGCTCGTGGGGCCCTACCGCCTCGTATGCGGCTGCCACGTGCACGTCGGCTGCCTGGACCGGGGGCGGGCGCTCGCGCTGGCGAACCAGATGCGGCCCTGGCTGCCGGTGCTCCAGTCGATCACCGGGAACTCCCCCTTCGTCTGCGGCCGCGACACCGGCCTCGACAGCTGGCGCTCGGTCGCCTACTCCGGCTGGCCGACCGTGGGGCCGCCGCCCCTGGTCGACGAGCGCCAGTACCTCGAATACGTGGACGGCCTGGTCAGCGCGGGGGTGCTGCTCGACCGCCGGATGGTCTACTGGCACGCCCGCCCCTCCGAGCACGTACCGACGCTGGAGATCCGCATCGCCGACGTCAACGCCGACCTCGACACCGTCGTCCTGACGGCCCTCCTCGTACGCGGCCTCGCGGCGGTCCTGCTCGAAGAGGCGGACGCGGGAGTACCGCCGCCCGAACCGCCCGAGCGGGTGCTGCGCGCCGCCCACCGGCTGGCCGCCCGGCACGGGATCGACGGCCCCGGCCTGGACGTGTGGACCGGCGGGCGGGCGCCCGGCCGGCTGCTCGTCGACCGGCTGGTGGAGCGGGCGGCCCCGGGGCTGGAGCGGGCCGGCGACCTGGATGCCGTGCGGGCCCTGTGGGCCGGGACGTGCCGGCGGGGCACCGGCGCCCGCCGCCAGCGGGCCGTCTACGCGGCGACGGGCAGCCTGGCGGCGGTCGTCGACAGCCTGGACGCCGTCACCGGCAGCATGGCCGTCGAAGCCGCCTGAACCGGACCCGCCCGGTCCAGGTCCAGGTCCAGGTCCCGGTCCAGGTCCAGGTCCCGGTCCGGGTCCCGGGCACGCCGAAGGGGGCGTACCGGCCGGGGGAGGGGCCGGCACGCCCCCTTCGGGGGAGTGCGGTCAGCGGTCAGGACCGGGGCGCGGGCTCCAGTGCCTCGTCGGCCTCGCCCGCCGCACGCGCCGCGACCTGCGGGTTGCGCGACTTCAGCACGGCCCAGCCGATGGCCAGGCAGACCGCCCAGCCGGCGCCCACGTAGAGGGAGACGCGGCTGTCGGGGTCGATGGCGATCATCACGGTGACCAGCAGCAGGAAGGCCACGGCGATCCAGCTGCAGATGGTGCCGCCCGGCGCCGGGAAGGAGGAGGCGGGCAGCTTGCCCGCGTCCACCGCGCGGCGGTAGCGGATGTGGCTGACCAGGATCATCAGCCAGGTCCAGATGCCGGCCGCGGTCGCCACCGAGGTGACGTAGCCGAAGGCCTTCTCCGGGACGACGTAGTTCAGGACCACGCCGATGCCCATGAGGGCGGTGGAGAGGGTGATGGCCACGGCCGGGGTCTTGGTGGAGCTCAGCTTGCCCAGCAGCTTGGGGGCCTCGGAGTTCGCGGCGAGGTCGCGCAGCATGCGGCCGGTGGAGTACATGCCGGAGTTGCAGGACGACAGGGCCGCGGTCAGCACCACGAAGTTGACGATCGCCGCACCGGCCGGGATGCCGATCTTGGCGAAGGCCGCCACGAACGGGCTGACACCGGGCTGGAACTCGGTCCACTTGACGACCATCAGGATCACGCTGAGCGCACCGACGTAGAAGACGATGATGCGCCAGGGCAGGGTGTTGATGGCCTTGGGGAGGGTCTTCTCCGGGTTCTCGGACTCGCCCGCCGTGACACCGACGAGCTCGACGGCGAGGTAGGCGAACATGACGCCCTGCAGGGTCATCAGGCTGGAGCCGACGCCCTTGGGGAAGATGCCGTCGAAGGCCCAGAGGTTGGACACGGCGGCGGTGTCACCGGCCTGGCTGAAGCCGAAGGTGACCACGCCGATGCCGATCACGATCATGCCGATCAGGGCCGTGACCTTGACCATCGAGAACCAGAACTCGATCTCGCCGAAGATCTTCACCGAGATGAGGTTGGCGACGTACAGGACCACCAGGAAGACCAGGGCGGTCACCCACTGGGGGACGTCCGGGAACCAGAAGTGCACGTAGATGGCCGCGGCGGTCAGCTCGGCCATGCCGGTGACCACCCACATGAGCCAGTACGTCCAGCCCGTCACGAACCCGAAGAACGGGCTGAGGAACTCGCGGGCGTACTCCGCGAAGGAACCCGATACGGGGCGGTACAGGAGCAGCTCGCCGAGCGCTCGCATGATGAAGAAGACGATGACGCCGGCGAGGGCGTACATGAGGATGAGGCTGGGTCCGGCCTTGGCGATGTTCGCGCCGGCTCCCAGGAAGAGGCCGACGCCGATGGCGCCGCCGATGGCGATCATCTGGACCTGGCGGCTGCCGAGGCCGCGCTCGTAGCCCTCCTCGGGCGTGGTGCCCGTGGTGGCGTTGTCGTCGCCGTGGTGCTGTTCGACCTGCGTCGAGGTCATGCTCTGGTGCGCCTTTCCGCTCCATGCCGATCCGCAGCCGTGCTCGGCCGCGGATCGGGTTCCGATCCCCCGGATGCTGATGGAGTTGCATGCCGGCGGTCGGCCGACTTCAGCGCCCCTGTCCGGACGTGGGTGGTCCGGCAGGCGGTCGAGAAGATGTACCACGGTGCCCGGCGCCCGGCCGTGGCGAACATCACCGGCAAATCGGCCATTCGCCCGTGACCAGGCCCAAAGACCCTTGCGCAGTGATGTCATCGTTATCCGGATCTGAGCCTCCGCTGAGCGAACGCACAATGACATCGAGGCAACGCGTGCCACCACCGTCCCGCCCCGGCGCCGCGACGATCACACAGCGTGAACGCCGAAGCCCCTCCGCGGGGACGGAGGGGCCGGAAGCGGTCCTGACGGTCACCCGGCGTCGCGGTCGTACACCGCCTTCGACCAGCGGTAGCCGAGGACGGTCAGGCCCAGGCACCAGAGCAGGGCGATCCACCAGTTGTTCCCGATCTCCGTTCCGAGCAGCAGCCCGCGCAGGGTCTCGATGGCCGGGGTGAAGGGCTGGTACTCGGCGACCGGCTGGAACCAGCCGGGCATCGCGTGGACCGGGACGAACGCGCTGGAGATCAGCGGCAGGAAGATCAGCGGCAGGGCGTTG
Source organism: Streptomyces sp. NPDC044002 (assembly GCF_056434525.1). NCBI lineage: Bacteria > Bacillati > Actinomycetota > Actinomycetes > Kitasatosporales > Streptomycetaceae > Streptomyces > Streptomyces sp. NPDC044002. Next base: position 52,425 of record NZ_JBWKEZ010000027.1, read on the forward strand.
TTGCTGGCGGCCTCGGCGTTCGGGCTGACCATGCCCATCCCGACCGCGATCCAGGTGAGCGCCAGGGCGAAGAGCGCGAGCAGTCCGAACGCCGCGAGCCACTCCAGCACCGTGGCGTCCGTCGAGCGGAACCCGATGGCCACGCCGACGGCGCCGACGAGCACCACGCTGACGACCGCCTGGAGCACGCTGCCGACGACGTGCCCGACCAGGACGGACCCGCGGTGGATCGCCATCGTGCGGAAGCGGGCGATGATGCCCTCGCTCATGTCGTTGGAGACGGACACCGCGGTGCCGATCGTGGTGCTGCCGATGGTCATCAGCAGCAGGCCCGGGACCAGGTACGCGATGTAGTCGGCGCGGTCGGCGCCGCCGCCCCCGATGCCCGCGCTCATCACGTCGCCGAACACGTAGACGAACAGCAGCAGCAGGACGACCGGGGTGAGCAGCAGGTTCAGGGTCAGGGACGGGTAGCGGCGGGCGTGCAGCAGGTTGCGCCGCAGCATCGTGGACGAGTCGCGCAGGGCGGGGGAGAGGGAGCTCATCGGACGTCCTCCTGGGCAGGGGCGGGCTGGGTCCCGGTGACGCGGCCGCCGGTCAGGGCGAAGAACACGTCGTCCAGGTCGGGTGTGTGCACGGTCAGCTCGTCCGCCTCGACGCCGGTGGCGTCCAGCCAGTCGAGTACGGAGCGCAGCTCGCGCTGGCTGCCGTCGCTGGGGATCCGCAGGGACAGCGCCTCGTCGTCCCGCGCGGCCCCGTCCAGGGCGGCGGCGGCCGAGCGGTAGGCCGCCGGGTCGGAGAACCGGAGCCGGACGTGCCCGCCGGGGACCAGCCGCTTCAGCTCCTCGGGGGTGCCCTCGGCGACGATCCTGCCTCCGTTGAGCACGGCGACGCGGTCGGCGAGTTCGTCGGCCTCCTCCAGGTACTGGGTGGTGAGGAGGACGGTGACCCCGCCGGCGACCAGCTCGCGGACGATCTGCCACATGGCGTGGCGCGAGCGCGGGTCCAGGCCGGTGGTGGGCTCGTCGAGGAAGATGATCCGCGGGCCGCCGACCAGGGTCATGGCGATGTCGAGGCGGCGCTTCATGCCGCCGGAGTAGGTGGAGGCGGGCTTCTTCGCCGCCGCGGTCAGGTCGAAGCGCTCCAGCAGCTCGGCGGCCACGCGCCGGCCCTCGGGCTTGGGCAGGTGGTGCAGGTCGGCCATCAGGAGCATGTTCTCCTCGCCCGTGATGAGCCCGTCGACGGCGGAGAACTGCCCGGTCACGCCGATCGCGGCGCGCACCCCGTCCGGGGCGGCGGCGACGTCGTGGCCCCCGACGTGCGCCTGCCCGCCGTCGGCGGTGACGAGGGTGGAGAGGATCTTCACGGCGGTGGTCTTGCCGGCGCCGTTCGGTCCGAGCAGCGCGAAGACGCAGCCGGCGGGGATGTGCAGGTCGACCCCGTCGAGGACGGTCTTGTCGCCGTACGACTTGCGCAGGCCCACGGCGCGGACCGCGGCGGGCTGTTCCCGGGTCGGGGCAGGGATTGACGTGGGCATGACAGAAGAAGACATGGGGCCCTCCGTTCGAAGGCTGGAGTGGCTGAAGTCGTTGGAGGCGCTGGAGGTGTTGGGGGAGGGGCGGCCGGGCGGCCCGGACGGGGCCGCCCGGCGGCCGGGTCAGGCCTTGGCGCGCAGGACGTCGATGTTGCCGTGCCGGGTGCGGGCCCGGATCCTGACCGTGTCCTCGGTGTCCTCCGGGGCGCCGGTGGCGGTGAGCATGTTGCGGACCTGGCCGGAGCCGGAGTTGACGTCGAGCCAGGCGGCCGTGCCCTCGCGCACACCGACCTCGATGGTTCCGTAGCCGGTCTCCAGGTCGACGGTGCCCCGTGCCACCTCGCCGATCCGCAGGGCGCCGTGGGCGGTGGTGGCGGTGACCGAGCCCTCGGCGTGCCGGACGTCGATGTCGCCGTGGGCGCCGCTCACCCGCAGCTCGCCGGTCGCCGCGCCGACGGTCGTGCTGCCGTGCGAGTTCTTGAGCACGCCGGGACCGTCCACGAGGCCGACGCGCATGCTGCCGGAGCTGGTGGTGATCTCGGCCGGGCCCACCACGCGGTCCACGGTGATCGAGCCGTGCGAAGCGGTCAGCCGCAGCGGCCCGGTCGCGTCGAGCCGGACGTCGCCCGTCGAGGTCTTCACCCGGACCTCGCCGAGCCGGCCCTCGCCGAGCACCTGGGCCCAGGCGCCGGTCAGGTCGACGTCCGAGCCCGCGGGCAGCCCGATGGTCACGTCGACGGTGCCGGGGCGGCGCAGCGAGTTGCGGTGCTTCGGCGTCCTGACGGTCAGGGTGCCGTTGGCGTACGAGACCTCGGTCTGCTCGGCGGCCCGTACGTCCCGGTCCTTCTCCGGGGCGCGGGGGAGCACCTCGACGACCGTGTCGCGGCGGTCGCCCGCGGTGAAGCGGATGGAGCCGGCCTCGACGTGCGCCGTGACCGAGATCGGTTCGGGGGTGTCGAAAGAAGGCATGGCTGTCCCGTCCTCTTGGGTCTTGGGTCTTGGGGCTTGGGGTGGAGTGGTGCCGGTGTGCCGGTGTGAGGTCGTGCCGGTGCGGTGGTGCGCGCGGGCCCGGCTAGCGGACCCAGCCCGTGACGCTCTGGCCGATGGTCTGGATCCGGTCCGCCGTGCGCGGCCGGGTGCCGCCCTCGACCGCCGCCGACACCGCCCGCACCAGCCAGGCGTTGACCGACGTCCCCTCGCGGTTCGCGGCCTCCTCGGCGCGGGCCTTGAGGTGGGCCGGCAGGCGCAGGTTGACGCGGGCGGTGCCGCCCTCGTCGCCGTCGGCCGGGGCCGGGGCGGCGAGCGGTTCGGCCGGCACGCCCGGCTGGGGTGCCGGGATGCCGCCGGCGGCCGGCAGCGTCACCACGAAGTCGGGGTCCAGACCGCGCAGCCGTACGTCGACTGAGCCGGGGGCGAGCTCGCGGGTGATCTCGTCCATCGCGGCGGACAGCACGTTGAGCATGGTCAGCCGGGTCGCCGACTCCAGGGGAGCGGTGAGCCTCTCGGCCAGCTCGCGGGCGTCGTCGCCGCCGGCTTCGGCGGCCACCGCCAGTTCGCGGCGGAGGGAGTCGATATACGGCGTGAGGTCCATGACGCCATCATGGCACCACTGTGGCGCCATGCGCAAGCGTCGATGGCGCCGCATGGTGCCTGGTCTGGCGCCATGGGCTCTGACCTGCGGAAATGTGCGGCAGGTCGGCGGAAGGCGGGGTCGGAGGTGGCGTCTCCGCGTCTTGGGTGACGCCGGGTGGTGCCATGTGGCGCCACCCGGTGCCATCCAGTGGCGCCGCCGAAGCGCCGGCCGCGGACCGGGCCGCCCGGGGGAAAGCCCGCCGCGTTCCCCGAGAGTCCCGAGGAGTGCGGCGCCGCCGCATATAGCGTCGGGCCGGGGGAAGGCGTAGGGGGCAGCTGACGGAAGGTGATGCCGGATGGTCTCCGGAGCGGACGACAAGCGGTTCACCGTCGCGGTGCGGGCGGTGGACGGGGTTGTACTGCTCACCCTCGGCGGTGAGCTGGACCATGACACGGCGGGTCCCCTGAAGGAGGCCCTGGACGCGGCCGTCCACCAGGGCGGCCGGCTGCTGGTCGACATGGCGGGACTGCGGTTCTGCGACTCGACGGGTCTCAACGCCCTGCTCCACGGCCGCCTCGCCGTCCAGGAGGCCGGCGGCAGCCTGGAGCTGGCCGGTCTGACCGGGCCGGTCGCCAGGATGTTCCGCATCACCGGCGCGGACGGGGTCTTCCCGGTCCACGCCGATGTCACGCGGGCCCTGGGCGCGAACCCGGGCCGATGAGAGGGGGCGAGAGCCGTGGAGCAGCGAGGCCCCGCCGAACGCAACTGGCTCCTGGTTCTCGAAGGGATGGCCGACCCGGTCCTGCGCAGCCGTGACTTCACCCGGCGGGCGCTGACCGCGTGGCAGTGGCTGCCGGTGCGCAGTCCGGCGGCGCGGGAGGCGGTGGAGGACGTCCTGCTGCTGGTGTCGGAGGTGGTGGCCAACGCCTGCCTGCACGGCGGCGGGCCCGGGGTCCTGGTCCTGGACTGTACGGACGAGCGGCTGCGGATCGAGGTCACCGACTCCAACCCGGCGCCGCCGGCCCCGTCGGGGGAGGGGAGGGACCCCCGGCAGCCGGGCGGGCACGGGCTGGTGATCGTGGACCGGCTGGCCCGGTCCTGGGGTACCAGGCCCGGGGCGGCCGGCAAGTGCGTCTGGGTGGAGGTGGCGTACCCGGCCGCCCTCAGCGGAGCGAGTCCAGGGCCGCGATGATCTCTCGGGTGGAGCTGACCCGGCCGATCCGGGGGAAGATCTTGCCGAAGGTGTGGGCGTGCGAGCCGGCGTCCAGGTCGGCGGTCGCGTCCTCGGCGAAGACCAGGCCGTAGCTGTGCTCCCAGGCGGTGCGGGCGGTGGACTCGACGCCGATGCTCGTCGAGATGCCCGCCAGAACGATCTTGTGGATCCCGCGCCGGCGCAGCTGGAGGTCCAGCTCGGTGCCGGTGAAGGCGCCCCAGTGGCGTTTGGTGACCGTCACGTCCCCCAGGGCGGCCAGCTCGGCCGGGATCTCGGAGAAGGCGGCCGGCGGGGCGGTGGCCGGGCCGGGGCGGTCGACGTCGGTGGTGGGCAGGTCGCAGCCGTCGGGCGACCAGGCGACGTTCACCAGGACGACCGGCAGCTTGTGCGCGCGGAAGGCCTCGGCGAGTGCGATGCCGTTGCGCAGGATCTCGTCGGCGGGCCGGGCGGTGGGCAGGGCGAGGATGCCCTGCTGGAGGTCGATGAGCACGAGCGCGGTGCCGGCGTCGAGGGCCGGAGGGGAGGCGGGGGTGTCCATGGGGACGACCGTAGGAAAGGCGGGGCGTGGTTGCACGCGTGTCCCGGCACGGGCCGGCCGTGTCGCCGACCCTAGGATGGGAACATGAGTGCGAATCGCGTGGGGGAGGGGCGGCCCGAGCCGACCCCGGAGCTGTCCGGGGCCGAGCTGCTGCGTTGGTACTGGACGCTGGAGGAGCTGACCGGGCTCGCCCGGCGGGCGGGCGTTCCCGCGCGCGGCGGCAAGGCCGCCCTCACGGAGCGGCTCGCCGCCGCGCTGGACGGGCGCGCCGTCCCGGCCCCCGCGCCGGCCGCCCGGCGCGGCGGGCGCCAGCTGAAGGCGCCCGTCGACGGGGCCAGCGTGATCCCCGAGGGGCAGCGGTGCAGCCAGGTGCTCCGGGAGTTCTTCCTCCGGGAGATCGGGCCGGGCTTCCACTTCGACGCCTTCATGCGGGAGTACGTCGCCCAGGGCGCGGGCCGCACCCTCGCCGAGGCTGTCGCCCACTGGCACGCCACCCGGCAGCGGGCCGCCGAACCCCAGGAGGTCGGCGCCCAGTTCGAGTTCAACCGGTTCCTGCGCGACTGGCACGCCGGCCACCCGGACGGCACCCGCGACCAGGCCCTCGCCGCCTGGCGCGAACACCGGGCCCGCCCCCGCGGCTGACGCGCGGCCGGGCGGTGCGCCCCACCGGCCCCGCGCACCTCTGGTACAGACCTGGTTCATCCCGAATCCGGTCAGACTTGACAAGTCCACCAGAAACGATCTTCATGGGGCGGGGCAGGGGACATACTGACCGACGTGACCGACGTGACCGAAGACACCGTTCTGATCGAGACCGACGGCTGTACGGGGCTGATCACCCTCAACCGCCCCCAGGCCCTCAACGCCCTCACCCACCCCATGGTGCTGAGGATCGGGGAAGTCCTGACGGCCTGGGAGGACGATCCCGCCGTGAGCCAGGTCCTCCTGCGCGGCGCGGGGGAGCGCGGCCTGTGCGCGGGCGGGGACATCCGGGCCATCCACGCCGACGCGAAGGCGGGCACCACCGGCTCCCTCGACTTCTGGCGGGACGAGTACCGGCTCAACGCCCGCATCGCCCGCTACTCCAAGCCGTACGTGGCCCTCATGGACGGGATCGTGATGGGCGGGGGCGTCGGGCTCTCGGCCCACGGCGGCGTCCGCATCGTCACCGAGCGGTCCCGGGTGGCCATGCCCGAGACCGGGATCGGCTTCGTCCCCGACGTCGGCGGCACCTACCTGCTCTCCCGCGCCCCGGGCGAGCTCGGCACGCACCTGGCCCTGACCGGCACGGCCGTCGGCGCGGGCGACGCCCTGCTGTGCGGCCTCGCCGACCACTACCTGCCCTCCGGCTGGCTGGAGGAGTTCACCTGGGAGCTCACCAGGGGGCCCGTCGCCGAGGTGCTGCCCAAGTTCCAGGGCACCACCCCCGAGGCTCCGCTCGCCGCCGACCGGGAGTGGATCGACCACTGCTACGCCGCCGACACCGTGGAGGAGATCCACAAGCGGCTGCTGGAGACGGGCCTGGCGGCCGCGCGGGACGCCTCCCAGCTCCTGCACGCCAAGTCGCCGACCTCGCTCAAGGTCACCCTTGCCGCATTGCGCCGCGCGCGCGGACTGGACTCGCTGGAGCGGGTGCTGGAGCAGGAGTACCGGGTCTCCGCCGCCGCCCTGTCGACGCCCGACCTGGTGGAGGGCATCCGGGCCCAGGTGATCGACAAGGACCGCCGCCCGCGCTGGTCCCCGGCCGCGCTCTTCCAGGTCCGCCAGGCCTCGGTGGACCGGCACTTCGCCCCGCTCGGCGAGGGCCGCGAGCTGACCTTCCCGCAGTCCGGGGCCGGCCGCGGCTGATCCGGGTCGCCGGGCGGCCCGGACCGCTCCCCGCGGCCCGGGACGCCCGGCCTCCCGCGTCAGTCCCGGCCGAGCCGGACCGCGAGGCCGTCGAGGACCCGCTGGAGCCCGTAGTCGAAGTTCTCGTCCCGCAGCCGCGCCGGGTCCTGGACGTGCCGGGAGTAGGCGTGGTCCTTCACGACGGGGTGGTCCTCCAGGGCCGCCTCGGCGGCGGGCAGCAGCGACTCCAGCCACTCCTTCTCGGTCTTCCCGCTGCGGGCGAGGAGCGAGAGGTAGGAGGCCTCGCTGGTGGTGGCGCCGATGACGTAGGAGATCACGGCCTTCACCGCGAGGTCGGCCTCGCCCGCCGGGAACCCCGCCGACACGGACAGGCCCAGCAGCCGCTCCGACATCCGGATCAGGTTCGGCCCCAGGTGCGCCAGTCCGACCTGGCCGAGGACCGAGGCCACCCAGGGGTGGCGCAGCACCATCGCCCGCAGGCTGTGGCCGCACTGCGCCAGGGCCTCGCGCCACTTCTCCCCGGGGCTGTCGGCCGCGGGGAGTTCCAGCTCGCCGTAGACCTCGTCCACGACCAGCTCGATCAGCTCGTCCTTGTTGGTCACGTGTCTGTAGAGCGAGGTGGCGGCGGTGCCCATCTCCGCGCCGAGCTTGCGCATGCTGAGCGCCTCGATGCCCTCGGCGTCCAGGAGGCGCACGGCGGCGGCGACGATCTGCTCCTGGCTGAGCGCGGGCTGTTCCTTCTGTCGCCGCGGCCTGGTCCACACGGAGGGCACCGGGGCGAGGGTCTGCTGCTCTGAAGAGGACATGCCCCCAGCCTAACCCGGTGCGAACAGTGTACGCATCATGCGTACACCTGCGCGTGGAATCCGCTGGAACCCGTTGGAACCGGTTCGGAAAGCGGGCCCGGCCCGCCCCTGAGCGGCCCCGAGGTGGCCCTCAGGGGCCGCTGCGGCGGCCGCGCGCCCCGGCCGGGACGGGCGGGGGAGGGTCCCCTCCCCGCAGGCCTCCACGCACCCGCCCGCGACCCTCCCGCACCGCCTCCGACCTGGGATTACGTACCCCCGCCGGGATATGATCTCCCCCTGACCGAAGGGGAGTTGATGGACCGCACCATACGCTCGACGGAAGACGTACTGGACCTCCTGGACGGGCTGTTCGCGCAGGACGCCGACCGCTGGACCGATGGCGGCGCCTCCTGGTGGGACGGCTTCTACGCCGACCGCTCCAAGCCCGTTCCCTTCTTCGTGGCGAAGCCCGACGAGAACCTCGTCTCGTACGCGGAGAGGGGGCTGATCCGCCCCGGCCGCGCCCTCGACCTCGGCTGCGGACCCGGCCGCAACGCCCTCCACCTCGCCTCCCTCGGCTTCGAGGTCGACGCCGTCGACCTGTCGCCGACGGCCGTCGCCTGGGCCGAGGAGCGCGCCCGCGAGACCGGCGCCACGGGCGTCCGCTTCCACCGGGGCGACGCCTTCCGGCTCACCACCGCCGAACTGACCGGCCCCTACGACCTGGTGTACGACTCCGGCTGCTTCCACCACCTGCCGCCCCACCGGCGCGTCAGCTACCTGGCCCTCCTGGACCGCGTCCTCGCCCCCGGCGGCCACTTCGCCCTCACCTGCTTCGCCTCCGGCGCCATGGGCTGCGAACTCCCCGACGCCGAGCTCTACCGGCAGGGCGGCCTCGGCGGCGGCCTCGCCTACACCCCCGAGTCGCTGCGCCTGATCTTCTCCGGCCTGGAGGAGACCGAACTGCGCCGGATGCGCGACGAGGACGCCGCGTCACCGCTCTTCGGCGAACCCTTCCTCTGGACGGCCCTGTTCCGGCGCCCGGAGCCGGCCCGCCGGTAGCGCCCGGGCGCGGTCCGGAGACCGGGAAGTGACGCGGCCGGGCTTGTACAACGCCCCCTTCAGGCCGCACTGTTGGCCGGGATCCGCCCGTCCGGCCAGCAACAGGAGAGCCCGCTTGTCACCCGACCGCGCCCCCGCGCACCCCCAGGCCCACGTCATCGACCCCGCCGGCGGCTGCCCCCACGCCCTCAACGCCCGGCTGCGCGCCCGGGGCGCGGTGGCCGAGGTGGTCCTCCCCGGAGGCATACCCGGCGCGGTCGTACTCGGGCACGAGGAGCTGAAGGAGTTCCTGTCCCACCCCGATGTGGCCAAGGACGCCCGCCACTTCCCCGGCCTGCACGACGGCACCGTCCCCGCCGACTGGCCGCTGCGGGTCTTCGCCAACGCCCAGGGCATGCACACCGCCGACGACGCCGACCACCGCCGCCTGCGCTCCCTCGTCGGCAACGCCTTCACCGCACGCCAGGTGGAGCGGCTGCGCCCGCGCGTGGAGGAGCTGGCCGACGGACTCCTCGACGGCCTCGCCCGCGCCGCCGGGGAATCCGCCGACGGGACCGCCGACCTGCGCACGCACTTCGCGCTGCCGCTGCCCATGAGCGTCATCTGCGAACTGCTCGGCGTGGACCCCGAGCACCGCGGCAGGCTGCACCACCTCTCCAACACCGTGATCATCTCCACGGACATCCCGCCCGCCGAGGTCATGGCCGCCGTACGGGAACTCGTCGAGCTGATCGCCACCATCGCCGCCGCCCGCCGCGCCGCCCCCGGCGAGGACCTCACCAGCGCCCTGATCGCGGCCCGCGACGACGACGGCGACCGGCTCAGCGAGGCCGAACTCATCGGCACCATGCGGCTGATGCTCGTCGCCGGCCACGAGACCACCCTCAACCTGATCAGCAACGCGGTCCGCGCCCTGTGCACCCACCGCGACCAGCTCGCCCTGGTGCTCGACGGCAAGGCGAGCTGGTCGGACGTGGTCGACGAGACCCTGCGCTGGGACGGGCCGGTCAGCTGGTTCCCCTTCCGCTACCCCACCCGCGACCTGCCCCTCGGCGGCACCGTGATCCCCGAGGGCACCCCCGTCCTGGCCGGCTACACGGCGGCCGGCCGCGACGCGGCCGTCCACGGCCCCGACGCGGACCGGTTCGACGTCACCCGCCCCGGCGCCGGCCGCAACCTCTCCTTCGGGCACGGCGCGCACTACTGCGTCGGCGCCCCGCTCGCCCGGCTGGAGGCCACCATCGCCCTGGAGCGGCTCTTCACCCGCTTCCCCGGCCTCGACCTCGCCGTCCCCGAGGCGGAACTCCCGCACCAGCGCAGCTTCATCGGCAACAGCGTCGAGGCCCTGCCGGTCCGCCTGGCCTGATCCGGGGGGCACGGCCTAGGGCCGGTCGTCAGACTCCCGTCGTCGCCCGAAGGGCGGCCTCGCGACGTCTGGTGCGTGCTCTCGGCGTGCCGGGCGGAAGCCCGCGTACTGGACGTACTTGGGCTTTCGCCCGGTGCGGCGAGAGCACGTGCCAGGCGTCGCGGGGCTGGGGGCACCTCCCAGCGGTAGCTGGGGGAGGGAGTTTGACGACAGGCCCTAGCGGGCCGCCGGCGCGGACAGCTCCGTGCTCAGCCAGCCCAGCGCGTCCGGGTACATCGCGCTCCAGGTCTGGAAGTTGTGGCCGCCGGACGGCCGTACCAGCGTCTTCACCCGGATCCCGGTGCCCTGCGCCGCCCGGGTGAAGTCCGCCAGCTGCCGCGGCGGGCTGTCCTTGTCCTGAGCGGAGGTGGCCAGGAACAGCCCGACGTCCGCCCCCTTCGCCTGCCGGGCCAGCCACATCGGGCTGTTGCGCTCCCGCAGCACCGGATCGGCCAGCACCTCCGGGTCCCCGGTCAGCGGGTCCGGGTCCAGGGCCGCGCCCGCCCGGAACACCCCCGGGTACTGCAGCGGCAGCTTCACCGCGCAGAACGCCCCCGTCGACACGCCCATCAGCCCCCACCCCTTCGGCCCGGGCAGCGTACGGAAGTTCCGTGCGACCAGCTCGGGCACGTCCCGCGCGAGCCAGGTGGCGACCTTGCGCGAGGGGGTGTCGCTGCAGTCGGTGTTCACCCCTCCGGGGTAGATCTCCGGCACCACCAGGACGAACGGCCGCACCGCGCCGAGCTCCACCAGCTGCTCCAGCGCGTCCGGCATCGAACCGAGGTCGAACCAGGAGCCCGGCGAGCCGGGATACCCGTGGAGCAGCACCAGCACCGGGAACCGGGTCCGGTCCGCGCCCGGGGCGTCGTACTCCGGCGGGGTCCACACGATCACCTGGCCGGCGAGCTTCGAGTGGCTGCCCCGGAAGTACGTGCTGCGGGTGCCGTTCGCGCCCGGCGTGAACTTCGCCCGGCCCACCGGCGGCCCGGTCATCGCCGAGGCGCCGCGCCCGCCGGTGCCCAGCAGGTCGTCCCAGGACGCGTACAGCCCGAAGCCCGCGTTGGTCCAGGCGGCCACCACGCAGACCGCCGTCAGCTGGCACAGCCCGAGCATCACCACCCGGACGGCCCAGCGCACCGGGCCGGGGCCCGGCACCCGGTTCCAGGCCAGGAGCGCGAGGAGCATGGCCAGCACGGTGGCCGCGATCAGTGTGACGAGGAACGACGTGCTGGTCAGCTCCACGGCGTCGGCTCCTGGGGCGCGGGACGGTACGGGATGCGGGGCGGGGCACCCCCCTCACCATGCCCGCTGCCGGCCCGCTAGGCGCGCACGTCCACCGTGACGGAGTGCCAGCCCGTCGCCCCGTCGGGCAGGGTGCCCGTACGCCGCTCCGGCTGGACCTCGCCCCGGCCGTCGGTGGCCCGGACCTCCAGGGTGTGGCGCCCGGGCCGCGCCTCCCACGGCCACACCCACTGCCGCCAGGTGTCCACCCCGTCGGCCGCCCCGAGCCGGGCGTCCCGCCAGGGCCCGCCGTCGGCCCGCACCTCCACCCGGGCGATCCCCCGGTGCTGCGCCCACGCCACGCCCGCCACCGCGACCGGGCCGGCCGGGCGCTGCGAGAAGGGGCGCGGGGTGTCGATCCGCGACTGCGTCTTGACCGGCGCCTGCTGCGCCCACGAGCGGCGCACCCAGTAGGCGTCGTACGCGTCGAACGTGGTCAGCCGCAGCTCGCGCAGCCACTTGCAGGCGGAGACGTACCCGTAGAGGCCCGGGACGACCATCCGGACGGGGAAGCCGTGCGCGAACGGCAGCGGCGCCCCGTTCATCCCGACGGCCAGCAGCGCCTCCCGGCCGTCCATCACCGCCTCGACGGGGGTGCCGATCGTCATCCCGTCCACCGACCGGGCCACCAGCTGGTCGGCGGGCCCGCCCCGGGACGGGGGCCGCACCCCGGCCTCCCGCAGCAGGTCGGCGAGGCGTACGCCGAGCCAGCGGGCGTTGCCGACGTAGGGGCCGCCGACCTCGTTGGAGACGCAGCACAGGGTGATGTCGTGCTCGACGAGCGGCCGGGCGAGCAGCTCCGGCAGGGTCAGGGTCAGGGGTCTGGCCACGCCCTCCCCGCGGATGTCCAGCCGCCAGGCGTCCGCGTCGACCCGGGGCACCACCAGAGCGGTGTCCACGCGGTAGAAGTCCCGGGCGGGGGTGAGGAACGGCCCCAGGCCCGGCAGGCGCAGGTCCGCCCCGGCGGGTACCGGCGGCGCGGGGACGGCGGGGGGCGGCAGGACCAGGTCCGCCCGGGAGGCGGTGGCCCCGGCCGCGCCGTGGGCGCCGAGGCGCCGGCCCGCGTACCCGGCCGCGGCGGAGGCGGCCACGGTCGCAGCCAGCAGCCGGCCGAAGGCGCGCCGGTCCAGCGGCCAGGTGCCGCCGGGGCGGCCCGCGGCCGGGCGGGGCCGGCGCAGGACGGCGACCAGTACGTACAGCACCCCGGCGGCGACGGCCCCGCCCGCCAGCGAGGGCAGCGCGTCCGGCGGGCCCGCCCCCGGCCGGCCCAGGGCCGCCGCAGCCCCGAGGAGCCCCACCGAGGCGGCGAGCGCGCAGCCCGCGCGGGGACGGCGCAGCGCCAGGATCCCGGCCGCAGCGGCGAGCACCGCCAGCAGCAGCACCGTCCCCAGGGTCAGCACCGGCTTGTCGGCGGTGCCGAAGACCCGGACGGCCCACTCCTTGACGGCCGCCGGAGTACGGTCCACCACGGCCCCGCCGACCGCCGTGAGCGGGGCCGCCTCGGGGCGTACGAACGCCGCCGCCAGTTCCGCGACGGCCAGCCCGGCGAACGCCGCGGCCAGGCCGGCGACGGCGCCCGCCGGGCGCGTTCCTCGGTCCCCCCGTACTCGGGTCATCCGGAGCCACCTCCGCCCTGTCACGGTAGCCCCGGAGCCCTCACTGGCGCGCCGCTCCCGGCGGCTGCGCCCGCAGCGCCTCGCAGCCGCAGCCCCCGCCGGCGGCACGCCCCTGGGGGGCGGGACCGGCCGGACGGCGTTTGCGCAGCTCCACGACGCCGTCGGTGATGCCGACGGCGGGCGCGGGGGGCTGGGTGCGCTCGTGCGCGGTCTCGGACATGTCGGTGCACTCCTGTCGCCTGGTGGCCCGCATCGGGAAGGGGCGGCCGCCGAATCGTTCCGGCGGCCGCCCCTCCGGTCCGGGCCAGTGAACCCGGCACCCCCGCCGGGCGGGGGCCCGCCCGGCGCCGGTTCCCCCGGAAGTGTGAGGGCGCCGGGCTGCTCCCCGCCGGCCTAGACGGGGAGCGACCAGGCCTGGTCCACCTGGTGGTCGCCGCAGGCCGTCAGCCGCAGCCGCTCGGCCGGGGCGTCGGGGGTCGCGGGTGCCGCCGGGGCGGTCAGGCACTGTCCGCCGGTCTCCTCGACCAGGGTCCCGTCGCGCCGGTGGCTCCAGCTCTGGCCCGCCTGCCGGCCCGGGGCGCAGTCCGCCAGCTCCACCACGCCGCCCGCGCGGGCCGTGAGGCACTCGCCGGCCAGCTTCAGCCGCCCGCCGCCGCCCAGGGTCCACCGCTGGTCGGCCCCGGCGGTGCAGGTGCCCAGGACCACCGAGCCGACCCCGCTGGTGCTGGCCCCGTCGGCGCACTTGGCCCCGAGCCCGTTGATCTGCCCGGTGGGCACCGCCTCGGCGCAGCCGCGCGGGGTGAGCCGCCACACGGCCGTGTCGTGGGCGCCGAGCCGCCCGGTCAGCGCGTTCACGACCTCGGTGCGGCGCCCGGTCCACAGGTCCTCGGCGTCCACCACGCACGCGGGCGGCAGTCCGACGTCGGCCAGCGGCACCGAGACGTCCCGGGCGCTGCCGGAGCGGTTGAGCACGGCCACCGCGCGGTCGCCGTTGGCGAGCGGCCGGGCCAGCACCTCGAAGGTGGCGTTCGAGGAGACCACGGCGCCCTGCCGGCCCAGCGGGTCCTGGTCCAGCCCGATCAGGCGCGTGTTGCCGAGCGCGGCGAGCCCGCCCGGGGTGAGGGCGGACACGTCGGAGGACAGGATGAAGGGGGCCGCCATCATCGCCCACAGCCCGACCTGGCTGCGGCTCTCCGCGTCCGTGAGGCCGGGGGCGCCCGCGATCAGGAAGTCGGGGTCGTTCCAGTTGCCGGGGGCCGCGTACCGGCCGAGCCAGCGGTTGTAGCCGTAGTTGCCCAGTACCGAGCTCCAGCGGGAGGTGGCGGGGGCGTTCGGCGCGTACACCTTGATGTCCCGGCCCTCGCGCCACAGCTGGCCCGTCTCGCCGACCCAGCCGAGGACCTTGTGCCAGTCGGAGCCGCCCCATTCGCCCTGCTGGAAGTAGGCGGGCGCGGAGGCGGACAGCACCATCGGGCGGCCGCTGTCGCGCAGTGCCCGGGCGACGGAGTTGTAGGCGTCCCGGTAGGCCTGCTCCTTCGTCTTTCCGGGCGGCACCCACAGGTTGCAGCCGTCCATCTTGACGTAGTCGACCTTCCACGACGCGAACAGCCGTGCGTCGCGGGCGTAGTGGTCCGGGCCGCCGCCGTCGGGGGAGCCGCTGCCCGGGTAGCGCTCGCAGGTGAGGGAGCCGGCGTCCTCGTAGATGCCGAACTTCAGCCCCTTGGCGTGCAGGTACTCGCCGAGCCAGGCCATGCCGTGCGGGAACTTGACGGGATCGGTGACCAGGTTCCCCTCCGCGTCGCGCTCCTTGAGCATCCAGCAGTCGTCCACGGTCACCGTGTCGTAGCCCTTGGCGGCGAGACCGCTGGAGACCAGGGCGTCGGCGTTGGCGACCACCTTCGCCTCGTCGATGTCGCACATGTAGTGCGCCCAGTTGTTCCACCCCATGGGCGGGGTGAGGGCCAGCGGGGTGTCCCAGGTCGCGGTCGGCTCGGCCGCCGCGGGGGCGGGGACGAGCGCGAGGGCGAGCAGGGCGGCCGCGGCGAGAGCGGGGAGCGCGGCGCGCGGGCGAGGCGGCACGGGGCCTCCTTGGCGTGGGGGAGTACCGGCGGACGTTCGTGCCTCAGTGCAGCGGCGCGACTACCTGCTGTCAACGCGAGTCGGTGGTTATGGCTCAATGACCAGCAATTTGGCCGCAGTCGATGTCACACGTCCGTGGCGGACGGGGTGGAGATCCGACGTATGTTACGACGGCTGATACGCTGTATCTCATGCCGAGGACATCACCCGCCCTGGACCGTGCCACCCCGGAGGCCATCGCCCTCACCGCCCTGCGCATCCTCGACGAGGAAGGGCCCGGGGCCCTCAGCTTCCGCGCCCTCGCCGAACGGCTCGGCGTCTCCCACGCCACCGTCCAGCGCCGCTGCACCGACCTCGCCGGCCTGCTGGACCTGTGCACCGACCACCTCGCCGGACAGCTCCCCGAAGTCCCCGCCGGCACCGACTGGGCCGAAGCCTGCGAACAGCGCTTCGGCGCCCTCTACCGGCTGCTCACCGCCCACCCCGGACTGCTCGTCCTGCGCGGCGGCCGCCCCTGGCTCGGCCGGCAGCTGCTGGCCCGCCTCGTCGAACCCGCACTCGCCGACGGCATCGCCGCCGGGATGACCCCGGCCGAGGCCATGACCGCCTACCGGCGGATGTACCTGCTCACCCTGGGCAGCGCCGCCTTCGTCGACCACCGCGACCCGGCCGGGGCCACCGCGGCCTCCCGGGCCGCCATCGCCGCCCTCGACCCGGCGGAGTTCCCGGTCCTCACCGGCGCAATGGCCGACGTACTGCCCCCGCTGACCGACCACGAGGTCTACCACGGCGCCCTGCGCCAGCTCATCGAGGCAGCCCGGCCGGACGGCCGGCGGCCCGCACCCTGACACCGCCCGCGTGCCGACACCGCCCGCGTCCTGACACCGCCCGCGTCCTGACACCGCGAAAGGCAGACCGACCATGGAACAGCAGCTCGACTACGCCGCCGTCCGCGCCGCCGCCGCACGCACCGCCGGAGCCGTCCGGCCCGCCGCGGTGGTCCCCGCCGCCGAAGGCGTCTGGTACGCCCTGGAGTACCTCCAGCACACCGGCTCCTTCAAGGCGCGCGGTGCGCACAACTTCCTCGCCGCGCACCGCGAGGCGGGCCGCCTCCCCGCCGCCGGCGTCACCATCGCCTCCGGCGGCAACGCCGGCCTGGCCTGCGCCTGGGCGGCCCGCGCCCACGGGATCCCCGCCACCGTCTTCCTCCCCGGCAACGCCCCGCGCGTCAAGGTCGACCGGCTGCGCGGCTACGGGGCCGACGTACGGCTCGTCGGCGACCGCTACGACCAGGCCCTCGCGGCCTGCCGGGAGTTCGCCGCCGGCAGCGGCGCCCTGAGCAGCCATGCCTACGACCACCCGCTCGTCGCCGCCGGAGCCGGGACCCTGCTCGACGAGGTGCGGGCCGCCCTGCCCGGACTGGACACCGTCGTCGTCGCGGTCGGCGGCGGCGGGCTGTTCGCCGGCGTCGCCACCGCCGCCCGCGAGCACGGCGTCCGCGTGGTCGCCGCCGAGCCCGAGCACTGCCGGGCCCTGAACGCCGCCCTGGAGGCGGGCGAACCCGTCGACGTCCCGGTGGCCTCCGTCGCCGCCGACTCCCTCGGCGCCCCCCGCGTCTCGGCCGACGCCCTCGCCGCCGCCCGGCACGCGAACGCCGAGTCGGTGCTCGTCCCCGACGGGGCGATCACCGCCGCCCGCAGGGCACTCTGGGACGAGCACCGGATCGTCGTCGAGGCCGGCGCCGCCACCGCACTGGCGGCCCTGCGCGCCGCCCCGGAGCCACTGGGCGAGCGGGTCGCCGTCGTCCTGTGCGGGGCCAACACCGACCCCGGGGACCTCTGAACGACGATCGTCGCCCCGGCCCGAGACTTTCGAGTACGGCACCGGCACCCGCCCGCCTGCGATGCTCCGGCACGACGGTGCGGAGCGCACCGGAACGTCGAGGGCACGGAGGAACGGGGCCATGGCTCAGCGCAAGGGTTGTCTCATCGGGTGCGGTATCGCGCTGGTGCTGGGGGTGGGGCTCCTCGTGGCGCTGTTCTTCGGGGCGGCCAAGGTCCTCGACATAGCCGACAAGACCCTCCTCGACCCGAAGGTCTACGAGGCGGTGAAGGTCGGCGACCCCGAGGGCGAGGTCCGCGCCAAGCTCCCCTCCGGCGACACCTTCGTCAAGGACGCCCTCAAGGAAGGCGGCCCCGCCGAGCCCGCCGGCAGCGTCTGCGCCTGGTACCTCTCCGCCGCCGACGGGCAGACCGAGGATGTGCTCCGCCTCTGCTTCAAGGACGGCAAGCTCGCGGAGAAGGCCCAGTACCGCATGAATTGACGCCCTCCCCCGTGAGCAGGGGGATTCCTACCGGGCCGCCGCTGGATGGCGGCGGTCGTAGGTGGTTCCTGTTTCATCACCCACTGCCTGGCTCGCCAGGTCTTGCACGGGCTCCGCAGGCGTTTTACGTGTCCGGACGTCCCTCGGCCACGATGCGCCGTCCTTCACGGCGGAGGTTGAGCTCTGCGTTCTCGTCCCGGTCGTGGGCGGCTCCGCAAGAGCACACCCAGTGCCGGATCTTGAGTCCTTCGAGTCCCCTGGGTCCCTCGATGCTGCCGCAGGCGGAGCACAGCTGCGTGGAGGGGAACCAGCGCGAAACCTTGACGAAGGTACGCCCATACCGTGCGCATTTGGCTTCGAGGGTGCGGGCGAACATGCCTGGTGACTGGTCGTGGACGGACTTGGCACGCTTGCCCTTGCGACTCCCCATGCCCTTCACGTTCAGGTCTTCCACGTACACGGCTTGGCTCTCGCGCGTGATTCTGGTGGTTTCCTGCTCGATGAAGTCGCGTCGCTGGTCGGCGATGCGGGCATGGATCTTCCCCACGGCGAGCTTTGCCTTGCGCCGGTTACTGGATCCTGTCTCACGGCGGGACAGCTTGCGCTGGGCGCGCTTGAGTTTCTTCTCCTGGCGGCGGAAGAACTTCGGGGAAGCGATCTTCCGTCCGCGAAGGACTGCATAGGTGGACAGCCCCAGGTCGATGCCGGTCTCCGTCCCGTCCAGGTCCAGCCCGGGCAGCGGCTTGTCCTCGACCTCCACCACGAACGACGCGAAATACCGGCCGCAAGTGTCCTTGAGGACCGTCACGGACGACGGGACGGAGGGAAGCTCACGGGACCAGCGCACTTCGACGTCGCCGATCTTCGGCAGCCGAAGTTTCCCGTCGGGCAGGATCTTGAAGCGGGCATTCGCGGTGAACCGCACGGCTTGACGGCTGGTTTTCGTCTTGAACTTCGGCGGCCCTGTCTTCGCACCCTTGCGGGTGCCCTTGAGAGAGTGGAAGAAGTTGGAGTATGCGCTCTCAAGGTCCCGCAGGGCCTGCTGGAGCACCACCGCTGACACCTCTGACAGCCAGGCCCGCTCCTCAGTCTTCTTCGCTTCGGTGATGACCCGCTTGGACAGGTAACCGGCTTTCGGAAGCGGCTGTCCTTGTCTGTAGGCGTCCTTGCGGATGCGCAGCGCATCGTTCCAGACCATGCGCGCACACCCGAACGACTTGGCCAGCGCCGAGCGCTGAGGGCCGTCCGGGTACACGCGGAACTGGTACCGGAGCTGCATGCCGATCACCGTAATGCAGTTGGTCTATGGCTCATATCCAGAACATCCGTACGGGCGGCGCTGCCCTTTCACCCTCCACGCCCAGCCTCCCGTTCCGGCCTACCCCCGGCCGTCCAGCCGGGCCGCGGAGCGCGACAGCCCGTCCGCGGCCGTGGCGCACCGCCGGGCCAGCTCCTCGACCCGGGCCCGGAAGGCGTCGGCCTGCGGGCCCCGCCAGTCCAGGCCGTCACAGGCGCCGCGCAGCCGGTCCGCCCGCTCGCGCAGGGCGGCCGCGTGGCTGCGCAGCCCGTCGGCGGGGTGCCCGCTCACGACCGCTCCTTCCAGGGCGCGAAGGCGTTGGTCACCCCGGCCAGCGCCGGGGCCAGCTCGGGGTGGTGCCGCAGCAGCACCGTCACCATCGAGTTCCGGTCGATCCAGCGCAGCCCCTCGGCGGTGTACACCTCCGGCCGGTAGTCCGTGGTGAAGAACCGGTCGCTCTTGATGCGCCGGGTGGCCATCAGCGCGAACACCCGGAAGAGGGTGTCGCTGAACCCGAAGCCCGCCGGTCGCGGCTCGGCCAGGTTCCCCACCAGGGTGTCGACCCGGTCGAGCCGTCCGTCGTACAGCTCCCGCAGCAGCGGGGTGTCTCCCGGGTGCCCGCCGGTGAGCTCCTCGAAGGAGGTGACGGGCCGCTTGCGCAGCATCCGCCGCTGGGCGTTGTAGCGCGGGATGCCCCGCTCCCGGTCGCGCAGGACGTCCACCGTGCCGAGGTCGACGTGCTCGCCGGACAGCCGCTTCAGGTTCCGCAGCGCGTCCGGGTGGTTGTGCAGGACCAGCGCCCCCGGGTTCGAGACGCCGAAGGTGTAGAACAGGTCGCTCATCCCGTACGCGTCGACCGCGGTGCGCGTGGCCGCGCCCTGCATGTCGTCGAAGCCGACGACCTCGCGCGGCGCCCCGCGCCGGTGGTCGCGGAGCGTGATCTCGTCGGGGATCAGCGGGTGCAGCCGGTACGCCGAGACGAACTCCTCCGTCATGGAGAACGGCGCGGAGTGGTGGTCGGTGCCCGACCCCCGGGAACCGCTGAGGACCTCGCCGCCGACCCGGCCGAAGGTCTTGGTGACCCAGCGGGGCAGCAGCCCGTACCAGTTGGCGCGCATCGCCTGGTGCACCACGGGGTGGTCCAGGATGCCCGGGGTCCACTCCACCGTGTGGATCTTCGCCATGAGGGCGGTGTTCACCAGCCGCGCCGTGTGGAAGATCCGCTCGTCGTCCCAGGTGGGATGGTGCGAACGGACCAGGTCGCAGATGGAGTTGTGCTCCTTGGCGAAGAGCGTGTGCAGCAGCGACAGGCCGGTCCAGTAGTCGCTGTTCATGCCCGTGGCGTCCAGGCAGTCCATCCCGGGCCGCGGATCGGCGGGCAGCCGTCCGCCGTCGACGATCAGCCGGCCCTGCTCCCCGGTGCGCAGCGAGCGGCAGCGGGCCTCGTCCGACCCGTAGATCTGCGAGCCGTCCCACCAGTGGCTGACGGTGTTCTCGTACGTCGGCGGCACGTCAGGGGTGGTGTGCGCGACCGGGTCGGGGCGGGTGCGGTTCACCCGCATCGGGCAGCCGCCGCCCTGCTCGGCCCAGTCGTCGTCGGCGGCGAGCGGGACGGTGAACGGCTCGGCCTCTTCGTTGTCCCCGTGGTTGGCCCAGCCGTGGTTCTGGAACTGGATCCACGCGGCGGCCAGCAGGTTCAGGGAGGGCGCGGGGACGAAGCCGCGCCGGGCCAGCAGCTGCCGGCTCACCTCGCGGGGACTGGGCGTCATCAGTGCCTCGTCCTCGTCCGGATACGCCATGTGCAGCGGGGCGTTGCGGTCCAGCCGGGTACCCACCCGGCCCATGTCCTCGTCGTACGGGTCGTAGCCCGATCCGTCGTACGAGCGGTACGGCGCGAGGTGCTTCGTGGGCCGGCGGTCGCGCTCGCCGCCCGCGCCGAAGGTGTCGTGCAGGTTGTGGCGGCGCAGGTCCTCCCGGATCACGGCCAGGTTCAGCAGGCCGAGCGGGGCGGGCAGTTCGTACCACTCGCGGGTCTGGTTGACCCGGGCGAACGCCGCCGACTCCAGCCGCTCCAGCAGTCCGGGCGGGCCGTACGGCTGCGGCGGCGCGGGCTGCGGCTGGTGCCGGCGGGAGGCCTGGGCCGGCAGTTCCGGTGCGGCCGGCGCCGCATCCGTCGGGGGAGTGTGCGAGTCGGTGTCGGTCATGCGGGGTCCTCAGCGGTCGTGGAGGGTGAAGAGGTGCGTGCCGGTGACCCGGCCGCGGAAGGCGGCGAGTTCGGAGTCGACGTGCGAGCGCGCGTGCGGGACGTCGTGCTCCAGGTTGTGCGCGTACCGCTCCGCGGCATGGCACAGCGGGAAGGCCTGGGTGTCGTCGGTCCAGGTGAACTCCGTGAACTGCTTCGGAAGTTCGTACGGGGACACCGACGAGCGGCCCTCCAGGCTCGGCACGATGTCGTGCTCGTTGACGAGCGAGACCACCCGGGTGCGCGGATCGGCCGCCCGCTTCTGGTCGATGGGCGAACCGACCGCGACCACGTGCGTCACCGTGTACAGCGCGTTGAAGTCCCGGCTCGCCGCCAGGTTCATCGCGGTGATCCCGCCCTGGCTGTGGCCGACCAGCGCGACCTGAGCCCCGGAGGGCACGAGCCGGCGCAGGGCCCGGACCACCGCACGGGTGTAGGTGGTGTCGATGGAGCCCAGCGCGTCGATGCCGCCCAGCAGGTCCTGCGGGCTCTCCTGGTTGAAGCTCGGCCCCATCCCGGCCAGCTGCACGACGTAACGGCTCTCCCGGTCCGGCCCTTCGGCCTGCTGGACGAGCAGCAGCCCCCGGGTGCCGATCCGGCTGATGTTGCGGACGTAGCCGACGATCGTGCCCGACGTGTCGATGCTGCCCAGCAGTGCGGCCGAGGGGGTGTGCGGTTCCGCGCGGCCCTTCCCCCGGTTGAGGAACGCCCACACCGAGGTGCTGACCCCGGCGAAGTAGTCGGAGGTCAGCGGCCGGCCGGTGGCGATCTGCCAGCCGGCGGTGTCGTTGAAGGGGTTCTCGTCGGTCAGCGCGTTCCAGGCCATGATGTCCGTGAAGGACGGCGCCAGCAGCGCGAGGGCGTACTCCGCGCCCTTCTCCGTCAGCAGGCCCCGGAACAGCCGGACCGCCTCGGCCTGCCGGTCCTCGTCGATGGCGCGCAGCACCCGCGAGGTGGTCGGGTTGCCGAGCAGCTCCGGGTGGCGCACGGCCGCCGCCCGGATCCGGGCCTTGAGGCCGGTGACGGCGAGGCTTACCGCGAGGCTCTCCCGGCTGGTCAGCACCCCGGCCAGCCAGAGCGCCCCGGCCAGCGGGGCGCCGCCCTGCGGGGCCCAGCCCAGGCCCTTCGGGTCCATCAGGGTCCGCAGCAGCTCGCGCTGCGCGGCGCGGGCCCGGCGCCGGCCGGCCGCCGCCAGCGGCAGCCGGGAGCCGAGGGCGACGCGAGAGGCGTACCGGGCGGCGTCGCGCACCGCGTCGGCCGCTTCGGCCAGCTCGCGGCAGACGTGGTGCAGGGAGGCGATGTCCGGCTGGGTGACGGATGCTCCGGCATCGGTGGCTTCGGTCATGGCGGCCTCCTCCTACACCCGGCCGAGGCGCAGCCGGATGCCGGCCGTGTCGAGGATCCCCGGCAGCGGACGCCCCGGGTCGAGCACCGGACGGGCCCCGGTGAGGCGGTGGCCGCGCAGCACCTCGGCGCAGACCAGGGAAGTGAGCAGCAGGGCGACGTACTCGCCCGGGCAACGGGCGCCGCCGTGGCTGAACGGGGCCACCCGGGTGTCCCGGTGCACGTCCGGGGCCAGCCAGCGGCCCGGCGCGAACAGGTTCCCGCCGTCGACCCGCTCTGGGTCGCGCTGGTGGAAGCCCATGGGGACCAGCACGTTGGTGCCGGCCGGGTAGCGCACCCCGCCCCACTCGGTCTCGGTGCGGGTGACCCGTACGAGGTCGGGCACGATCGGGTACAGCCGCACCGACTCCTCCAGGCAGGCCCGCAGCCTCGGCAGCCCGGCGACGCGGCCCGCCGCCTCGGCGTGGGCGGCGTCCTGCTCGGCCGGGTGGTGGGCGAGCAGCAGCAGGGTGCGGGCGACGACGGGCGCGGCGAGGTCGATGCCGAGCAGCCAGTGGTGGGTCTGGCCGAGCGGATCGGTGCCCTCCGGGCAGGGCTCGGCCAGCGCGCGGGCGGCCAGGGTGTGGGCCGGGGCCTCGGCCGCGTACCGGGTGATCCGCGCCTCGATCCTGGAGTAGAGCGCCTTCGCGGCCTCCGGCTTGCTGCGGCCCATCCAGTTGGCCTGGCCGCGCAGGGTGGCGAGCCAGTCGGACAGCTCCTGGTCGTCGGAGGCCTGGTCGCCGAGGACCACCCGGCGGGAGATCCGGGTCAGCGTCTTCCACAGCAGCGGGAAGTCGACGACGGAACGGGAGGTGAGCCGCCGGCACTCCTCCTCGACGACGGCCTCGAACTCCGCGCAGGACGGGTGCACCGGCTGGTCGGCGGCCAGCGCGTGGTCGTTGACCCGGCGCCGGTCCTCGCGGACCGGGCCGTGCGAGCTGATCACCCCCGTCGGCTCGAAGACGGACAGGCTGGCGTACTTGTCGTCGGCGTCCATCGCGAGGTCCGACACCGGCTCCTCGAAGAACCGCCGGACGTCGCCCTGGTCGAACAGGACGAGCATCTCGCCGGAGAGCGCGCGCACCATCACCGGCGCGCCCCGGTGCCGGGCCCGCATCGCGCGCAGCGTGGCGTTCGACCAGGCGGGCTGGTTGACGCGGGAGTACAGCGCCATGACCGGGAAGCGGGGGTTGGCGACGCCGCGCACGAAGACGGGCAGGGTGTGCGTGGCGACGAAGCGGACGGTCTCCGCCAGGCCGGCCCGGACGGGCGGCAGCCCGGGGGCGCCGCCGCGGGTGGTGTCCGGGGCCTCGGTGGACTGGGTCATGCCGTGACCACCTTGCCGGGGTTGAGGAGGTTCTTGGGGTCGAAGAGCCGCTTGAGGCCGCGCTGGAGCTCCAGCGAGACCGGTCCCAGCTCGCGCTCCAGCCAGTCCCGCTTCAGGGTGCCGATGCCGTGCTCGCCGGTGGTGGTGCCGCCCAGTTCGAGGCCGGCGGCCATGATGGCGTCGTACGCCTCCCGGGCGCGGCGGGTCTCGTCCGCGTCGGACTCGTCGAAGACGACCGTGGGGTGCAGGTTGCCGTCCCCGGCGTGGCCGAGGGTGAAGATCCGCAGGCCGTACCGCTCGGCGATCTCCTCGATCCGCCCGACCAGCACGGGCAGCGCGCTCCTGGGCACCGCGACGTCCTCGATGAACGCGGTGAGCCCGCCGCCCCGGGACGCCATGTACGCGGCGAGGGCCGGGCTGACCAGCCGGCGCGCCTCGATGATCTCGTACGCCTCCTCGCCGGTGGCGGACGTGGCGATGTGCTCGGCGCCGGCCTCCTTGCAGAGGATCTCCATCGCGGACAGCTCCGAGGAGGGGTCGGCGCAGTCGCTCTCGACGATCAGGGTGGCGGCGCTGCCGGGGCGTAGCAGCGGGTGGGTGCCGAGGTCCACGATCGCCTGCGTCGTGGCCCGGTCGAGGAGTTCGAGCGCGGACGGGGTGTGCCCGGCGGCGGTGATGGCGGCGACGGCGTCCCCGGCGGCGGTCAGGGTCGGGAACTGGGCCAGCAGCGACAGCGCCGGGGGCCGGGCGGGCCGCAGCGCGAGGGTGGCGCCGACCACCACCGCCAGGGTCCCTTCGGAGCCGACGATCAGGCGCGTCAGGTCGTAGCCGGCGACGCCCTTGGCGGTGTCCCGGCCGGTGCGCATCCGCCGCCCGTCCGGCAGGACGAGGTCCAGCCCGAGGACGTAGTCGGCGGTCACCCCGTACTTGACGCAGCAGATGCCGCCCGCGCCGGTGGCGATGTTCCCGCCGATGGTGCAGCGGTCCCAGGAGGCCGGGTCCGGCGGGTACGTCAGCCCGTGCTCGGCCACGGCTTCCGCGAGGCGCCGGGTGGTGACCCCGGGTTCGCAGCGCACCAGCCGGTTGGCGGGGTCGACGGACAGGATCCGGTCCATCGCGGCGGTGGACAGCACCACGCAGCCGTCGACGGCGTTGGCGGCGCCGGCCAGGCCGGTGCGGGCGCCCTGCGGGACGACGGGGACGTCCAGTGCGTACGCGGTGCGCATGACGTGCTCGACCTGCTCGGCCGTGCGGGGGACGGCGACCACGGCGGGGGTGCCGCACTCGGAGAAGGGGGCGGAGTCCCGGGCGTGGGCGGCGAGTTCCGCCGGGTCGGTGAGCAGGGCCTGGGCGGGGAGAGCGGAGCGGAGCCGTTCGAGCAGCAGGGAGGTGGTGTCGCGGGTGAGGGGCATGCCGGCCTTCCGGGGGCAGGGCGGGGCGGGGCGGTGGTACGACGGGGAAGGGGCTACAGGGTGGGGAGTTCGGTGGTGACCGGTACGTCGATCAGCACCGGGCCGTCCTGCTGGAGGGCCGACTCCCGGACCAGCTTGGTCAGTTCGCCGAAGCCGGTCGCCTGGTGGGCGCGGACCCCGTACCCGGTGGCGATCGCGGCGATGTCCAGGCCCGGGATGTCGAGGCCGGGGGCGCCCTGGGCGCGCTCCACCTCGGCGAACCACTGGAGGATCGCGTAGCGCTGGTTGCTCAGGACGACGAAGGTGACCGGGATCTTGTACGCGGCCGCGGTCCACAGGGCCTGCACGGCGTAGTGGGTCGAGCCGTCGCCGATGACGCAGACCACGGGCCGGCCGGGGGCGCCGAGCTGGGCGCCCACGGCCGCGGCCAGGCCGAAGCCCAGGCCGCCGCCCGCAGTGAAGAGGAACGAGCCGGGGGTGTCGATCCGGGTGGCGTCGTGGAACTGGCCCAGGTTGGACGGGGATTCATTGACCCAGAGGGTGTTCGCCGGGGCCCCCTGGGCGATGGCCGTCATCGCCGCGAGCGGGGTGAGCACCCCGTCCACCTCGGCCGTGGACTCGGCCCGCGCGATCCGCGCGGCCGGGGCGGCGGCCTCCCGCGCGGGCAGCTCCGCGAGCAGGGCCCGTACGGTCAGGGTGAGGTCGGCGACGAGGGCGTCCCCGACGGGGGCTCGGGCGGCCTCGTCCGCGTCCCGGGTCAGGTGCACCAGCTCGGTGCCCTCGGGCAGGTGGGCGCCGGGGACGTAGGGGTAGTAGCAGAACACCGGGGCGCCGATCACCAGGACCAGGTCGTGCCCCTCCAGGCAGCGGGACAGCGGCGCGATGGCCGGGGGCAGCATCCCCCGGTACTGCGGGTGGGACTTGGGGAAGGAGACCCGGCCCTCGGTGGGCGCCGACCAGACGGGCAGGCCGGTGCGCTCGGCGAGTTCCACGACGGCGTCCCAGGCCCCGGAGGCGTCCACGTCGTTGCCGGCGACGATGACGGCGCTGCGCGCGCCGGCCAGGCGGGCGGCGAGCCGCCGGACCACCTCGGCGTCGGGCACGGCGGCGTGCGTCACCCTGCGGGCCGCGGTCCGCAGGGCCGCCCGGTCCTCGTCCTCGCCGAGTACCACGTCGAAGTCGTCCATCGGCAGCGAGACGAACACCGGCCCCTGCGGCGGGGTTTCGGCTACCTGCACGGCCCGGGCCAGGGCGGGTGCGACGTCCGCCGCGCGCGGGGGCTCGTACGCCCACTTGACGGCGGGCTGCGGCAGCAGGGTGGACTGCGGGTTGGTGAGCAGGGCCTCCATGGTGAGCATGGCGCGGACCTGCTGGCCGGCGGTGACCACCATGGGGGTGCGGTTGGCGCGCGCGTTGAGGATGGCGCCCATCGCGTTGCCGGTGCCCGGCCCGGTGTGCAGGTTGACCAGGCCGGTGGTGCCGGAGGCGAGGGCGTAGCCGTCGGCCATGCCGACCACCACGGCCTCCTGGAGCCCCAGTACGTAGCGGAAGTCTTCGGGGAACTGCTTGAGCATGGGCAGTTCGGTGGAGCCGGGATTGCCGAAGACCGTGGTCATCCCGCGGGCTCGCAGGACGTCGAGGGCCGACTCGCGGACCGTGCGCATGGGGGTTCCTTCGCGGAGCGGGCGGAAGCGGTGGGTGATCAATCCATCACATTGCGTTGATCAAGGCAAAATCCATGATCCGTTCGGGTCGGACGCCGGAGAACCCCTGGCGACCGCCCGCCCCGCGTGTTATCGGCCCGTCCGGGCAGGGGCGGCGCGGGCCGCGCCCTTGGGCACGACGAACGCCCCCTACCCGTGTGGGCAGGGGGCGTTCGTCGTGAGGGGCGCCCTGCGGAGCCCCCGTGCCGTGCGGGGCCGGGGCCGCCTGTCCGGGGCTGCGTCCGCTTGGGGCCGCGTCCGCTTGGGGCCGCGCCCGCTCGGGGGCCGCCCGGCCGGGCCCGCGCCCGCCCGGCCCTGTACCCCGGCCGGGGACGCGCCCCTCCTTCGTCACCGCCCGGCTAGGGCTTCCGCATCCAGTGGCCGTCCGTGCTCCAGCCCAGCAGCCGGCGGGCGCGGCCGCCCTCGGCCGTACCGTCCGCGCCGAAGGAGCCGCCCGCGGCCACCAGGCGCAGACCAGCCAGCGCCGGGGCCAGCCGGGCCCGTACACGGGCCGGACGCAGCGCCGACTCCGCCTCGATCCAGGCCAGTACGGAAGCCCGCTCGGCCGGGCCGCACAGCGACAGGTGGAACAGCATCTGCCGCCACGCGTACGCCGCGTCCTTGATCGCGGGCAGCGGGCGCGGGTTCCCCTCCACCCGGGCCACCAGCCGGCACACGGTCTCGAAGCACTCCCGGGCCGGCCGCGCCCAGCCGCCCGGCACGGTGACCCCGGCCCGGCCGACCAGGGTGGCGAGGTTGTGCGTGGTGAGGACCTGGGCCTGCTCGATCACCTTGCCGTTCGCCGCGACCGACCAGGCCCGGTCGCCGCCCGCCCGCTCCGCGCACAGCGCCGCGAACTGGGGGGCGGTGCGCGCCGGACGGCCGCTCCGCGCCGACTCGGCGGCCTGGGACACCGCCATCCGGCGCACCGCCGCGTAGTCGATGCCGTAGTAGCGCGCGTACAGGCTCTCCTCCAGCAGCTCCCCGGCGACGCGGGCCGCGACGAGGAACTTCGGGCCGAAGGTGCCCATGAAGATGTCGGCGGCGAGCTCCTCCGTGAACGGCGCACCCAGTTCCGCCTGCCGGGCCAGCTGGCCCAGCTCGCGCACCAGGGGGTTGGGCAGCACCGTGCCCGGGAAGGCGTGCACCGCCAGCCCGCCGAGCCGGCGCAGCGCCTCCGCGGCCGGCCCGGTGTCCGTGCCTTCGGCGCGCAGGTGGCCGGAGACCGCCCGCAGCCAGGGGAGTTCCTCGATCCGGACCTGCGACTGAAGGTTCAGCAGGAGCAGCGAACGGCGGCTCCGGAAGGCCCGGTACGTCGCCGCCATCAGGTTCCGCAGCGGCCCGTCCGCGTACCGCTCGGCGGTGACCGCCGCGACGAGCTGCGGCACCAGCTCGGCCAGCACCTCCGCCGACGGCACCACCCCGCGCTCCACCAGGACCTCCAGCGGGGCGCTCAGCGCCGCCCGGACGGGGGCGCCGACCGACGCCGGGACCTCCGCACCGGCGGGCAGCCCGGTCTCGCGGGCCTCCTCGGCGCTCACCGGAGCCACCGGGGCGTCCGTGTCCGGCGTCCCGGCCCGCTGGTCGAGCCCGGAGATCCGGCGCAGCACCAGGCCGGCCAGCGCGTGGTGCGAGGGCAGGGCCGCCTGGCGGGCCTGGGCGGCCCGGAGCCGGGCGTGCCCGGGGGAGCCGGGCGCGCCGCGCTTGGCGAGCATCGACTCGACGGCGACCCGCAGCAGCCCGGCCAGCCGGGGCGCGGGCGCGCGGCCGGCGACCTCCTCCTCCAGGGCCCGGCGCAGGATCGCCGCGTTCGACTTCGGGTCCAGGTGCTTCGTGCAGAGGGTGTGCGCGGCGGCCAGCGACCGGTAGCGCGCCAGCAGTTCCGCGCCCCGGGCGTGCCAGTCCGGGCCGGGCACGTGCCCGTGGGCCAGCAGCCGGTGCGCGAGCAGCTCGTCCTCGAAGGGGCGCCAGACCGCGAGCGCCTCCCGCTGGGTCTCCACGGCCGTGTTGGGTCCGCGCCGGGCCAGCGCCGCCGAGGCCTCGCCCACGGTACGGCGGTGTACGGCGTCCACCCCGGGTGCGGGGCGGTCGGCGGGGCGCGGGGAGAACCGCAGCCGGCCGGCGAAGGGCCGCAGCACCGTGACGAGTTCCGCGGCGGCGTCGAAGTCCCCGGCGCGCACCAGCCACGCCACGGTCGCGAGCGCCGCCTCCTCCGGCACGCGCACCTCGTAGCGGCCGCTGTCGAGCAGCGACCACAGGTGCGCCAGGCCGTCCTCGGTGAGGAAGTGCGCGAACAGCTCCGCACGGTCCGCCGGTACGCCCGCCAGCCGGGCGGCCTCCTCCTCGTACGGCAGCAGCGGCCCGCCGGCCGAGGCGGCGCCGGTGGCGAAGCCGCCGGTGACCACCTCGGGGGTGACCCAGGCGGGCAGCGCGGCGACGGGGGTGCGGGAGCCGATGGCCAGGGAGCCGTCCGCGATGCCCGCCAGGACGCTCTGCCACTTGCGGGCACGGGACTCGGCGCGCTCGCGGGTGGCGGTGTCGCCGTGGGTCCGCGAGGTCCGCAGGGCGCGGGCCAGCCGCTCCGCCGCGTACGCGGGGGACACGGTTACGGCCACCGGCGCGGGGCCGGCGACGGGCGTCGTCGTGGGTCCGGGGACGGGCGCGGGGCCGGTCCGGGACGGGTTCGGAGGCTGCTTGTCAGCGTGTGCGTCCATGGCCGACGTGGCAGGTTCCGCCCCTGCGCCCTCCGGGTCCCGAGCCCGGTGCTCTGCTGCTGAGCTACACGTCGTGGTAGTCCGTCAACCTAGGCGGCGGCCCGCCGGCCGCGCAAAGGTTTTTGCCGCGTGCGGCGCGGCGGGCGGCGCGCCGGGCCGGGCCGCCACCCGTACGGCGCGGGAGATAAACCGCTTCAGGCCATCGGGGCGGGGGCCTCGTTGACGGCCCCCCGCCCCGGGGCCAGCGTGGGCACCGCCCTCCGGCAGCGAAGCCGGAACCTCCCCCGAAGGCGGCGACGATGACTCGTTCCCCCCTGACCCGCACGGCCCTCGCCACGCTCGTGGCGGCCGGCCTCCTGACCGCCTCCGGCTGCGGCCTGAGCGGAGGCGGCGCCGGCGGCGAAGAGGCACGCAGAACCGGCGAGGTGTCCGGCGAGATCACCTTCCGCACCCTCCAGCTCAAACCGAAGTTCACCGCCTACGTCCAGGGCGTCATCGACGCCTTCGAGGCCGAGCACCCCAAGGTGAAGGTGAAGTGGGAGGACGTGCCCGGCGACGGCTACAACGAGAAGCTCGTCGCCGACGCCCAGGCCGGAGCCCTGCCCGACGTGGTCAACCTCTCCACCGACTCCTTCCAGCTCCTCGGCGACCGCGGCATGCTCGCCGACGTGGCCCGGCTCGACGGCGCGGTCGCCGCGGAGTACGTCCCGGGAGCCTGGGAGCAGTTCAAGCTGCCCGGCAAGGGCGACGGCGTGTACGCCTACCCCTGGTACGTCACCCCCGAGATCCTCACCTACAACAAGGACCTCTTCGCCAAGGCCGGCCTGGACCCGGACCGGCCGCCCACCACCGTCGAGGAGTTCTTCGACCACGCGGAGCGGATCGCCGCCCGCTCCGGCGGGCAGTACGCCGCGTTCATGGCCGACCCCAAGGGCCGGCTGCCCGGGGACTGGCAGAAGATGGGCGTCCCCCTGCTGAACGACGCGCGGGACCGCTTCACCTTCGACACGGACCGGGCCGTCGCCTGGGTCGAGCGGATGAAGGACCTCTACGCCAAGGGCGCCATGCCCAAGGAGTCCCTCCTGAAGGCCGACGACATCAACCAGCTCTACGGCGCCGGCAAACTCGTCTTCGGCCCCGGCTCCCCGGGCTTCGTCCGGGACATCAGGCAGAACGCCCCGCAGGTCTACCAGCGCACCGGGGTCGCGGGCGCCGTCACCGGCACGCTCGGGCACATAGGGATCTACGCCCAGTCCCTCGGCATCCGCAAGGACACCAGGCACCCGGACGCGGCGGCCGAGTTCGCCAAATGGGTCACCAACGGCCCCAACCAGGTGGAGTTCTCGAAGAACGCCACCATCTACCCCTCCAACGCCAAGGGCCTCGCCGACCCGCGCTTCGCCGACCGGGGCGACGGCAAGGACGCCGAGACCCTGGCCCGGGCCATCGGCGCGGAGCAGCTGAAGACGGCGGCCCTCGACGCCAACACCCCCGTCCAGTGGACCAACCAGGTCGGCGACGCGGTGGTGCGGGAGGTGCAGCGGGCCATCCAGGGCGAGCAGGACGCCCGGACGGCGGTGCGCAGGGCGCAGGAGGAGGCCAACCGGCTGCTGGCCGCCGGGACGCGCAGGTGACCGCTCCCGCCCCGGCGGCCGCCGCTCCGGTGCGGGACCGGCGCGGCGGGGGGCGCCGGCGCCGCGGGGAACGCGTCACGGGGGCCGACCCGGGCCTCGTCCACCGCAGGTGGTGGACCCCCTACCTGTTCCTCGCACCGGGCCTGCTGATGGTGGCCCTGTTCAGCCTCTGGCCGTTCCTCAACACCGTCGTGCTGTCCTTCACCGACGCCCGCATCCTGAGCGGCGGCTCCTTCGTCGGCTTCGACAACTACAGTCGGGCCCTCGCCGACCCCGACTTCTGGACCGCCACCGGCAACAGCGTGCTGTACCTGCTGGTCGTCGTCCCCTGCCTGGTCCTGCTGCCGCTGGCCCTCGCGGTCCTCGTCCAGGCGAAGGTCCCCGGCATCGGCCTCTTCCGCTCCGCGTTCTACACCCCGGTGATCGCCTCGGCCGTCGTCGTCGGCCTGATCTGGCAGTGGGTGCTGCGCAGCGACGGGCTGGTCAACACCGTCTTCGAGGCGCTGGGCGTCGTGTCCGAGCCGGTCCCCTTCCTCACCGACAGCACCCTGCTGCTGTTCTCCGCGATGCTCGTGACCGTGTGGAAGGGCCTCGGCTACTACATGGTCTTCTACCTGGCCGCCCTCGGGAACGTCCCCGCCTCCCTCCACGAGGCGGCCGCCCTCGACGGCGCCGGCCCCGTACGCCGCTTCTTCAGCATCACGATCCCCCAGGTGAAGCCGATGATGCTGCTCGTCGGCACCCTCTCCGCGGTCTCCGCGCTGCGCGTCTTCACCGAGATCTACATCCTCGGCGGCGAGAGCGGCGGCCCCGGCGGCGGCGCCCGCACCCTGCCGTTCCTGATCCGGCAGGTCGGCCTCGGCTTCGCCGGGGAGACCGGCTACGCCTGTGCCATCTCCCTGCTGCTGTTCCTGCTGACCCTGGCCTTCAGCCTGCTGGGCCACCGCCTGTCGAAGGGGGACGAGGAGTGAACGCCCCCGCCCCCGGCCGCGGCCCCGCCCCCGGCCCCGCCCCCGGCCGCCGCCGCCGGCGCCGCCGCGGCGGCCTGGCCGTCCGCTACGCCGTGCTCGTGCTCGTGCTCGTGCTGATGCTCGGGCCGATCGTCTGGCAGTTCCTGACCTCGGTCCGCGGCCGCACCGAGAACGTGTACGACGGACTGCTGCCCTCGCACCCGACCTTCGACAACTACCTGCGCGTCGCCGACTCCTTCCCGCTCCTCCAGTACGTGGGCAACACCCTGGTGGTGGCGCTCCTCGCGGTCGCCTCCAACACGCTGTTCGCGGCCATGGGCGGCTACGCGCTGTCCCGCGCCGGCTGGAAGGGCCGGAAGGCCGTCTTCACCGTCCTCGTGGCGACCCTGATGTTCCCCTTCGAGTCCGTGATGATCTCGATGTTCCTCACGGTCCGCGGGATGGGCCTGGTCGACACCCTCGTCGGGGTGTGGCTGCCCGGGGCCGTGTCCGTCCTCAACGTCATGATCATGCGGGCGGCGTTCCTCGCCGTCCCCCGGGAGATCGAGGAGGCCGCCGTCCTGGACGGCGCGGGGGAGTGGACCCGCTTCACCCGGGTGTTCCTCCCGGGTGCGCGGGGGGCGCTGGCCGTCGTCTGCGTCACCAGCTTCATGGGCGCCTGGGACGACTTCCTGTGGCCCCTGCTGGTCCTCACCGACAGCGACCACTACACCCTCCAGCTCGGCCTGAAGACCCTGGCCGGGGCCACCACGACCAGCGACCAGCGGATCGTCGCGGCGGGCGCGATGACCGCGCTCGTCCCGATGGTGCTGCTCTTCCTCCTCCTCCAGCGTTTCTTCTTCAAGGGAGTGGGCGAGGGGGCGGTCAAGACCTGACCACCCCGCCCCACCCGTTGCCCGCCCCGCCACCCGTCCGCGAACGACCTCCTGGAGCCGCCTCGTGCACGACGACCGCAGCATCACCGAACACCGCCTCCGCCGGGTCCTGGGCGAGCGCATCCGGCCCGCCGTCCACTCCCGCCCGGTCCCCCTCACCGTCGAGCGCTGGGAGGCCCCGGGCGAGCCGGTCCCGGTCGCCGAGGCGCTGGCCGCCCCGTACGGGCCCTGTGCCGCCGGCGACGCCTGGGGGCCGGCCTGGGGCACCACCTGGTTCAAGGTCACCGGCGAAGTCCCCGCCGACTGGGCGGGCCGTACCGTCGAGGCCGTCCTCGACCTCGGCTTCGACCGGATGATGCCCGGCTTCCAGTGCGAGGGACTGGTCCACCGGGCGGACGGCAGCGAGGTCAAGGCCCTCAATCCGTACAACGACTGGGTGCGGGTGGCCGACGCCGCGGCGGGCGGCGAGCGGGTCGAGTGGTACGTCGAGGCCGCCTCCAACCCCGTCCTGGTCGAGCACGCCCCCACCGCCGAGGGCGACCGGCTGACCAGCGGGGACCGGCCGCTCTACCGGCTGGCCCGGATGGACCTCACCGTCTTCGAGGCCGAGGTCTGGGAACTCGTGCAGGACCTCGACGTCCTCGCCGGACTGATGCCCCAGCTCGGCGAGGACGACGCACGGCGCTACGAGATCCTGCGCGCCGTCGACTCCGCCCTCGACGAGGTAGACCTCGGCGACGTCGCCGGGACGGCCGCCGCCGCCCGCGCACGCCTCGCCGGGGTGCTGGCCGCCCCGGCGAACGCCTCCGCGCACCGGATCAGCGCGGTCGGCCACTCCCACATCGACTCGGCCTGGCTCTGGCCGCTGCGCGAGACCGTGCGCAAGGTGTCGCGCACCACCTCCAACATGCTCGCCCTGATGGACGAGCACCCCGAGTTCGTCTTCGCCATGTCGCAGGCCCAGCAGCTCGACTGGGTCAAGACCCACCGGCCCGGACTCTTCGAGCGGGTCAAGAAGAAGATCGCCGACGGGCAGTTCGTACCCGTCGGCGGCATGTGGGTGGAGTCCGACACCAACATGGTCGGCGGCGAGGCCATGGCCCGGCAGTTCCTCTACGGCAAGAAGTTCTTCCTGGACGAGTTCGGCATCGAGACCCGCAACGTCTGGCTGCCCGACTCCTTCGGCTACACCGCGGCGATGCCGCAGCTGGTCAGGCTCTCCGGAGCGCAGTGGTTCCTGACCCAGAAGATCTGCTGGTCCCAGGTGAACCGGTTCCCGCACCACACCTTCTGGTGGGAGGGCATCGACGGCACCCGCGTCTTCACGCATTTCCCGCCCGTCGACACCTACAACAGCGACCTCGGCGGCGCCCAGCTGGCCCACGCCGCCCGCAACTACCGCGAGAAGGGCCGGGGTTCGCGCTCCCTGGTGCCCTTCGGCTGGGGCGACGGCGGGGGCGGCCCCACCCGCGAGATGCTGGCCCGGGCCGGGCGCCAGCGCGACCTCGAAGGCTCCCCGCGCGTGGAGATCGAGCGGCCCGACGCCTTCTTCGAGAAGGCCCGCGCCGAGTACGAGGACGCCCCCGTCTGGGCCGGCGAGCTGTACCTGGAGCTCCACCGCGGCACCTACACCTCGCAGGCCCGGACCAAGCAGGGCAACCGCCGCAGCGAGTCGCTGCTGCGCGAGGCCGAGCTGTGGGCGGCCACGGCCGCGGTCCGCGTACCGGGCTTCGGCTACCCGTACGAGGACCTGGAACGCATCTGGAAGACCGTCCTGCTGCACCAGTTCCA
This sequence comes from Streptomyces sp. NPDC044002, assembly GCF_056434525.1. NCBI lineage: Bacteria > Bacillati > Actinomycetota > Actinomycetes > Kitasatosporales > Streptomycetaceae > Streptomyces > Streptomyces sp. NPDC044002. The sequence goes on from NZ_JBWKEZ010000027.1 coordinate 87,031, forward strand.
CGACATCCTGCCCGGCTCCTCCATCGCCTGGGTGCACCGCGAGGCCCGCGCCACCTACGAGGAGGTGCGCGAGGAGCTGACCGCGATCACCCTCGCGGCGCAGACCGCCCTCGCGGGCGCGGGCGAGGAGGAGCTGGTCTTCAACTGCGCCCCGCACGAGCGGCGCGGCGTCCCGGCCGGCGGCGCGGGCCGCCCGCGCCCGGCCGAGCAGCCGGTCACGGTGGAGGAGCGGCACGGCGGCGGGCACGTCCTGGCCAACGGGCGGCTGCTGGTGGAGGTCGACGGGCGGGGCCTGATCGTCTCCGCGTACGACCTGGAGGAGGGCCGCGAGGCGCTCGCCCCGGGCAGTGCCGCGAACCTGCTCCAGATCCACCCCGACTTCCCCAACATGTGGGACGCCTGGGACGTCGACGCCTTCTACCGCAACAAGGTCACCGACCTCACCGCCGTCGACTCCCTGGAGGTCACCGGGGCGGGCCCGGACTCCTGCACCGTCACGGTCACCCGCTCCTTCGGCTCCTCCACCGTCACCCAGGCCGTCACCCTGCGGGCCGGGGCCAAGACCGTGGACATCGCCACCGACGTGGACTGGCACGAGACGGAGAAGTTCCTCAAGGCCGCCTTCCCGCTCGACGTCAAGGCCGAACGGAGCGCCTCCGAGACCCAGTTCGGGCACGTGTACCGGGCCACCCACACCAACACCTCCTGGGAGGCCGCCAAGTTCGAGATCTGCGCCCACCGCTGGATCCACGCCGGGGAACCGGGCTGGGGCGTGGCGCTGCTCAACGACTCCACGTACGGGCACGACGTCACCCGCCGGATCCGGGAGGACGGCGGCCAGACCACCACCGTGCGGCTCTCCCTGCTGCGGGCCCCCCGCTACCCGGACCCGGAGACCGACCAGGGGCGGCACACCCTGCGCTTCTCCCTCGCGCCCGGCGCCGGCATCGGGGACGCGGTGCGCGAGGGGCACGCGTTCAACCTGCCCGAGCGGATCCTGCGGGGCGCGGGGCCGGTGGCCCCGCTGCTGGCCGTCGACCACGACGCGGTGGTGGTGGAGGCGGTCAAGCTCGCGGAGGACCGTTCCGGGGACGTGGTCGTCCGGCTGTACGAGTCGCGGGGCGGCCGGGCGAAGGCCGTGCTGAGGCCCGCCTTCGCGGTCGCGGAGGCGGTGGAGAGCGACCTCCTGGAGCGGCCCCTGGCGGGCTCGGCGGTCGGCGCCCCGGCCCCGGACGGCGGGGTCGCCCTCACCCTGCGCCCGTTCCAGATCGTGACGGTCCGCCTCCGGCGCGGGTGAGGGGTGCGGAGCCGGGCCGGCGGCGGTCCGGCTCCGCCGCGTTCATCCGGTCGGCCGAGCAGCGCAGGCCGCCGGGGCTCCGCCGGGCAAGGCTGTGGTGAGGACCACCACCGCACAGACGAGGACCGCCCCATGTCCCACCGCCGACGGATCAGCACCATCGTGGGGGTCGCGGCACTGCTGCTGACCGCCTCCGCCTGCTCCGGCCTGGGCCGCAGCACCGTGGGCATGCTCACGTTCCGCGGGCACGACTCACCGGTCGAGCTGAGCTACTCCAACACCCCGGTCAAGGGCTGCCACAAGATCCGCATCCCGAAGGGGGCCACCCACGTCGAGAACAACACCCTCGTGGACATCGTCCTGTACCGGACGGAGAACTGTGGCACGGCCGAGGCCGGAGGGGCCGAGGGCGCCGAGGGCGTCTACGTGGCGACCACGCTCTCGAACGTGACGGCCCCGCACAGCCTGCCCTGGCGCAGCTTCCGGGTGATCCACTGACGGCCCCGGCCGGCACGGCGGCGTGAACTGCGCCACACCCGCGGCGGTGCGCGCCCCAGGGTCCGGGAATCCCGGCCCCCGGGGCGCGCAGCCGGTTATGCACTTAGTTGCAAAACCCGGCCCTCCTCGCTAGAACAGGTTCATCACCCCCGCGCGAGGAGGCGCCCCCTCATGAGTTCCCAGAGCCGGTACCCGCACCTGCTGAGCCCCCTGGACCTCGGCTTCACCACCTTGCCGAACCGCGTGATCATGGGGTCGATGCACACCGGCCTCGAAGAGCACGCGCACGGCTTCGAGCGCCTGGCCGCCTTCTACGCCGAGCGCGCCCGCGGCGGCGCCGGCCTGATCGTCACCGGCGGCATATCGCCCAACGACGCCGGGCGCCCCTTCGAGGGCGGCTCCCGCCTCACCACCGAGGAGGAGGCCGCCGAGCACCGGGTGATCACCGACGCGGTGCACGCGGAGGGCGGGAAGATCGCCATGCAGATCCTCCACTTCGGCCGCTACGCCTACCACAAGGACCTCGTCGCCCCCAGCGCGATCCAGGCCCCCATCAGCCCCTTCGTCCCCAACGAGCTCACCGACGCCGAGGTCGAGGCCACCGTCGAGGACTTCGTCCGCGCCGCCCGCCTCGCCAAGCTCGCCGGCTACGACGGCGTCGAGATCATGGGCTCCGAGGGCTACCTGGTCAACGAGTTCATCGCCGCAGCCACCAACAAGCGCACCGACCGCTGGGGCGGCGCGTACGAGAACCGCGTGCGCTTCCCGCTGGAGATCGTCCGGCGCACCCGCGCCGCCGTCGGCGAGGACTTCATCCTGATCTACCGGCTCTCGATGCTGGACCTGATCCCCGGCGGCTCCACCCTCGACGAGGTCGTCCACCTCGCCAAGGAGATCGAGGCGGCCGGCGCCACCATCATCAACACCGGCATCGGCTGGCACGAGGCCCGCATCCCCACGATCGCCACCTCCGTCCCGCGCGGCGCCTACACCTGGGTCACCAAGCGGCTGATGGGCGCGGTGAGCGTGCCGCTGGTCACCAGCAACCGCATCAACACCCCCGAGAAGGGCGAGGAGATCCTCGCCGACGGCCGCGCCGACCTGGTGTCGCTGGCCCGCCCCTTCCTCGCCGACGCCGACTTCGTAGCCAAGGCCGCCGCCGGGCGCTCCGAGACCATCAACACCTGCATCGGCTGCAACCAGGCCTGCCTCGACCACACCTTCAGCGGCAAGATCACCAGCTGCCTGGTCAACCCGCGCGCCTGCCACGAGACCGAGCTCGTGCTCTCGCCCACGCGCACCAAGAAGCGCGTCGCCGTCGTCGGCGCCGGCCCGGCCGGCCTCGCCTGCGCGGTCACCGCCGCCGAACGCGGCCACGCCGTCACCCTCTTCGAGGCCTCCGGCCACATCGGCGGCCAGCTCGACGTGGCCCGCCGCATCCCGGGCAAGGAGGAGTTCGAGGAGACCATCCGCTACTTCGGCACCCAGCTCACCGCCCGCGGCATCGACGTCCGCCTGGACACCCGCGCCGACGTCGACACCCTGCGCGGCTACGACGAGGTCGTCGTCGCCACCGGCGTCACCCCCCGCACCCCCGCCATCGAGGGCGTGGACCGGGACAACGTCGTCAGCTACCTCGACGTACTGCGCGACGGCGCCCCCGTCGGGCAGCGCGTGGCCGTCGTCGGCGCCGGCGGCATCGGCTTCGACGTCGCCGAGTACCTCACCGACAGCGGCGAAGGCGCCTCCCAGGACCCCGAGGTCTACTTCCGGCACTGGGGCGTCGACACCGCGTACGCCGGCCCGGGCGGCCTCACCGCCCCCGAGCGTCCCGCCGCCCCCCGGCAGGTCACCCTGCTCCAGCGCAAGACCACCAAGGTCGGCGCCGGCCTCGGCACCACCACCGGCTGGATCCACCGCGCCGAACTCAAGCACCGCGGGGTCGTCTCCGTCGCCGGGGCCACGTACGAGCGGATCGACGACGAGGGCCTGCACATCACCGTCGGCGGCGAACCGCACCTCGTGCCCGCCGACACCGTCGTCCTGTGCACCGGCCAGGAACCGCGCCGCGACCTGTACGAGGCGCTGCGCGCCGAGGGCGTCGAGGCGCACCTGATCGGCGGCGCCGACGTCGCCGCCGAACTCGACGCCAAGCGCGCCATCCGCCAGGGCACCGAACTGGCCGCCTCGCTCTAAGGGTTGCCGTGGCTTGTGGCGGCCCGCTCCGGGCCGCCACAATCACCGGGTGACGTTGACACCGGCAGACGCGGACAAGATCCTCTCCGACAACTTCGCCCCCTGGGTGCTGGCCCTCGGCCTCACCGTCGAGGAGACCGGCGAGCGGCACGCCGTGCTGCGGCTGCCCTGGTCGGACGCCCTGGCCCGCGACGGCGGCGGCCTGTCCGGCCAGGCCCTGATGGCCGCCGCCGACACCGCCACCGTCATCGCGATCTCCGCGGCGCGCGGGGCGTACGGCCCGATGACCACCGTCCAGCAGTCGACGAGCTTCCAGCGTCCGGTCGTCGCCGCCGACGTGCTGATCGACGTACGCGTCACCAAGCTGGGCAAGCGCATGGCCTTCGCCGACGTCACCATGACCCCCGCAGGGGCCGCGGAACCGGCGGCGAAGGCCTCCACGGTCTACGCCCTGCTCGGCTGAACCGGCGGCGTCAGACCCCGCGGCGTCAGACCCCGCGGCGTCAGAACCGCCCCGGACCGGCCGGGAACGGCAGCGGCTTCGGCGCCGGCGAGGCGTCCTGCCGCTGGGCCGGGGCCGGGGCCGCCTCGCAGGTCACGTCCCGGTCGGGCAGCCGGCCCGTGGCCAGGTAGGAGTTGACCGGCGCGTTGGCACAGGAGTTGGGGTCGGCCAGGTACACGCCGTGGCCCTCCCCGCCCTTCGCGAGCACCATCCGCGAACCCTTCAGGGCCCGGTGCAGCCCCTGCCCGCTCACCAGCGGGGTCTGCGAGTCCCACTCGTTCTGCACGGTCAGCACGTTCGCCCGGGTCTTCATCGGGGTGGCCGCCTCGGCGGGCCGCTGCCAGAAGGCACAGGGCTTGATGTTGGAGGCGATGTCCCCGTACAGCGGGTACCGGGCCTTGTCCCGGGCCGCGTCCCGCGCGTACTGGCCGGGATCGCGCGGCCAGGCGCCGGTGTCCCCGCACAGCACGGACCAGAACACGGCCGTGCCGTTGTCGGAGGCCGGCTCCGGGGCGCGCAGCAGTTCCTTGAGGTCGGGCACGGCCGCGCCGGCGGGCTGCGGCGCCCCCTCGGCGGCCGCCTTCAGCGCGGCGACGAGCGGCGCGGCCTGCTGCGGGTAGAAGAACAGGGCGCGCGCGGAGCGGATGTCATCGCCCGTCAGCTTCATCCCCTGGAACTCGATCGGCTCGCGGTCGGCGCGGGCCACCAGCCCCCAGAACGTCGCCGACACCGCCTGCGGCGTCGCACCGAGCCGGTACTCGCCGTCGCGCTCAGCCGTCCACCGCGTCCACCGGGCGAAGGCGGGCTCGGCCTCGGTGGCCCACACCTGGATCATCCCGCGCCAGAGCAGCTGCGGGTCGACGCCGCTGTCGAGGACGAAGCGGTCGGTGCGGGACGGGAACATCTGGGTGTAGACCGCGCCGAGGTAGGTCCCGTACGAGTAGCCCACGTAGGAGATCTTCCGCTCGCCCAGGGCAGCGCGGATCGCGTCCATGTCGCGGGCCGTGTTGCGGGTGGTGATGTGCGGGAGGACCGAACCGGCCTTCTCCCGGCACTTGTCCGCGACGGTGCGCGCCCAGGCGACGTCGGAGGGGAAGGTCTCGGGGCGGTACGCGCGGTCGAAGTTCTGCTCCGCCTCGTTCAGTCCGCAGCTGATCGGGCTGCTGGCGCCGACGCCGCGCGGGTCGAAGCCGATCAGGTCGTACCGCTCCCTGACCTCCTTCGGCATGGCCTCTTCCATCATCAGCGGCAGGTCGAGCCCCGAGCCGCCGGGTCCGCCCGGGTTCAGCAGCATGACCCCGTGCCGCTTGGCCCGGTCCGGGCTCTTGATCCGGGATATGGCGAGGTCGAGGGCCGTGCCGCGGGGGCGCTGGTAGTCGAGCGGCACCTTGATCGTCGCGCACTCGTACGCGGCCGGCTGGTCCGGGCTGCAGCGGTGCCAGGAGGGCTGCTGCGGCTGGTAGTCGGAGGGGGCCGGGGCGGCCGCGGCCTGGGTGGCGGCGAGCAGGGGGAGGGAGGTCGCGAGGAGTCCGGCGGTGGCGAGCAGGGGCGTGAGCCGTTTCATGCGCACGGAGAGCCGTTCCTTTCGGAAGAGGGGCGGTTCCGTGCCACCTTGGAGCAAGCGGGCGGTGGGGCGAATCATCCCTGAGGGCGGCTCCCGTACTCCTCCGTGCAACTCGCGAATGAGGGAAATTCCGGACAACTGGCCGACTCGCCGCGTCTGTTGGAGGATCCCGTGAGCCGCCGCGGACTCAGTGCCCGGTGTGCTCCTCGCCCGTCTCCAGCGTGCCGCCGAGGCGTTCGCGGAGCGCGGTCAGGGCCTCGGGCGACTGGGCGGTGACCACCCAGCGGTTCCCCACCAGGTAGACCCCGCCGTACACCCGGGTCTCCGCCAGCCAGGAGCGCAGGCCCTCCTCGGCGGCGAAGGTGCTCAGGCGGTAGGCGCCCTGTCCGGTCGCGCACGCCCCCTGGCGCAGTTCGTCGGCCTCGGTGACCGACTCGGCGGTGCAGCCCAGGGCGGAGGCGAGCTCCTCCAGCGTGGCGGCCTTCCCGGCCGGGCCCCGGCCCGCGTGGGCCGCGTGGGCCGGAGCCCCGGGCTGCGCGGGCGGTTCCGTGGCGCAGCCGCCGGCCAGCAGCGCACCGCCCAGCGCGGCACAGGTCGCGAGGAGGCGGAGGGTCGGGCGGTCGGACGGGGGCATGGCGACCTCACTGGAGGGGACCGGCGGGGAAGGGGGTGTGGTGCCCGGCGGGGAGGGGAGGGGGACCGGGCACCACGGTTCATGGGTGTCGCGGCCGGCTCAGCCGGCGGCCTTCGCCTTCTTCCCCTTGTCGGTGACGGCCCACCAGAGGTCCTGCTTGCCCTGCCCGTTGACGTCGCCGGGCGCCTTGTCACCGGTGAACGTGTAGACCGGCCAGCAGTCGATGGTCAACTGCTCCGTGCCGTCGGGCCTTTTCACCGAGCCGATCAGTTTGGGGTCGATTCCCGACACCTGCGTCTTGTCGACGAGCGGAGCGGGCTTCCAGGTGTCCGTGCAGGCATCCACGCAGCCGATTTTCATCGGCCAGGCGCTGTCCTTGTCGAAGCGGTACAGGGTCCAGCCCTCCGCATTCTGGACGATGTTTCCGAGCTTGGCGTCCTTCCGTACCGAAAGCGCGACCTTCGCCGCTTCCTTCGCCCCTTCCTTCGCTCCTCCTCCCTGTTCCATTCCGTGTCCCTGCATTTCCGTACCCGTACCGGTGCCCGCTGCCGCTCCCTTTCCGGCAGCGGCCCATTTCCCGTCGGGTCCCAGGACGTGCCAGGTGCCGCCGACGCCCTCGCCGAGGGCGTCGCCCGCCTTGGTGTCCTTGGCGTAGCGGTACACCGGCCAGCCCCCGAGCGTCAGCTGCTTGCTGCCGTCGGCCCGGGTGACCGAACCGAGGAGGGCCGCGTCGACGCCCGCCCCCGCCGAGGCGTCGTCCGCCGGGACCACCGGCCAGGCCTTGGCGCAGTCGCCCTCGCAGTTGGACTTGGGCGGCTTCGCGGTGTCCTTGTCGAAGCGGTAGAGGGTGAACCCGTCGCCGTCTGCGACCCCGGAGCCCACGTTCGCCATCTCCCGCACCTGGAGCTTCCCGGCCGGCCCGCTCTGCCCCCCGCCGCCCGCCGGGTTGGCGCCAGATCCCTCGCCGTAACCCGATCCGGATCCCGCCCCGTATCCCGAACCGCCGTCGGATCCGTATGCGCCGAGCTGCTTTCCCGAGCCCGCCGGCTGGACCGCGTCCGCTTTCGAGGAGGGTTTGTCGGCCGCACCGCAGCCGGCCGTCAGCAGCAATACCGCGACCGCCGACCCGGCGATTATCTCCCGGCGCATTGTCTTCACGATCTCTCCTTGGGATTCGGTGCCGTCGTGCTCTTTGCCTGTGTTCTCTGCCTGCGGTCATTGATACGGGGAGAACGGCGGCCGGAGCTGATATCCGCGGGAATTTGTCAGATCGCGCCAAGAATGAACTCGGAGGCGTCCCGCACTCGTGCGCCCGCTCATTCCTGGATGCGCAGCGCGAGGGCCGGGCAGCGCCGCACCGCCCGCAGCGCCTTGGGCCGCAGGTGGACCGGCACCGGCATGGACGCCTGCGCCGGGAAGCCGTCCGCGTCGAGCCGTACGACGTCGGGCAGGACGTCCACGCACAGCCCGTGCCCCTTGCACAGGGTCCAGTCCACCACCAGCCGCTCCGGCGGGCTCTCGTCCAGCGGCAGCGGCAGCGCCCCCGTGATCCGCCGCCCGCAGCCGCTGCCGAGGGCGTGGTCGCGGAACTCCTCGGGGAACGCGGCGAGCGCGGAGGCCACGAAGTGCGAGGTGCCGTCGGGATGGCTGCACGCACCCCGCCCCCGGACGGCCCTCAGCCGTGCCTCCACCGCGTCGAGGGCACCGCGGCCCCCGCCCCGCACGGCGTCCTCCAGTACGTCGGCCAGCCCGGGCAGGCCCCGTACGCAAGGCCCGCACTGCCCGGCCGACTCCTTCGCCATCCAGCGCGTCACCCGCGCGACCTCGCCGGCCGGACAGGTGTCCTCGGGCAGCGGCAGCACCGCCCCCGCCCCCAGCACCGCGCCGAAGGCGGACAGCGACCCCCGGGACACGTCCGCCGAGCGGGCCGCCCCCGGATCCAGCCAGCGGCCGTGGTACCCGCCGACCAGGACGCCCTGCCCGGTACGGGTGCCGCACAGGTCGAGGATGTACGCCAGCGAGGTCCCCGTCGGGGTCTCGACCACCGTCTGCCCGGCGACGGTCAGCAGTACGGTGCCCGGCTCGGACGGCAGCCCGGCCGAGCGGTAGTCGGGGGCGCCCATCCGGGCGGCGACGGCGAGTTGCGCGTAGGTCTCGGTGTTCGACAGCAGTGTCGGCACCCCGCCCAGCCCCCGTTCGCTGGTCCGCACCCGCCGCCCGGACGGCAGTGCCGCGCCCCCGTTGAGCCCGCCCACCATGGCGGTCCCCTCGCCCGTCACGAACCGCTCGGGCAGCCGTGCCACTCGCACCCGGCGGCCGCCCGGCCCCCGTTCCGCGACGGCGTCCCGTACCGAGCGCTCCACGTCCGCCCGGGTGACCGCCACCACCACCTCCTCCGCGCCGACCGCGGCGGCGGCCAGCAGGGCGCCGTCGAGCACCAGGTGCGGGGCGTGCAGCAGCAGCGCCTTGTCCTTGAGGCAACTCGGCTCGCCCTCACTGCCGTTGACCACCACGGCCGTCGGCCCCTCCCGCTCCCGGGCGGAGGCCATGACGGCCCGCAGCTTCCGGGCGAAGGGGAAACCGGCTCCGCCGCGGCCCCGCAGGTCGATGTCGGCGGCCAGGGCGACGAGTTCGTCCGGGGCGTAGCGCGGCAGCGGGCCGTGCGCCGCCAGATGGGCCTCGCGGTCGAGCCGCGGGTCCCGGTCCAGGCCGGCCAGCAGCCGGGGGGTGCCCACGCAGCCGAGGCCGGGGCGCGCGGGTCCGCTCACGACCACCGGTCCCCGTCGCCGATCGGCCCGGAGCGCCGGTCGGCGCCCGGGCCCGCGGCGGCCGCCGCGTAGGGTGCGCGGCCGGCCCGCGGCGGCCCCGCCGCGGGCCCGGAGGCCGGGCTCCTGCGGGGCCGTACCAGCAGGTCGGCCAGCGGCACGTCCTGGATGAAGAACGGGCGCACGCGCGCGGGTCGGTCGGGCGCGTCCCCGGCGCCGGCGCTCTGCGGGACGGACGGCTGCCAGGCGGCGCCCAGCCCGCGGGCCCTGAGCCGGAAGGCGAGCAGGGCGATCACCCCGGCCAGGCACAGCCCGTAGGCCGCCGTCACCCAGGTGTCGGCGGCGCGGCCGGCCTTCAGCCCGTGCAGCAGCGACGCGCCCCACGCCGGGTACGCGCCGATGTGCAGGGCCCGCCACCAGAGGGAGCGGCTCTTGGTGGCGAACACACTACGCAGGGCTCCGGAGGCCGCCACGGCCACGAAGAGATATCCGGCCAGGGTGCCCAGGCCGATGACGACGGGTCGGTCCGTGTCCGCGAACGGCACCGCGGCGGCAGCGGCGTCGGCCTGCTTCCCGGCCACCTTGACCCATATGTGCAGGCCGAGGAAGCCCAGCCCCGCCACGGCGAGGCCCCGGTGCACGCCCTGGGCCAGCAGCCGGTGGCCCGACCCGAGCAGCACCCGGTCGGTGGCCACCAGCCCCCACAGGACGGTGGAGGTCAGGCAGACGAGCGACAGCACGCCCGCGCCGAAGTCGAGGAACTCCCACAGGCGGGTCAGGGCGCCCGCGCGGGCCGCCACGAGGAGCGAGACGAGGGCCGCGCCGGCGGCGCACAGCGCGCTGGGCCGGAGTCTTCCCGCGGAGGGCAGCAGCGAGGGCCGCCGGACGGCCCGCCGCCCGGCGGCCGGAGCCGCGGCGGCGGCCTCGGCCGCGTGGCGGCTCCTGCGTCGTGCCCTGTGGGAGCGGGGTATGTGCGGCTGGGGCAGGGGCATGCGGTTCTCCTGAGCACCCGGGCTCCGAGCGGTCCACCTCGCGCTCGGCGCCCGGGGGTTGGGGGACGGTGACGGCCGGCAGCGCTGCGAATTCCCGCGCCGGCCGAGGGGCTCGGGGGCCGGAGTGCAGCAGCATCGTGGAGCTACGCAGCATCTCCACAGGATTTATCGAAACGTGATAATTTCTCGCACCGCGTCTACAGCGCATCGAACAACCCCGGAAGATTCCCCTCCAGTGGAGGTTGCGACAGGCCACCGCCTCATCGGCCATCCATGCGTCCCCGGCGGCAAAAACAAGGCAAACCCGTGGGACCGAAAGTGGCCGGAACCCTCCAGAAGGGGACGCGGTGGCTGCAACTCTCTTGGCAGACAGGGCTGTTGGCGAAACCGGCGGCCCTGGCGGGCCTGTCACCCCTGCACCGGACAGGCCTCACCCCGGCAAGAACGAGGAAACGATGTGCGAACTTCTGAACCGCATCTGGTCCCGCCCCCGCGGAGAGTGGACCCGCGTCCTGCGCAGGGAACTCCCCGCGCTCGCCGCGGAGATAGTGGAGGAGCTTCTGCATGGAATTCCGGAATTTTCCGCCCTTGTCGATGACAACGATGCCATCGACGACGATCTGCTCAGGCTGAGGGTGGAAGAAGCCCTTCTCTCCGCCCTCGGCTACCACGACGTCCAGGACCAGCACGACCACGACCACGACGACCGCGACGACCGCGGCCCGCACTGCGCGGACCCGGTGCCGGACCCCGTGGAGGAGCCCGTGCCGGAACCCGCCGACCGCCACGACGGCCGCGTCGAGGAACCGCGGGGAGCCGTGCGGGAACACGTACGCGAACCCGCGCGCGAGCACGGTCACGAGCGCCCCGACGCCGGCCACGCCCCGGGCCACCCCCTCCGGCAGCTGCCCGCCGCCCCGCCGGACCGGGCCCGCCAGGAACTCTTCAGGGCCCTCACCGACGACCGGACCGCATGCGACGGCTCCCTCGCCGAACTCGCCGAGGCCGCCCACTGGCCCCTCCCGCCCGCCGTACGGGCCGTCGCCCTCGCCACCCCCGGCGAGACGCAGCAGCTGGCGGCCGTCCTCGACGACGCCCTCGCCGGCATGTTCGCCGGCCGGCCCTGCCTGCTGCTCCCCAGCCCCGACCCCGACGCCCGCGCCGCCCTCGAAGTCCCCCTCCGCGGCCGGTTCGCGGCCGTCGGCCACGCCGTCGCCCCCCGCGACACGGCCTCGTCGCTGCGCTGGGCGCTGCGCCTGCTGACGCTGACGCCGCACCGCGGCGGCCTGGACACCCGGGCCGTCTTCGTCGACGACCACCTCTCGACCCTCCTGCTGCTCCAGGACGAACCCCTCGCCCACGCCCTGGCCGCCCGCTGGCTCAAGCCCCTCGCCGACCTCACGCCCCGTCAGAGCGAACGGCTGGAGGTCACCCTGCTCGCCTGGCTGGAGGGCGGCGGCGCCCCGGAGGCGGCCAAGGCCCTGAGCGTGCACCCGCAGACCGTGCGCTACCGGATGCGCCAGCTGGAGAAGCTCTTCGGGCCCGGACTGCGCGACCCCCGGACCCGCTTCGAACTGGAGATGGCCCTGCGCAGCCGCCGGCTGATGGCCCAGGTCCGCCGCCAGAACCCGCGCACCGGCCGCAGGAACGGACGGGTGGTCACCGCCGACTTCACCCCCCTGGTCGTCGGACGGATGGCCCGCGTCAACGGACTCTGAGCCGAGCGCCCGCCGGGAAGGCGGGCACACGAAGGGCGGTGGGGGGGGGGGGGGGGGGGGGGGGGGGGGGAGGCGGGGCGTTTTCTTTTTCTTTCTTTTTCGCTGGGTGTGCCTTTGTTTCGGGT
>NZ_JBWKEZ010000028.1:0-32879 GCF_056434525.1 Streptomyces sp. NPDC044002
CCCCCCCTCCCCCCCCCCCCCCCCCCCCCCCCCCCCCCCCCCCCCCCCCCCCCCCCCCCCCCCCCCCCCCCCCCCCCCCCCCCCCCCCCCCCCACGGGTGTTTCACAGCATGATGCCGACCGCCATCACTGCGGCCACTGCCAGGAGCAGAGTGCCGAAGATTCGCTGCAGGACGGCGGGCTGGAGCTTCGCGGACAGCCGCTTGCCGTCCCAGGCACCCAGGGCTGCCGTCGCAATGAACGGCATGATCAGGGCCCAGTCCATGCCGACCTGGGTGGCCGCGCGGGCTGCGAGGGCGACCAGGGCGTTGGCGATGATGACCAGCAGGCTGGTGCCGACGGCCGCGCTCATCGGCACCGCGAGCGCCGCCACCAGGGTGGGGACGGCGAGGAAGCCGCCGCCGACTCCCAGGAACCCGGTCACCGCGCCCAATGCGGCTCCCGCCACCGTTGCGCGGGGCGCCGACGCCGACGCCGACGCCGTCGCACCCTCGAACGGTGTCCGCTGACGCAGCATGCGCAGCCCTGCGAGCACCGCGAGGACGGCGAATGCCAGGGTCAGCGCGGCGGCGGGAATGTGTGCGGACAGCAGGCCGGCCGCCGCTGCCGGCAGCAGGCCGGCCGCGGCGAACAGGAGACCGGCTCGCCAGCGCACCGTTCCCGCCCGGGCGTGAGCCAGCAGCGCGGTGAGCGAGGTGGCGATCACGATGATCAGGCTGGCGGTGGTGGCCTCGGCCGGGCTGAAGCCGAGCAGGTAGATCAGGGCGGGTACGGTCAGGATGCTGCCGCCCGCCCCGAGGGAGCCGAGGGCAAGACCGACCAGTGCCCCGGCGAGCAGCGCGAGCACGAACTCGGTCATATGACGGTGCCCGCTGCCCCGTACACGTCTTGGACAGGCAGGCCCTGATCTGCCCAGGCGCACATCCCGCCGGTGACGTCGACCGCCGCGACACCACGTTCGGCGAGCAGGCGTGCGGCTTGCCGGGAGCGGTTCCCGGAGCGGCAGATCAGCACCAGGGCACGGCCGTTCTCGCGGCCGGGCAGGCCCGCGTCCTCGACCAGCCGCGACAGCGGCCAGAACATTGCCCCGGGCGCGTGACCGGCCCGGAATTCGTCCTCCTCACGGACGTCGGCGAGCTGTGCGGAGCCGTCCTCGACGGCGCGGTGGGCCTGCGCCGGCGTGATGCGGCCGGGGCCGCTCTGGGGCAAGAGCATGGTGCTTCCTCTGATGCCTGTGACCTCGGGCCGAGCCGAGTGGCCGGTGGTCGGGTGGTCCGGTCAGTGCTGGGCGGGCGTGACGAGGGTGAGGCCCGCGTCGGCGGCCGCGGCGTAGCCGTCGTCGACGGCGACGACGTCACGTCCGCCGGCGTCCAGGACGGAGGCGGCGATCGCCGCGCGCATGCCGCCCGCGCAGTGCACCCACACGGTCCCGGCGGGCACCTCGTCCAGCCGCTGATGGACCTGGTGGATCGGGATGTGGACGCTGCCCTCGATCCAACCGTCGGCCCGCTCGCCGTCCCGGCGGACGTCCAGCACCACCAGCTCCACGCCCCGGGCACGTGCGGCGGCCAGGTCGGCGAACGTCGCCCGCGGGAACGACGCGAGCGGCGCATCGCCGGTCCAGTCGGCCGGAAAGCCGACAGCCGCGGCGGCCGGGCGGTCGATGCCGACCCGGGCCAGCTCGCGCTGGGCACGGGCGATGTCCTCGGCGGTCTCCGCGAGCAGGGTGACCGGCTTTCCCCACGGCATCATCCACGCCAGGTAGGTGGCCAGCCGGCCCTCGACCTCGAAATTGAACGAACCCGCCACATGGCCCTCCGAGAACGCCAGACGGCTGCGCAGGTCCACGACCCACTCTCCGGCCGCCAGGCGGCGGGAGATCTCCCCAGCGTCAGCACGCTCCGGCGCGGTCAGGTCCACCGGGGCAGGGCCTGCGGCGTTGGCCGGGCCCATGTGCGCGTAGTAGGCCGGAACATCGTCCAGACCGGCCAGCAGCTCCTCGACGAACGTCTCCACGTCCTTCAGCAGCGCCGGGTTGGACGACTTCTCCGCACCGATGGTGCTGTGGTCGCCGTCGGCCCGGCCGGCGGAGCAGAAGCTGCCGAACCCGTGCGTCGGCATGACCGCCACGTCGTCGGCCAGCTCGGCGGCGAGCCGGTGCGCGGAGGCGTGCTGGGCCCGGGCCAGCCGCGCGGTCAACCGCGGCTCCACCAGGTCGGGGCGGCCCACGCTGCCGATCAGCAGCGAGCCGCCGGTGAACGCGGCGACCGGCCGCCCGTCCTGCTCCAGCACGTAGGAGGTGTGGTGCGGGGTGTGACCGGGAGTGGCCACGGCCCGCAGCACCAGGCCCTCGTCGATCTCCTCGGCATCACCGTCGGCCACCGCCACCCGCGTGTACGCCACCGACGCCCCGGCGGGCACCAGGTACCGGGCGCCGGTCAGCCGGGCCAGCTCCAGACCACCGGTGACGTAGTCGTTGTGCACGTGCGTCTCCGCGACCGCCACAATCCTGACCCCACGCCGGACCGCTGCCGCGATCACCCGGTCAATGTCCCGCGGCGGATCAACCACCACCGCCGCCCGGGCCCCGCCCGCCAGATAGCTCCGGTTTCCCAGACTTGCGGTCTCCAGGATGTCGGCAAAGAACACGGCACACTCTCCCTCACGGCACGATTACCCCCCGGGGTATCTGAATCCACCGTAACAGAGATACCTGGGGGGGTATCCGGGGAGGCATACGACGGTCGCCGCACGAGCTGTCCCGTCTCAGGGGATCCGGCTTGGCGGTGCGGCTGTGACCTGCGGCGACCGGTTCGTCTGACGCCCTGCGAGTCGGTTTCCCATCCGATGCGGTCCGGATCTGGGGGATGCCGAACCTCGTCTCAGTTGATCTGGTCCGCCCCCTCGTCCTGTGGGCGATGCTGATCGCTGCCATCCGTCAGGTTCAGTGGCGAGTGGACCTGGTCAAGGACACGACCGTGTGGCCGACCTCCCCGGTTCCCCGCCCGGACGGCCCCGTGGACGAGGACGACCGTGGGTCGTGCCAGTGAGGCGAGGCGAACAGGCCGGTCCGGCGCGTGGCGGTGCCGGAGGTGGCGCAGGCAGGCACCGGCCGGGGCGTGGCTGGCTGCCCTACCGCGCCCGGCGGGCTGACCAGACATGAAACAGCCGTGCGCGGTGCGGAGACGACTGCTACGGTCGTTCGCATGTGTTCCGTCATCCACAACTGGCAGGCCCTGCGCACCCGGTCGACGCGCTGACCGTGGTGTCGGCAGTCGCCGACACCGGGTCCCACGTCCACCGTTCACCTCAGGATGACGAGGATCTCCACCATGCGCGCAGACTCGCGCCCCACTTTCGTATTCGTTCACGGCGGCTCCAGCAACGCCCGGGCCTGGGGCCCGTTGCAGAACGAGCTGGCCTTGCGCGGCCACCGTTCGCACGCCGTCGACCTGCCCGGTCACGGCGACCTCGCCGACACCCCCGCCGCCTACTACCGGCAACCCCAGGACGTCACGGCACTCGCCGCCGCGCCCTCCGCGGTGCGCGGTGTCACCCTGGAGGACAACGTGCGCCACGTGGTGGACACACTGCGGCGGCTCGCGGCGTCGGGGCAGATCGTGCTGGTCGGCAACAGCCTCGGCGGTCTGACGATCAGCGCCGTCGCCAACGCCGTACCGGAGCTGCTCGACCGGGTGGTCTACCTCTCCGCTCTTTGCCTCAGCGATCCGGCCATGCTTGCCGAGGCGTGGGACGTGGTCGACGACAACCTGCTGGACGCCGCAGTGGCCCGGATCGCCGTACCGGGCGCGCGCGATCCGGGTGTGGTCCGGCTGAACTGGCGGGCCGCCCACGCCGATCCGGACGTGTTCGCCGCGTTGAAAGCCGCCGTCATGGCCGACTCGACCGACCACCAGTTCCGGCTGCTGCTCGACTCCCTGGATCCGGACGAGACCTACGCGGCGATGGCGCCCGGCGCGTTGGTCCGGGCCGATGCGTGGGGACGGGTGCCGCACACCTACGTCCGGTTCTCCGCCGACCGGAGCCTGCCCCTGGCAGTCCAGGACCACATGATCCGCGCGGCGGACGCTCTGACCCCGCACCATCCCTTCGACGTGCACACCCTCAACGCCTCGCACGTCGGCTACTTCAGCCGGCCGCAGGCTTTCGCGGAGCTCCTGACGAGCCTCGCCTGAGGCGTCCCCCGCACCCCGGGCGCCCGGGGTGCGGGGGCCCGTCCCTGACGAGCGCGCCGTACGCGCCGAGAGCGTAGGCGACGTCGCCGGTCGTGCGGCCGCGGTGGTCGCGTCCGCGCGGTCCACCAGAGCCGGGTCCACGGAATACATGAGCCGCTGGTAGCCCCCCTCCTCCCGGGTCGCGTCGCGCAGGACCAGGACGAGCACGACAAAACGTAAGGACGCAGGCACCCGCCTACCGGCAGCTCCCGCGTCCGCTTCGCCTCGTTTGACCTCGCCTGGAATCCCGCACCGGACCGCTGAGGGGCAACCGGCATAATCGAACGGTCTGTTCCGCAGCCCTGGGAGTCGATGTGGCGTCGATCCTGTCACCAGCCACCGACACGGTCCGATCCGGGATCGGCAAGGGGGCACCGCCCAGTTATGGGACAGCCCTCAGGAAGGCCAGTTCCGCCCTGTAGTCGCGGGCCGCCTCCCGCAGACCGTCCCGGATGAACGCGCTCCCCAAGTCCGCGTGAAGGGCCGGCTTGTCGTCCAGCCAGGCCCGGTCCAGGACACGGATGCCGGGTCGCCTGACTCCCGCACCGAGGTCCTTGACGAAGGCCCGCTCCGACGGCGTCAGCGCACAGGGGGCGACCAGCACCCAGTCATCCGACCCTCCAAAACGGGCGGAATTCTGCAAATCCGGCGCGATTCGGAGGAGGTAATTCCGGGTGCGGGAATGAGCCATCAGGGGTCGTATGGCGGCTGGGCACACAGGACATGCCACGATTGTGATGGCCCGCCACATATGCCGCTGAGCTGGGGACTTCTACGTTGTGGCGACACCCGACGTCCCCGCAGACCCCCTGGAAGTGGTGCACATGGCCTCCCCCGCAGCGAGCAGAACGAGTCCGTCCGGCATACGCAGGATCGTCGCCGCCAGTCTCGTCGGGACCACCATCGAGTGGTACGACTTCTTCCTCTACGGCTCCGCCGCCGCCCTGGTGTTCAACACGCTGTTCTTCCCCGCCAGCGACCCCCTCGTCGGGACCCTCCTCGCGTTCCTCACCTACGCCGTCGGCTTCGCCGCGCGGCCGCTCGGCGGGGTGGTGTTCGGGCATTACGGGGACCGGATCGGGCGGAAGCGGTTGCTCGTGGTGAGCCTGTTGATGATGGGCGGGGCCACCTTCGCGATCGGGTTGCTGCCGACGCACGCCGCCGTCGGCGGGGCCGCGCCCGTGCTGTTGACCGTGTTGCGGCTGGTGCAGGGGTTCGCGCTCGGGGGTGAGTGGGGCGGGGCGGTGCTGCTCGTCGCCGAGCACGGGGACGAGCGGCACCGGGGGTTCTGGGCCTCCTGGCCGCAGGCCGGTGCGCCCGGGGGGAACCTGCTGGCCACCGGGGTGCTGGCGCTGCTGGCCGCCGTCCAGTCCGACGAGGCGTTCCTGGCGTGGGGGTGGCGGGTGCCGTTCCTGCTGTCGGGGGTGCTGGTGGTGGTCGGGCTGTGGATACGGGTCTCGGTGTCGGAGTCGCCCGCGTTCCTGGAGGCGCGGGCCCGGGCCGAGGCCGAGGAGGCGGCCGGGGTGCGGCAGCGGCCGCCGGTGGTGGAGGTGCTGCGGTCGGGCCGGCGCGGGGTGCTCACCGCGATCGGGGTGCGGATCGGGGAGAACGTGTCCTATTACGTGCTGACGGCCTTTCTGCTGGTGTACGTCACCGTGCACCTGCACCTGCCCAAGGGGGACGCGTTGAACGCCGTGCTCATCGGCTCGGCGGTGCACTTCGTGACGATCCCGCTGTGGGGCGCGCTGTCGGACCGGATCGGGCGGCGTGCGGTGACCCTGGTGGGGTCGGTCGGGATGGCGGGCTGGGCGTTCGCCTTCTTCGCCCTGCTGGACTCGCGGTCCTTCCCGGTGATCGCCGCCGCCGTGACGGCCGGGCTGCTGCTGCACGGGGCGATGTACGGGCCCCAGGCGGCGTTCATCTCGGAGATGTTCGACACCCGCGTCCGCTACTCGGGGGCTTCCATGGGCTCGCAGGTCGCCTCCATCATCGGCGGCGCCCTCGCGCCGATCATCGCCGTGGAACTGCTGAAGGAGTACGGGTCCTCCGTGCCGGTCTCCGTCTACCTCTGCGCGGCCGCGCTGATCACGACGGCGACCGCGCTCGTCGCCCGGGAGACCCGCGGCCGCAGCCTGGAGCGGGTCCCGCAGCCGGCCGCGGCCGTCCCCGTCAAGGGCTGAACGGGGCCGCGCCCGTATGCTCACCGGCGTGACCACCGTGACGGAAGGCATACGGGAGCTGCTCGGGCTGCTGGCCCAGGGGGCGCCGGCGGAGGAGTTCGCCCGGCCCGCGGCGGCCGCGCGCGCCGCCGGGGCCTCCGGGGCCGAACTGACCGCGCTGGACGAGGCGACGGGGGTGGCGCTGGAGGTCCACCGGACGCTGGGCCGGCACCGCACCCGCGAGGCGGAGCTGACCGCGCTGTTCGACACCGCCGGGGACCTGGCCGCGCTGCGCGACCTGGACGCGGTGCTGCGGGCCATCACGCACCGGGCCAAGCAGCTGCTGCACACGGACGTCACGTACCTGTCGCTGATCGACGAGGCGGCGGGCGACACCTACATGCGGGTGACCGAGGGGTCCGTGTCGGCGGCGTTCCAGCAGCTGCGGCTGGGCATGGGCGAGGGGCTCGGCGGGCTCGTCGCGCAGACGGCCCGCCCGTACGCCACCGGGAACTACCAGCGCGACCCGCGCTTCCAGCACACCGGCCCCATCGACAGCGCCGTCGGCGAGGAGGACCTGCACGCCATCCTCGGCGTCCCGCTGCGGCTGGGGCCGAAGGTGATCGGGGTGCTCTTCGCCGCCGACCGCAGCCCGCGCGAGTTCGGCCCGCGCGAGGTGGCGCTGCTGTCCTCGCTGGCCGACCACGCCGCCATCGCCATCGACGGGGCCCGGCTGCTGGAGGAGACCCGCCGGGCGCTGGCCGAACTGGGCGCCGCGTCCCGCACCATCCAGGAGAACAGCGACGCGCTGCGCCGGGCCGAGCGGGCGCACGACCGGCTGACGGGGCTCGTCCTGCGCGGCGGCGGCGTCGCCGAGGTGGCGGCCGCGATCGGCGCGCTGCTGGAGGGCGGCACCCTGGTCCACGACCCCGACGGCAGGGAGCTGGCCCGCACGCAGGCCGGGCCCTGCCCGCCCCCGGCCGGGGCCGTGGCCGCCTCCCGGGCCGGCGGCCGGGCCGTCGCGGAGGGCGGCACCTGGGTGTGCGCCGTGCTGGCGGGTCCCGAACTCCTGGGCAGCATCACGCTGACCGGCCGCCCCGGCCTGGACGAGGCCGGGCGGCGCCTGTTCGAGCGTGCGGCGACGGTCACGGCCCTGCTGCTGCTCCTGGGCCGTTCGGTGGCGCAGACCGAGGACCGGATCCGCGGGGAGCTGCTCGGGGACCTGCTGAGCCCGTCCGCCGATCCGGGGAGCCTGGCCGTGCGGGCCCGCCGGCTGGGCGTGGACCTGGACCGCCCGCACGCCCTCTTCGTCCTGCACAGCGACACCGTCCCCCGGCCGCGCCTGCTCACGGCCGCCGCGCACCACGCCCGCGAGCGCCGGGGGCTGGCCGGGGTCCACCACGACCACGCCGTGCTGCTGGCCCCCTCGGAGGCGGCCGGCGTCGACGCGGCCCGGCTCGCCGCGGCCCTCGGGCGGAGCGTGGGCGCGCCGGTCACGGTGGGGGCGGCGCGGGCCGGCGACGGGGCGGGCGGGCCGCACGCCGCGCACGCGGAGGCGCTGCGCTGCCTGTCGACGCTGCGCGCGCTGGGCCGGGCGGGCGACGGGAGCACGCTGGCGGACCTCGGGTTCCTCGGGGTGCTGCTGGGCGACCGGGCCGACCTGTCGGGCTTCGTACGGACCGTGCTCGGGCCGGTGCTGGACTACGACGCCCGGCGCGGCAGCGACCTCGTGGGGACGCTGCGCGTCTACTTCGCGACGGGCATGAGCCAGGCGCGGGCGAAGGAGGCCCTGCACGTCCACGTGAACACCGTGGTGCAGCGCCTCGACCGCATCGGCCGGCTCCTCGGCCCCGACTGGCAGTCCCCGGACCGCTCCCTGGAGCTCCAGCTCGCCCTGCGCCTGCACCAGGTGTCGGCTCCGGAGGCTCCGGCTGCTCCGACTGCCCCGGCTGCTCCGGGCCCGGCTCCGGCCTGATCACGACCACCGCCGTTTGACAGTGCCGCACCCTCGTCCCATCATTCCATTACTCATCTAGTGGATTGACTGAGAAGGGGGAGGCTGTGCGCGACACGACCACTTCCGGCGCGGCCGCCGGCCGCTGGGCCCTGGAGGCGCGCGGGCTGGGCAAGAAGTACCGGCGGGGATGGGCGCTGCGGGACTGCTCCTTCCGGATACCCGCCGGCCGCGTCACCGCCCTGGTGGGGCCGAACGGGGCGGGCAAGAGCACGCTGCTGAGCCTGGCGGCCGGCCTCGCCCGGCCCTCGGCCGGCGACCTGAGGGTCTTCGGCACCCCCGCGGGCTCCCGGGCCTCCATGCCGCTGTGGGCCTATCTCGCGCAGGACAAGCCGCTGTTCAAGCGGTTCACGGTGGCGCAGACCCTGCGGCTGGGCCAGGAGCTCAACCCGGGCTGGGACCAGGCGGTGGCCGAGCGGATCGTCCGCGCGGGGATGGTCCCGCAGGACGCCCGCGTGGGCGACCTGTCGGGCGGCCAGCGCACCCGCGTGGCCTTCGCGCTGGCCTTCGGCAAGCGCCCCGACCTGCTGCTGCTGGACGAGCCGATGGCCGATCTGGACCCGGTGGCCCGCGACGAGATGGGCGCCCTGCTGCTGTCCGAGGCGGCCGAGCACGGGACCACCGTCGTCATGTCCTCCCACGTGCTGAGCGAGATCGAGCCGATGTGCGACTACGTACTCGTGCTCGCCGACGGCCGGGTCCGGATGGGCGGGGAGACCGACGAGCTGGTCCCCATGCACACCCTGGTCAGCGGTGTGAGCACGGAGACCGGGCCGCCGGCCGCCCTGAACGACCACACCGTCATCGAAGTACGGACCTCAGGACGGCACTTCACCGCACTGCTGCGGCGCCAGGGCCCGCTGGACGGGGCGTGGCAGCAGGCGGAACCCAGCATGGAGGAAGTACTGCTCGCCTACCTCCGCTCCCCCGGGGCCCCCGCGCTGCTCTCCCCCACCGCCGCCCCGCTGCACCGAGAGGAGTGCGCGGCATGAGCGCACCGTCCGCCCCCGCCCCCGCCCCCGCCACGGCGCGACCGCGCCGGCTGCGCGGGCTCGCCTGGCTCATGGCGCGCCAGCACCGCACCGCCCTGATCGTCTGCGCCGCCCTGACGGTCGCCGGAGCGGCCTGGATCCTCTACCAGCGCACCGCGATGCTGGACGCCCTGCACGCCGCCGGCTGGCCCGCCGGCTCCCCCCGCACCGTCGACCAGGCCGCCCACAGCCGGGCCGCCAACGACCTGGACTCCTTCGGCAGCACGCTCACCTTCCTCCCCGTGCTGTTCGGCGTCCTGCTCGGCGCCCCGCTGATCTCCGCCGACCGGGAGCACGGGACGGCCCGGCTGATCGCCACCCAGTCCGTACCGCGCGGCCGCTGGCTGCTGTGGAAGCTGTGCTTCGCCCTGGCGCTGGCGGCGGTGCCGTCGGCGGTCCTGAGCCTGCTCTACTCCTGGTGGCTGGACTCCGTCGACCCGATCGCCCCCCGGAACTGGCTGACCGGCCCGGTGTTCGGGGCCACGGGACCGGTCCTGGTGGCCTCGGCCCTGTTCTGCACCGCGCTCGGCATCACGATCGGCGCGCTGGTCCGCCGGTCGCTGCCGGCCATGGTGGCCACCTTCTTCGCCTCGTACACCGCCCTCCGCGCGGCGGAGCTGCTCCGCGAGCGGCTCGCCACCCCCCGCACGCTCGCCTATCCGCTGGATTCCCCCCAGCCGGCCGCGCTCGACCACGTGGTGCAGGTGGACCAGTGGGTCGGGACCGCCTCCGGCAAGCTCTACGGCTGGGGGACCTGCGTGCACGACGGTTCGCCGGAGGGGTGCAGGGCCTCGCTGGGCATCGTCAACTCGGTCTGGGAGTACTTCGGCCCCGACCAGATGGCGGGCATGCAGTGGACCGCAGCCGGGATGTTCCTCGGGCTGACCGCACTGCTGGTGGGCGCGTTCCTGCGGTGGACGCGGCACTCGGCGCTCTGAGCCGCACCACACCCCCCGCGGACGGCCTAGGCTGGAACGTCACCCCGGAACCCCGAAGGACCGGGACCGGAACCGAGACCGAGAAGCAGCAAGGAGGCGGGCACCGTGGTCGTGTTTCGCATCGAACGCCGCAGCGGCCTGCCCGCATACCTCCAGATCGTGCAGCAGGTGGAACAGGCCCTGCGGATGGGGGCGCTGGCCGAGGGCGACAAGCTGCCGACCGCGGCGCAGGTCGCCGCCACCACGAAGGTCAACCCCAACACCACGCTCAAGGCCTACCGCGAGCTGGAGCGTTCCGGCCTCGTCGAGGTCCGTCAGGGCTCCGGCACCTTCATCACCCGCTCGCTGGCCACCCCGCAGACGGCGCCGGAGTCCCCGCTGCGCACGGGGCTCGGGGAGTGGATGCACGAGGCCCGCGAGCAGGGGCTGAGCGCCCGCGACGTGTCGACTCTCTTCGGCGCGGTGCTCGGCGAGTACTACCCACCCGCCCCCTGAACCTTTCATTCATTGCAGGATCGTGAATACGATCTTTCATATCAAGATGAAATGCAGATCTCTGCCTACTGTTCAGAGGTACCTCGCTTGACGCGTTCTTCTACCTCTGGATCCACGATGTCTGCTGCCCCACTGCGCCGCCGCCGCACCGCCCTCGCCCTCACCACCACCGCGACCGCCCTCGCGCTGCTCGTCTCCGGCTGCGGGTTCGGGGGCTCGGACGGCAAGCGCATCCGCGTCGGCGTCTCGGGGGACTCCCCCGAGTGGGACGTCCTCGCCAAGGAGGCCAAGAAGGAGGGCCTCACCGTCGAGACGGTGGTCTTCGACGACTACTCGCTGCCCAACAAGGCCCTCAGCGCGGGCGACATCGAGCTCAACGCCTTCCAGCACCTGGTCTTCCTCGCCCAGTCCAACACCGAGAACAAGACCGACATCGCCCCCGTCGCCGCGACCACGGTCGTGCCGCTCGGCCTCTACTCCGGCAAGCACAAGCAGCTCGCCGACCTCCCCGACGGGGCCTCGGTCACCCTGCCCAACGACCCCGCCAACCAGGGCCGCGGACTGCGCGTCCTGGAACAGGCCAAGGTCATCGAGCTGAAGAAGGACGCCGGGCTCTTCGCCACCCCCGACGACATCACCGCCAACCCCAAGCACATCAAGATCACCCCGGTGAACGCCCAGCAGACCCCGCGCACCCTCAAGGACGCGGACGCCGCGGTCATCAACGACGGGGTCGCCGAACTCGCCGGCATCGACGCCAAGACCGCCCTGTTCAAGGACGACCCGGCGAGCCCGCAGTCCGTCCCGTACCTCAACGTCATCGCGGCCCGCGCGGACCGCAAGGACGACCCGGACTACGCGAAGATCGTGAAGCTGTACGCCTCCCAGGCCGTCCAGGACGAGGTCCGCCGCACCAGCAACGGCACCGCCCACCACATCGACCTGCCCGCCCCGGAGCTCCAGGCCGAACTGGCCCGCATCACCAAGCAGCTGGCGAAGTGACCGCCGCAGCCCCCGGCCCGGCGGCCGCCGACCGCCCTGCGGCCGCCGACCGTCCCGAGGCCCCCGACCGTCCCGCGGTCGAGTTCCGCGCCGTCCGCAAGGAGTTCCCGGGCGGGGCCGTCGCCGTCGACGACGTCAGCCTCACCGTGGGCCCGGGCACCGTCTTCGGGGTCGTCGGCCACAGCGGCGCCGGCAAGTCCACCCTGCTGCGCCTGGTCAACGGTCTGGAGGAGCCCACCTCGGGCAGCGTCCTGGTCGACGGGCACGACCTGGCCGCCCTCGGCGAGCGCGGACTGCGGCCCGTACGCCGGGAGATCGGCATGATCTTCCAGCAGTTCAACCTCTTCCGCTCCCGCACCGTCCTCGGCAACGTCCTCTACCCGCTGCGGCTGGCCGGCCTGAGCCGGGCCGACGCCCGGGCACGCGCCGAGGAGACGCTGGAGTTCGTCGGGCTCTCCGGGCACGGCAAGCGCTACCCCGAACAGCTCTCGGGCGGGCAGCGGCAGCGGGTCGGCATCGCCCGCGCCCTCGCCACCCGCCCCAAGGTGCTGCTGTGCGACGAGGCCACGTCCGCGCTCGACCCGCAGACGACGGGCGAGGTACTGGCCCTGCTCCGCCGGGTCAACCGCGAACTGGGCGTCACCATCGTCCTGATCACCCACGAGATGGAGGTCGTACGCGGCCTCTGCGACCGGGTGGCGGTCATGGAGGACGGCCGCGTGGTCGAGACGGGCGAGGTGTACGAGGTCTTCGCGCGCCCGCAGCACCCCACCACGGCCGCCTTCGTCCGCTCGGCGCTGAACGCCGAACCGGACGGCGAGCTCCTGGAGCGGCTGCGGGCCCGCCATCCGGGGCGGCTCGTGACCGTGCCGGTCGTCGACGGCGTGCCGGTCATGGAGGGCCTCTCGCCGCTGCTGCGCGAGCACGGCGTCGACTTCACCTTCGTCCACGGCGGGGTCGGCGAGGTCCGCGGGCGCCCGCTGGGCAGCGTGACCATCGAACTGCGGGGCGAGCGGACGGCGGTCGAGGCCGTCGAAGCGGGCCTGGCCCGGTCCGGCCGCCGGAAGGCGGGTGTGCGGTGAAGGCCGACTGGAGCACCTTCTGGCCGAAGGTCGTCGACGCGACCGGCGAGACCGTCTACATGGATCACCCTCGCCCTGTCCAGCGTGGCCGGCCTCGCCGTCGGGCTCGCCCTCTACGCCACACGCAAGGGCGGCGTCCTGCCCAACCGGATCGTGCACGCGGTGCTCGGTACGTTCATCAACGTCATCCGGCCCGTCCCCTTCATCATCGCGATCGTTGCCCTCGCCCCCGTCACCCGGGCGGTGGTCGGCACCATGATCGGCACCGATGCCGCGGTCTTCCCGATGACGGTCGTGGCCACCTTCGGGATCGCCCGGATCGTGGAGTCCAACCTGCTCGCCGTGGAACCGGGCGTCGTCGAGGCGGCCCGTTCGATGGGAGCCGGCCCGCTGCGGATCCTGCTCACGGTGCTGGTCCCCGAGGCCCTCGGGCCGCTGGTCCTCGGCCTGACGTTCATGCTCGTCGCACTGATCGACTTCTCCGCGGTGGCGGGCACGGTCGGCGGCGGCGGGGTGGGCAACCTGGCCATGACGTACGGGTACCTGCGCTTCGACACGTCCGTGATGGTGGTGACGGTGCTGGTCCTGATCGTGCTGGTGCAGTCGGCCCAGTTCCTGGGCGACCGCGTCTCGCGCCGGATCCTCCGGCGCTGACCCGGGCCCGGTCGCGACGGGCGGCGGCGCCCCCGGCCACGGGAGGGGGCGCCGCCGTCGGTCAGTAGGTGTAGCTCAGGCCCGACTTGTACGGGGTCAGCGTCCGCTGGCCCACCACACCGCGGTACGTGTACCAGCCCCACTTCTTGCACATCGTCTGGTAGCTCAGGGTGTTGTACGCCCCCGACCCCACCCGGACGCGCGGGTAGATGACGTTGTCCCCCCAGTCCCCGGAGGCGGGACCGCTCGAATAGGCGTCCACCCCCCAGTACACACCGACGACGGAACCGCCGGCCGGGCAGTTCCAGCTGCCGAAGTTGACCCAGACGTTCCCTCCCGTCCAGGCGCTGGCCGGAGCGGCGCTCAGGCCGACGGCGCCGAGCGCCATCAGGGAACCCGTCAGCACCGCACGGGATTTACGCAGCAGTGATCCACGCATGTGACCTCCCCGGTCACGGCCGGGCGCCTTCGCACCCCCTGCCGTGCGCAGCAGGCTGCCACACGAGTCACAGGATTGTCTGACTTTCGACTTGATTCCCGTGAAGTCGAACTATTGCCCGACATAAGGGTGTTCGGATCGTGCGTCGCAGGCCGCCGCCCGTTCCGGTTCAGGCGGCCACGGCCGTGGTGACCACCAGCGGCGGCCTCTCCCGTTCCGCCGCCCAGGGGCGGCTGCCGACCAGGCCCGGGTCCGCCGTCTCCCCCGCCTCCGCGACCGTCGGGCGGTGCCGGACCACGTCCCGGAAGCCGGCCCGCTCCAGCAGTCCGGGCAGGAGGCCGACGGGCCAGGCGTGGTTGCGGACCTCCTGCCAGGATCCGTCGGTGCGCCTCAGCCGTACGGTCAGCTCCTGGCCCGGCGCGTACACCGCGCCCGGCTCCCCGATCCGGAGCGAGGCGTACTCCGTGCCGGTGCAGGCCGGGTCGGTGGCCAGCAGGACGAACGGGCCGCCGGGGCGCAGCAGCCGGCGGACCTCCCGGAACACGCCCAGCACCGCTTCCTCGTCCGGCAGCGAGGCGAGCACGTGGCTGCACATGACGGCGTCGGCGGCGCCGTCCGCCAGGCCGGCCACCCGGCCGCCCTCGACCAGGTGGTACTCGGCCGCGCCGGTGTCCGAGGCGCGGGCCAGGGCCAGCATCTCGGGCGAGGTGTCCACCCCCACCACCCGCGCCCCCAGCTGCCGGGCGGCGTGCCCTGCGACCTTGCCGGGACCGCATCCGTAGTCCACGAGGACCGCCCCGGCGCCGATCCCCCGCCGGGCCAGGGCCCGGAAGACGAACGGGTAGCCGAGCAGCCAGTCCGTGGCCGCCTCCAGCGCGGCGAAGGCCCGCGCTCCCTCACTCCCGGACCAGGCGGCCGCCTCGGCGGCGCCCTGGTCCCCGGAATCCCGCTCCGAGTCGCTCACAGCCCCCACTATCGGCCCGCGCCGGCCCCGGGGCGGTGCCGCGACACGGCTGCCCGGCGCCCTGCCCGCGCTCGGAGGGGCCGATGCGGTCGTGCAGCGCGCGCTGCGCGGCTACCTCTCGGACACCATCGGCCGAGACCGGCCCGGGTCCCGCGGCCGCAGCGCGCCGGCGGCGAGGGCGGCGAAGGCGCAGCAGGCGACCGGGAGCAGCAGGGCCGGGCCGAGCGGTACGAGGCGGGTCAACGGGCCGATCACCGCGGGGCCGGCGAGCATGCCGAGGTAGCCCAGGCCCGCGACCCGGGCGACGTTGGCCCCGGCGGCCGCCGGGTCCGCGTGGCCGGCGGCGCTGAAGAGCTGCGGGACGCAGCCGGAGAGGCCGGCGCCGAAGAGGGTCCAGCCGGCGAGGGCGGCCGGGACGCCGGGCGCGGCCACGGCCAGGGCCAGGCCGGCCGCGGCGAGGGCGGCTCCGTACCGCAGGACGGCGACGGGCCCGGTGCGCGCCGCCACCCGGTCGGCGAGGAACCGCCCGGCGGTCATGGCGGTGGCGAAGGCCCCGTAGGCGAGGGCGGCGGTGGCGGCGGGTGCGCCGAGGGAGTCCTCCAGGTGGAGCGTGCTCCAGTCATTGGCGACGCCCTCGCAGAGCATCAGCAGGAAGGCGAGCACGGCGAGCGTCCGCACCCGCGGCGAGCCCCGGCGGGCGGGGTTCGCGGCCGGGGCGCCGGCCAGGACGGGGTCCGGCGCGGGGGCCCGGGCGGGCTCCGGGTCCAGCAGGGCGGGGGCGGCGAGGAGCGCGAGGAGGAGGCCGCCGAGGGCGGTGGCCCCGAGGGTGGCGGCGGCCGGGAGGCCGAGGCCCAGGGCGGCGGCGCCGGCCAGGGCGGCGAGGGCGCCGCCGACGGAGAAGACGGCGTGGAAGGCGGACATGACGGGGCGCCCGTAGCCGCGTTCCACCTGGACGGCGTGCGTGTTCATGCCGACGTCGAGGCAGCCGTTGCCGAAGCCGAGCAGCAGCAGCGCGGCGCCCAGCGCCGGCGCGTCGGCCGCCCAGGCGGGCGGCACCAGGGCGACGGCGCACAGGGCGGCGCCGGCAGGGACGGTCACCTGGGCACCGAAGCGGTCGGTGAGCGGTCCGGCCAGCCGCATCCCGGCGAAGGCGCCGGCCCCGAGGAGGAGCAGGAGCCAGCCGAGGAGGGCGTGGTCGGCGCCGGTGTGCTGCCGCACCACCGGGATGTGCACGATCCACATGCCCATGAGGAAGCCGTTGAGGGCGAAGTAGGCGAAGGTGGCCCGCCGCCCGTTCCGCAGGCGTGCGGACGGGGGCGGCCCTTGGATTCCGGCTCCGGGGCCGGGTGCGAGTGACTGCATGCAATCGAACATAACAAACACACTCCATGTTCTAAACTTGCCTTTCGAACATCACCGATGTTCAATTCGGGTATGAGTGCAGACCGCCTGAGGCAGATCACCGACGCCGTCCGCGCGAGCGGCAGCCGCAGCGTCACGGAGCTCGCGGAGCTCACCGGCGCCTCCGAGATGACCATCCGCCGCGACCTGGAGGCCCTCGCCGAACAGGGCGTGCTGGAGCGCTACCGGGGCGGGGCGCGGAGCCTGCTGCTGCGCGGCGAGGAGACGCCCTTCCCGCTGCGCGTCCGCGACGGGCTGGACGCCAAGCGGCGCATCGCCGCCGAGGTCGCGGCCCTGCTGGCGGACGGTGAATCGGTCGTCCTGGACAGCGGGACCACCTGCCTGGAGGTGGCCCGGGCCCTGCACCACCGCCGGCTCACCGTCATGCCGCTGTCCCTGCACGCCGCCAACGCCCTCGCCGACGCGCCCCGCATGACGCTGCTGCTGCCGGGCGGGGCGCCCCGCAAGGGCGAGCTCGCCCTCACCGGGCCGCTGACCGAGGCCTCCCTCGCCGCCCTGCGCTTCGACACCGCCGTGATCGGCTGCTGCGGCCTCAGCGCGGAACACGGCCTGACCGCCTACGACCTGGCCGACGCCGCCGTCAAACGTGCCGCGATCGCCTCCGCGCGCCGCGTCATCGCCGTCACCGAGTCCGCGAAGCTCTCCCGCACCGCCCTCGCGCACGTGCTGCCCGCCTCCGCGCTGCACGCCGTGATCACCGACGAGGGCGCGCCGCAGGACGAGGCCGACGCCCTGGCCGCGGCCGGCGTCACCGTCCGCACGGTGTGAGAAGGCGCCGCCGGTCCGGGCGGGCGACCATGAGGGGATGGAGGAAACGCCCCTGAACGGCGTCAGCACCCCCGGGCGGGTGGCGGCCGAGGGCGAGGGCATCAGCCTCGAGGAGCTGGCCCTCGCCGCCCGCAACCACGGGCTGCCGCTGGAGGCGCTGCGGTACGAGGTCACGCCGCCCGGGCTGCACTACGTACTGGTCCACTACGACATCCCCGACACCGGCTCCGGTCCCGGCGCCGACGGCTGGCGGCTCGGTGTCGGCGGCCGGGTGCGGACCCCGCTGTCGCTGGACCTGGCCGCCCTGCGGGCCCTGCCGGCCGTCACCCGCCGGGTCACCATGGAGTGCGCGGGCAACGGGCGGGCACGGCTGACGCCCCGGCCGGTGAGCCAGCCGTGGCTGGTCGAGGCGGTGGGCACCGCCGACTGGACGGGAGTGCCGCTGCGGACCGTGCTCGCGGAGGCCGGGGTACTGCCGGACGCGGTGGAGGCGGTGTTCACCGGCGCCGACCACGGGGTGGAGCGCGGCGTGGAACAGGACTACCGGCGCAGCCTGCCCATGCCCGTCGCCACCGGGGCGGATCCCGAGGTGCTGCTCGCGTACGCGATGAACGGCGCGCCCCTGCCGCCGCAGCACGGCTTCCCGCTGCGGCTGGTGGTACCGGGCTGGTACGGCATGGCCCACGTGAAGTGGCTGCGGGACATCACCCTGGCCGAGGAGCCCTTCACCGGCTTCCAGCAGGCGGTGGCCTACCGCTACCGGGCCACCGCCGAGGACCCCGGCGAACCGGTGACCCGGATCGCGCCGAGGGCACTGATGGTCCCGCCGGGGTTCCCCGACTTCATGTCCCGCGTCCGGGTGGCGCGGCCGGGGCCGGTGCGGCTGGAGGGGCGCGCCTGGTCGGGGTACGGGCCGGTGACCCGGGTCGAGGTGAGCGGCGACGGGGGCCGTACGTGGGCGGACGCCGAGGTGGCGCGGCGGGAGCCGGGCGGCTGGGCGTGGCAGGCCTGGAGCGCCCCGTGGACGGCCGTTCCCGGCAGCCACACCCTCGTGGTCCGCGCCACGGACGCGGCGGGCCGCACCCAGCCCCTCGAACAGCCCTGGAACCGCGGGGGCTTCGGCAACAACCTGGTGCAGCGGGTGCCGGTGGTGGTGCTGCCGGGGGACGGCCGGGGAACCGCCTAGAACAGGCGGGCCATGCCCACCGACGCGGGCGCGGTCTCGGCGAAGCCGTACTTGGTGTAGAGGTGCCGGGCGTCGCCGTCGGCGATCAGGGACACGTACGTGCCCTGCGGCGCGCGCCGTTCCAGCTCGGCGGAGAGTTCGGCCATGATCTGCTTGCCGAGGCCCCGGCCCTGGTGTGCGGGGAGCACGCAGATGTCGACGATCTGCAGGAAGCAGCCTCCGTCGCCGATGATCCGGCCCATGCCGACGGTCTCGCCGCCGTGCCGGACGATCACGCCGTACCAGGAGTTGGGCAGTCCGAGGGCGGAGCCCTCGGGGCTCTTCGCGCCGAGCCCGCTCTCGCCGCGCAGCCGGCGGTAGGTGGCGACGTCGGGAACGCCGGGGCGGATCTCGTAGGCGGCGTTGGCTGTGCCGGAGGTCACGTGTGTATCCAGTCCATGAGGGGTCAAGGGTCAGGAGTCAGAGGTCAGGAGTCAGAGGTCAGGGGTCAGAGGTCAGGCGTCGGTGGTTCAGGAGGGCCGGGCGTCTTCGAGGAGCTCGGGGCCGTTGTTGCGCACGTTGTTGACCGCCGTGTTCACCGCGCGGGCCGTCAGACGGCCTCCGGCGGGGGTGGCGAGGAGGGCGCGCAGGGCGTCGGGGTCCTGGTGCCCGGGGTCGAGCCAGGCGTCGTAGTCGGCGGGGGCGAGGGCCAGGGGCATCCGGGGGTGGACGCGGCCGGCGGCGTCGGTCGCCTCGGTGGTGATGACGGTGCAGGTCGCCCACCAGGCGGCCGGGTCGTCCCCGTCGGTGACGGCGGGGTCGCGCCAGAACTCGTACAGGCCCGCCATCGCCATCACCGTGCCGTCCTCGGGGCTGATGAACCAGGGCTGCTTGTACGCCTTCACGGACCCGGCGGCGGGAACGGCCTCCCATTCGTAGAAGCCGTCGGCGGGCAGCAGGCAGCGGCGCTTGGCGAAGGCCCGGCGGTAGGCGGGCTTCTCCCCCACCGTCTCGACCCTGGCGTTGATCATCCTGGCCGCGCCGCCCGGCCCCTTCGACCAGGACGGCACCAGCCCCCACCGCAGCGCCCGCAGCTGCCGCTCCAGGACCCCGCTGTCCCGGTCGGCGCGTTCGAGCACCGCCCACACCGGATCCGTCGGGGCGACGTTCCAGCTGGGCGGCAGAACCTGGTCCGGGGCGGGACCGGGGACCTGGAAGAGCCCCGACAGGTCCTCGGGACCGCGGGTGGAGACGTATCGGCCGCACATGTCCTCCAGCCTGCCACGCGGCCCGGGCCGGGGGCGTCGCCCGGCGCCCGGTGTGTCAGCTGTACAGGTCGTCGCGGCCGTAGTCGGGTCCGTAGTAGCGCTCCAGCTCCTCCAGCGACTTCTCGGGCTTCTCCAGTGCCTTGGAGATGCTCGCCCGCGAGGGTGCCGCCTCGGGATCCCAGGTGTCGGTCTTCCACAGGCCGGAGCGCAGGAACGCGCGGGAGCAGTGGAAGTAGATCTCCTCGGTCTCCACGACGAGGGCGAGCGCGGGCCGGTGGCCCTTGACGGTCATCGTGTCGAAGAACGGGGCGTCCCGCAGCAGCCGGGCCCGGCCGTTGACACGGAGGGTGTCGCCCCGGCCGGGGACCAGGAAGAGCAGCCCGACGTGCGGGTTGGCGAGGATGTTGCGGTAGCTGTCCGCGCGGCGGTTGCCGGGGCGGTCGGGGATCACGAGGGTGGTGTCGTCGAGGACCTTGGCGAAGCCGGGCGGGTCGCCCTTCGGGGAGACGTCGCAGCTGCCGTCGGCGGCGGAGGTGCCGATCAGGCAGAGCGGGGAGCGGGCGATCCACTGCCGGTGGTGTTCGTGCAGGGACCGCCGCTCCTTCGCGGCGGCCACGGGTGCCACCGGGCCGAGGAGTTCGCGCAGTTCGGCCTCGGAGGTGATCTCCACGGCTCCGGTCTGTTCCATCGTCGGTCTCCCCCTGGTCGGATCACGGGGGCGGGTGACGGCCCGCCCCGGCGCGACTGCCTCGTGATCGTTTCACGGATACCGGTACCGCCCCCGAGCGGGGTGGGGCCTCAGGCGGCGCCGTCCTTGATGGAGCGGCCGAACTGCTCGTCCAGGACGGACAGCCGGCGCCAGTACTCTTCCTCGTCGATCTCGCCGGAGGCGAAGCGGCGTCCCAGGACCGCGAGCGGCGAGTGCGCCCCGTACGCGGCTCCCCGGCCGGACTGCCGGGGACCGGGGAGGCCGCCGCGCCAGACGGTACGGCGCAGCACGGTGACGACCGTGAGCACGACCGCCGCCCAGATCAGGGGGAAGAACAGGATCCACGGGCCGGGCCCGTCGAAGGCGAGGGTGGTGAGGGTGTCCATCTCGGTTCAGCTCCTCGGAGGGGTTGGCTTCTCGTACTGCTCCGAGACTGGCTCCGGGAGGGGGTCCGGGTCGTCGTACGGCCGGCTGCTCCCGGGGTACTCCCGCGGGAGTACCCCGGGCGGGGTGCGGGCTTCAGCCCAGCCAGCCGGGGCGGACCAGGCCGGTCTCGTAGGCGAGTACGACGAGCTGGGCGCGGTCGCGGGCGCCGAGTTTGACCATCGTCCGGCTGACGTGCGTCTTCGCGGTGAGGGGGCTGACGACCAGGCGGCGGGCGATCTCCTCGTTGGACAGGCCCGTGCCGACGAGGGCCATGACCTCGCGCTCGCGGTCGGTGAGGCGCTCCAGTCCCTCGGCCGGGGCCGGGCGGCGGGAGCGGGCGGCGAACTCCGCGATCAGGCGGCGGGTGACCCCGGGCGAGAGCAGCGCGTCCCCTTCGACCACGGCCCGTACCGCGCGCAGCAGTTCCTCCGGTTCGGTGTCCTTGACCAGGAAGCCGGAGGCTCCGGCGCGGATCGCCTCGAAGACGTACTCGTCGAGCTCGAAGGTGGTGAGCATGACCACCCGTACGTCGGCCAGCTGCCGGTCGGCGGTGATCGCGCGGGTGGCGTCGAGGCCGTCGAGGAGCGGCATGCGGATGTCCATCAGGACGACGTCGGGGCGCAGTTCGCGGGCGAGGCGGACGGTCTGCGCCCCGTCGGCCGCCTCGCCGGCCACCTCAATGTCGGGCTGTGCGTCGAGGAGGGCGCGGAAGCCGGCCCGTACGAGCAGCTGGTCGTCGGCGAGCAGGACGCGGATCACGGATCCTCCCGGGGCGGGGCGGGCTCCGCCGGCTCCGCGGCGCGCAGCGGGAGCGTGGCGGTGACCCGGAAGCCTCCGTCGGGGCGCGGGCCCGCCTCGATGGCGCCGCCGAGCGCGGCGGCGCGCTCGCGCATTCCGGCGAGGCCGTTGCCGCTGCCGCCGGCGGGTCCGCCGGTGGCCGGGCCGTCGTCGTCGACGCGCAGTTCGAGGGCGTCGGGCCGCCAGCGCAGCAGGATGCGGGCGGTGCGCGAACCGGAGTGCCGTACGACGTTGGTGAGGGCCTCCTGGAGGATGCGGAAGGCGGCCAGGTCGGTGCCGGGTGGCAGGCCCCGGGCCCGTCCCTCGCCGGCGGTGTCCACGGTGAGCCCGGTGGCGGCCGCCTGTTCGACGAGCTCGGGGAGGCGGTCGAGGCCCGGGGCGGGGGCGCGGGGGGCCGCGCCGGGGGTGCGCAGGGTGTCGAGGACCTGGCGGACCTCGCCGAGGGCTTCCCTGCCCGCCGCCTTGATGGTGGTGAGCGCGGCACGGGCCTGCTCGGGGTCGCTGTCGAGGAGGGCCAGTCCCACGCCCGCCTGGACGTTGATGACGGAGATGCTGTGGGCCAGTACGTCGTGCAGTTCGCGGGCGATGCGCAGCCGTTCCTCGTCGGCCCGGCGCCGGGCGGCGGCCGCCCGCTCGGCCCGTTCGCGGGCCCACTGTTCGCGGCGGGCCCGCACCAGTTCGCAGACGGCGAGCATCGCGAGCACCCAGGCGGTGGCGCCCAGTTCCTGCGTCCAGGGCGCCGGGCCGTCACCGGCGGGCGGCAGCCATCGGTAGAGCCAGTGGCCGATGAGCAGGTGCCCGGCCCAGAGCAGGCCGACCGCGCCCCAGGCCGCCCGGCTCCGCCCGGCCACCACCGCCGCCAGGCAGGCCACGGCCAGGCTCGCGAAGACGGGGCCGTACGGGAAGCCCGCCCCGAGGTAGACCAGGGTGACGGCGCTGACCCCGTACACCACGGGCACCGGATGCCGGTGCCGCACCACGAGGAGGGCGGGCCCGAGCAGCAGCAGGATCCGCGCGGACCAGTCCAGCGCCACCCGCCCGCTCTGCACCTGCGCGGCCCAGCCGGAGCCCACCTGCTGGACGACGGCGACGAGCAGCGCGGACCGCCAGGCCGGTCCCCGCCCGGCCCGCTCCACCCAGTGCCGCCACCGCCACGGGGGGCCCGGGCGTCCGCTCAGCGTTTCCATACCGTCACGCTAGACCGGCTCCCCCGTCACCGGCGTCACCCCTGCGTAGCGTTCCCGGCGTACTCCCCCGGTAGTACGCCCGGGTACCACCGGGGCGGTCCGGGCCCGGATGCGCCGGCGGCGGAGCGGCTCCAGGGTGGAGGCATGGAGCACGCGCCGATCGTCGTCCACCGCATCTCCCCCTCGGGCGGCCGCCGGGTCACCCTGCGCGTCCGGGACCGGGACGCGGTCCTGGGCACGGCGCACACCGACGCGGACGTGATCGAGTTCCTGCGGCGCGCGGAGGTCCCGGACCCCGACGAGGTGGTGCTCGGCGGCGGGCCGGCGCTGGTCGAGTGGCAGGGGGACGCCCCGCACGTGTACGAGGCCGAGCCGACGGACACCGACGTCCCCTGACACCCCTTGACGTCCCCTGACGTCACCCTCCTCCCCCTGTTCAGGGCCTCATTCCGGCCAATGCGTGACACGTGCATGACATTTCAAGACGGCTGTGACACATTCCGTGGCGCACTCCGCACCGCCCTCGCACCACACCCCCACAAGGACGTGTCACAGAGGAGCGACATGATGCACCGTGCGAAGCTCGCCGTCGCCGCACTGGCCCTCGCGGCCACGGCCGGCAGTGTCACGAGCGCCGCCGCCTTCGGCACCACCGCCGACCAGAAGGTCGACGGCGTCATCGTCGTAGCGGGCAACACCTGCACCTGGACCAACGCCCGCACCACCGCCAATCCCCCCAACGCCCTCACCGTCGACCGCACCAGCATCAACAGGCCCGGCGGGAACCTCGCCTGCGGCGGCGGCATCACCGCCACCCTCAACAACAACCCGTCGTTCACCTTCGGCTCCACCGGGGCCAACGCCGTCACCGACCTGATCGACATCACCGGTCAGCAGAGCTTCGTGTCCTGCCGCTACAAGGCCACCAACATCCTGTGGGACCGCGACGCGGCGACCGGGAAGTACGTCAACCGCGCCTTCACCGCCACCAAGACCTCGGGCAGCTTCCTGTGCCCGGGATCCGTGACCACGGAGGCCGGCGGCGCGTCCATGCTCTTCCACTGACCGGCACGCCCCCGCCGGCCCGGCACCGCCGTCCGCACCGGACGACGGTGCCGTGCCGCGTCGGGGGTGACCACCCGATGGCCCCGACCGGGTCGCCGGGGCCGCGGCGGGGCAGCAGCATGGTGGGGAGTCCGCCCGGGTGAGGAGGCGCCGGTGATGGCCGATGCGCAGCCCGAACCGCCCTCCGGCGGCCCCGGAGCGGGATCTCCGGCGGCGGGCGGCCTGCTCGACGTGCTCGGGGTGGCCGCCGTGGTCCTGGACGCCGAGGGCCGCATCAGCCTGTGGAGCCCGCAGGCCGAAACCCTCTTCGGCTACCCGGCGGAGGAGGCCCTCGGGCAGTACGCGGCGACGCTGCTGGTGGACGAGCGCAACCGCGAGGAGGTCCTGGAGCTGTTCGCCCGGGTGATGTGGGGCCAGGGGGCGTGGGCGGGCTCCTTCCCCGTGCGCCACCGCGACGGCCACACGGTCCTCGTGGAGTTCCGCAACATGCGCCTCCAGGCCGCCAACGGCCGGCTCTACGCCCTGGGCCTGGCCTCGGAGCAGGCCACCCTGCGCCGCGTCGAACGGGACCTGGCCCTGTCCCTGCGCATGGTCGACCAGTCCCCCATCGGGCTGGCCGTCCTCGACACCGATCTGCGGTACGTCCTGGTCAACCCGGCCCTGGAACGCATCAACGGGGTGCCGTCCGAGCGGCACATCGGGCACCGGATCGCCGACGTCCTGCCGTTCCTGGACGCGTCGGCGGTCGAGGCCGGCATGCGGGAGGTCATGGCGACCGGCCTGCCCGTGCTGGACCACTTCACCACCGGCCAGATCTCCGAGGACTCCGGTGAACGGGCCTGGCTGGTGTCGATCTACCGGCTGGAGGACCAGGCCGCCCGGGTGATCGGCGTCGCGGTGTCGGTGGTGGACGTGACCGAACAGCACCACGCGGCCGTGTCGGCCGCCCACGCCCGGCGCCGCCTGGCCCTGATCGCCGACGCCTCCGTGCGCATCGGCACCACCCTGGACCTGGACATCACCGCCCGGGAACTGGCCGACGTCGCCGTCCCGGAGATCGCCGACATCGCCGCCGTGGACGTCCTCGACACCATGCTGACCGGTCCCCGGCCGGGCGAGGACGCCGACGAGCGGGCCGTACGCTTCCGCGCGCTCGCGGTGAAATCGGCGTACCGGACCCCCGCCGAGGCGGCGGCCGACCCCGTCGGCGACGTGGCCTCGTACCGCCCCGAACGGCTGGTGGCCCGCTGCGCCCGCACCGCACGGCCGGAACTCGTCCCGCACGTGCGGCCCGAGGACCTGCCCCGCATCGCCCGCGACGAGGCCGCCGCCCGGCTGCTGGGCGAGGCGGGGGTGCACTCGTACCTGGCGGTGCCGCTGATCGCCCGCGGCCAGGTCCTGGGCACCCTCGACCTCAAGCGCGCCCGCAACCCGGTGCCGTTCGGCCCGGACGACGTGCTCCTGGCCTCCGAACTCGCCGCCCACGCGGCCGTGTCCATCGACAACGCCCGCTGGTACCAGCGCCAGCGCCACGCGGCCCTCGCCCTCCAGCGCCACCTGCTGCCCCAGCACCCCCCGGCGGCCCCCGGCCTGGACATCGCCTACCGGTACCAGCCCGCCGGCGCGGCCGACGAGACCGGCGGGGACTGGTTCGACGTCATCCCGCTCACCGGGGACCGCACCGCGCTCGTCGTCGGAGACGTCATGGGCAGCGGCATCAACGCGGCGGCGACCATGGGCCAGCTGCGCGCCACCGCCCGCGCGCTGGGCCGCCTCGGCCTCGACCCGGCCACGGTGCTCACCCACCTCGACGCGGCGACCGGCGACCTCGGCGAAGCCATGGCCACCTGCGTGTACGCCGTCTACGACCCCCACAGCCGGCTCTGCCACATCTCCACCGCGGGCCACCTGCCGCCCGTGCACCTGCGCGCCGGCCGCCCGCCCCGGCTGCTGCGGCTGCCGACGGCGGTGCCGCTGGGCGTCGGCGGAGTCCCCTTCGGGAACACCGCCGTGACCCTCGGCGAGGGCGATGAGCTGGTGCTCTACACCGACGGGCTGGTCGAGACCCGCGACCAGGACATCGACACCCGCCTGCTGACCCTGACCGACCTCCTCGCGGGCCCCCACCGCCCCATCGAGGAGACCTGCGACCTGCTGCTGTCGGCGCTGCGCCGCCCCGACACCCACGACGACGTCGCCCTCCTCGTCGCCCGCGCCCTCGGCTGAGCGCGCCGGGCCCTCACCCCGGCGTGCCGCTCCGCGAGCGGATCCGGGCGGCGAGCACGGCCACGTCGTCCTCGGCGTGCGCGGCGTCCAGGCCCGCGACCACGGCGTCCACGGCCTCCTCGGCCGTCGCGCAGACCGGCAGCCGCAGGCCGGTGAGCCGGGCCAGGGAGCGGTCGATGTCCTCGCCGCGCCGCTCGACCAGCCCGTCGGTGTAGAGGACCAGGGTGTCTCCGGGTCCCAGGGGGTGGGCCGCCGACTCGTACCCGCCCAGTCCCGTGCCCAGCGGCGGCCCCACCGGTACGTCGAGCAGCCGGCCGGTGCCGTCCGCCGCGAACACGGCGGGCGGCAGGTGGCCGGCGCTGGCGTACAGGGCGGTGCCGCGCGCCGGGTCGACACGGACGAGCAGGCAGGTGGCGGCGCGCCGGGCGGCGTCCTCGGCGACGAGGGCGTCGAGCTGGCGCAGCACCCGGTGCGGGGCGAGCTCGGTGGAGGCCACCTCGCGCAGGGTGGAGCGGTAGGCGTTCATGTCCACGGCGGCGTGCAGGCCGTGCCCCATGACGTCGCCCACCACCAGCAGGGTCCGCCCGAAGTGCAGCCGGACGGTCTCGAACCAGTCGCCGCCGACCAGGGCGCTCGGCCCGACCGGCAGGTAGCGGCCGGCGACCAGCAGGTTGGGGTGCGGCCGGCCGGGGTCGGCGACGAGGGCCCGCTGGAGGTCGAGCGCGACGGACTCGGTCGCGGCGAGCCGCCTGGCGTGCCGGACGTGCAGGGCGGCGACGCGGGCGGCGAAGTGCAGGGCGGCGGCCTCCCGGTCGGTGAAGGCCGTGCCGGTGCGGACCGCGAGGACGGTGCCGTACGAGGTCCCGTGCCGGGCCAGCTCGACGGAGAGGCCGTGCACCGGGGGGCCGCCGGGGCGCAGGGTCCAGCTGCGCAGCGGGTGGCCCCCGTCCAGGGCGACGACGGCGGGCCGCACCGCGGGGCCGGGGGACCGCAGCAGCCCGGTGTCCCCGGCGGCGGCCACCCGTTCGGTGCGGCCGTCGGCGGTCAGGTCGACGGCCGCCGCGTCGCACAGGGTGCGGAAGAGGAAGGCGGCCAGTTCCCGGCAGGTGGTCCGCTCGTCGTCGGTGGTGCCGATGGCCTCCAGCGCCCCGTCCGGGTCCGGTGCGTGGCCGTCGCGGTCCGACACGTCTCCTCCGACCGGCGGGCGGCCCCCTGCGGGCCGCCGGTCGGTCCATTCCACCAGCCCCGGCGCTGCGGGGGCCGGTGGAGCGCGCCGGAGGTCACCTCGCGGGGGTGAGCCGCTCCCAGAGGAAGGTGGCGACGAGGGCTTCGTTGAAGGCCGTCTGCTGGTGGTCGGTGGCGCCGGCGTGGCCGCCGCCGATGTGCTCGTGGAAGAGGACGGGGTGGCCCAGTTCGCGCAGCCGGGCGGCCGCCTTGCGGGCGTGGCCGGGGTGGACGCGGTCGTCCCGGGTGGAGGTGAGCAGGAGCAGGGGCGGGTAGGCGGGGCCGTCGGCGGTCATCCGGTGGTACGGGGAGATCTCTTCGAGGTGGGGCCGGTCGGCGGGGTCGTCGGGGTTGCCGTACTCGGCGGTCCAGCTGGCTCCGGCGAGGAGCTTGTGGAAGCGGAGCATGTCCAGCAGAGGCACGTGCGAGACGACGGCGCCGAACAGGTCGGGGTCGCGGGTGAGGACCGCGCCCATCAGGAGGCCGCCGTTGCTGCCGCCCTCGATGCCGAGCTGGGCGGGGGTGGTGATGCCGCGGGCGGTGAGGTCGCGGGCGACGGCGGCGAAGTCCTCGAAGGCGCGGACCCGGTTGGCGCCGAGGGCGGCCTGGTGCCAGGCGGGCCCGTACTCGCGGCCGCCCCGGATGCCGGCGAGGACGTACGTGCCCCCGCGCGCGAGCCAGGTCCGGCCGTTGACGGCGCTGTAGCCGGGCACCATGGAGATCTCGAAGCCGCCGTAGCCGTAGAGCAGGGTGGGGCCGGGGCCGGGCCGGTCCTCGGGGCCGACGGTGAAGTACGGGACCCGGGTGCCGTCGGGGGAGGTGGCGAAGTACTGGCTCACGCGGA
The DNA here is from genome assembly GCF_056434525.1 of Streptomyces sp. NPDC044002. Lineage (NCBI taxonomy): Bacteria > Bacillati > Actinomycetota > Actinomycetes > Kitasatosporales > Streptomycetaceae > Streptomyces > Streptomyces sp. NPDC044002. Next base: position 28,115 of record NZ_JBWKEZ010000028.1, read on the forward strand.
GCCCGGCGGTGTCGAAGAGGGCGGGCGCCTGCTTGAGCACCTCGGTTCCGGCGGTCCCGGCCTCGCCCCGGGAGAGGGTGGAGGGCTGGAGGAAGCCGGTGACGTCGAGGAAGTACTCGTCGCTCTCGTCGGGGTCGGTGCCCCACGCCGAGGCGGTCGACAGCGGCGGTACGCCGTCCAGCGGGGCGCGGGTCCAGCCGTCCGGGCCGGGGGTGAGGAGTTCCAGGCGGGAGGAGACGTCGGCCCGGGTGCTCAGCAGGAGGTGGTTGCGGGTCCAGCTGTAGCCGGCGAGGGCGGTGCGCTCGTCGGGGGTGAACAGCACCTCGGCGTCGCGGCCGCCGGCCCGGAACGCTTCGAGGTCGAAGGCGAGCAGGCTGCCGGCGGGGTGGCCCAGCCACGGGGTGCGCGGCTGGACGGTCAGCCACCCGCGGTGGATGCCGGCGGCGGCGTCGTCCGGTACGTCGATCTTCTCGGGTGCCGCGGCGGGGTCTGCGGGCAGCAGGAACATCTCGCCGTTCCAGAAGTCGATCTGCCGGGACACGAAGTCCCGTTCGAAGCCCGGCGTGTCGTCGTGCCAGCCGCTGGCGGACAGGTCCCCGGGCCGGCCCTCGTAGACCTTCTCGGCTTCGGCGAGGGGGGTGCCGCGGCGCCAGCGGCGGACCTGGAGGGGGTAGCCGGAGGGGGACATGGAGCCGGGGCCGAAGTCGGTGCCGATCCAGAGGTGGTCGGCGTCGATCCAGTCGACGCGGGTCTTGGCCTCCTCGACGGCGAAGCCGCCCTGGACGAATTGCAGGGTGTGCAGGTCGAACTCGCGCACCACGCAGGCGTCGGCGCCGTCGCGGGAGAGCATGACCAGGGCGTGGCGGTACTCGGGGCCGAGGACGGTGCTGCCGGCCCAGGCCCACTTCTCGTCCTCGGCGGCGGCGAGGGCGTCGAGGTCGAGGAGGGTCTCCCAGGCGGGCTGCTCGGTGCGGTACTCCTCCAGGGTGGTGCGCCGCCAGACGCCGCGCAGCCGGCCGGCGTCCTGCCAGAAGTTGTAGAGGTGGCGGCCGCGCCGGGTCACGTACGGGATGCGCCCGTCGTCGTCGAGGACCTCGCGCACCTCTCGCTCCAGCACCTTGAAGCCGGGGTCGGTGGTCAGCGCGGCGACGGTCTCGGCGTTGCGCTCACGGACCCAGGAGAGCGCGGCCTCTCCTTCCACGTCCTCCAGCCACAGGTAGGGGTCGTGGTCGTGCGGGCCGGCGGTGCCGGCGGGGGTCTGTTCGCTCATCCGCCGATTGTGCCGGACGCGGCCGGGCCGGGGTGGCTCCCCCGGGCCGGCCTCGTCCTCGGGGCTACTCGGCGGCCTTGTGGTGGAGTCCTTCGAGGAGGGCCAGGTCCTCGTCGGTGAGGCGCAGGGCGCCGGCGGCGACGTTGTCGGCGAGGTGGTCCGGGTTGCCGGTGCCGGGGATGGCCAGGACGTGGGGTCCGCGCTGGAGGGTCCAGGCGAGGCGGACCTGTGCGGGGCTGGCCCCGTGGGCGCGGGCGACCGCGAGCAGTTCCTCGCTCTCGGAGCCGGCGGCGCCGTGCTCGCGGCCGGCGGCGGCGATCGCGTAGAAGGGCACGAAGGCGATGCCCTGCTCGCCGCAGGAGCGTACGAAGGCGTCGTACTCGGGCCGCACGCCGATGCCGTACATGTTCTGGACGCAGACGACGGGGGCGATGGCCTGTGCCTCGGCGAGCTGTTCGGGGGTGACGTTGGAGACGCCGAGGTGGCGTATGAGTCCGGCGTCGCGCAGTTCGGCGAGGACGCCGAAGCGCTCGGCGACGGAGTTGGTGCCGAGGACTCGCAGGTTGACGACGTCGAGGTGGTCGCGGCCGAGCTGGCGAAGGTTCTCCTCGACCTGCCCGCGCAGCTGTCCCGGGCCCGCGTGGGTGGTCCACTCGCCGGAGGCGTCCCGGGCGGGGCCGACCTTGGTGGCGATGACGAGGTCGTCGGGGTAGGGGCCGCCGAGGGCGCTGTTGATGAGCTCGTTGGCGGAGCGGAGCGGGGAGAAGTAGAAGGCGGCGGTGTCGATGTGGTTCACGCCGAGTTCGACGGCACGGCGCAGGACGGCGATCGCCCGGTCCCGGTCGCCGGAGGCGGCGGCCGCCTGGAGCGCCGCGCCGTTCTGCGGCAGGCGCATGGCGCCGAAGCCGATGCGGTTGACCTTCAGGTCGCCGAGGGTCCATGTTCCGGACGCGGCTGCGGTGGTCGTTTCCGTTGTCATCCGCAGATGATCACATGTGCGGGTTGGAGTAGTAGGTCTCGATCAGCCGGACGAAGGCGGGCTCGTCCTCGTGTCGGCCGTTCTTCTCGTAGTCCGGCGAGTCCTTGACCTGGTCGCGGGTGCATGTCAGGTGGACCGTCCCGTCCTCGGTGTCGACGCGGGAGACGACGCCGGCGGGGATGACGACCTTGCGGCCGAAGATCCAGGGGCCGGTGTCTACCACGAGGTAGGAGCGGGCCACGTCGTCCGTGTGCCGGTCGACCTTGCCGATCGACCCGTCGGCCGCCTCGACCTTGTACCCGACGAGGTCGGTGCCGGGTGCGTAGCCCGCCCGGTGCCCGTAGCCCCAGATTCCGGTTCCCATGACGCCCTCCTCCTGTGAGCCCCTCGGCGGCGCCTACCCGTCTCCCGGGGCCGGAATCCGGAGAGTCGTGTAGACAGTGTCTGCGCGAGCTGGTAGACACTGTCTATGCCTATGGAACCGGATGCGCCGCTGCGCGAGCGGCTGATCGACGTCGGGGTGGAGCTCGTCAGGACCGAGGGGACCGGCTCCCTCGGCCTGCGGGAGATCGCACGCCGCGCCGGGGTCTCCCACGGCGCACCGCGCCGCTACTTCCCCACCCACCAGTCCCTGCTGTCGGCCATCGCCCGCCGCGGCTTCGGCGAGCTCGGCACCCGCTTCCTCGCGGCCGGCGCCGAGCGGCCCGCACCACGGGAGCACGTGCGGGCGCTCGGACGGGCGTACGTGGGCTACGCGCTGGAGCAGCCCGGCATGTTCGAGCTGATGTTCCGGCACGACCTGCTGGACAGCACCGGCCAGGAGCCCTCGGGCAGCCCCCGGCTGCGGGAGCAGACCCTGCCGCTGTTCGGGCTGCTGACCGGGCTGGTCGACGCCTGCGGGGCGGCGGAGCCGGAGGTGACGGCGGCCGCGCTGTGGGCGGGGCTGCACGGGGTGGCGCAGCTGTGGGGCTACGGCAGTCTGCCCCTGGTCCTCGGCACCGGCGCGGACGACGGGGCCTGCCCGCGGCTGGCCGCGCTGGTGGACGCCGTCGTGGACGCGCACCTGGGGGCGGAGCCCGCATGAGGGAGCGGGTAGCGCTGCTCGTCAGCGCCGCCGGGGCGATGCTCGTCGCGCTCGACGGCACGGTGCTCGTGGTCGTACAGCCGGCCCTGCGCCGCGATCTGGGGGCCGGGGTCGCAGAGGTCCAGTGGACGAGCACGGCCTACCTGCTCGCCGTCGCCGCGTTCCTGGTCGTCGCCGGGCGTCTCGGGGACCGTTACGGCCACACCCGGCTGCTGCTGACGGGGGTGCTCGGCTTCGCCGCCGCGTCGGCGGGGATCGCGCTGGCGCCCGGGGTCGGCTGGGTGATCGCGCTGCGCGCCGTGCAGGGGGTGTTCGGGGCGCTGCTGCAGCCCGCGACGCTGGCCCTGCTGCGGCTGGCGTACCCGCCGGAGCGGCTGGGCCGGGCGGTGGCGGTGCGGACCGGGGCGATCGGGGCGGCCGCGGCGGCGGGGCCGCTGCTGGGCGGGGTGCTGGTGGCGCTGCTGGACTGGCGGGCGGTGTTCCTGCTCAACGTGCCGGCCGCGCTGCTGATCGCCGCCCTCGCGCTCGCCGTACGGGTGCCCGCGCCGCCGCCGCGGGAGCCGGGGCGGCTGGGGACGGCCGGTCCGGTGCTGCTCGCCGCCGCCCTGGCATCGGCGGTGCACGCGCTGGCCGGCGTACCGCAGGACGGGTGGACGGCCGCGCCGACGCTGCTCGGGTTCGCGGCGGCGGCCGGACTCGGGGCGCTCTTCGTACGGGGTGAGCGGCGGGCGGAACTGCCCCTAGTACCGCCGGCGGTGGCCCGGTCGCGGCCCGTGGCGGCCGCGGTGGCGCTGCTGCTGGCGGTGTCCGCCGGGATGTCCGGGGCCCTGTTCACGGCCACGTTCCTGCTCCAGGACGTACGGGGCCTCAGCCCGCTCGCGACCGGGATCCGGGTGCTGCCGCTGACCGCGCTGATGGTGGCCGGGGCGCCGGTCGCGGTGGCCGCGCTGCGCCGCTTCGGGCCCCGGCGGACGGCGCTGGCGGGGACGGCACTGGTGGTGCTGGGGATCGCCGGGCTGGGCACGGGCGGCGGGGCGGCGTTCGGGGTGCTGGGGGCCGGGTTCGCGGTGGTGATGGTCACCGCCACCGGGACCGTGGTCGGCGACGCCCCCGCCGGGTACGCGGGGGTGGTCGGCGGGCTCAAGCAGACCGCGATGAACCTGGGCCCGGGCCTGGGGATCGCCGTGGCGGCGGGCGCCGGGGCCGGTGCCTCCGGGGCCGGTACGGCGGGGCGGCCCCTGGCGGCCCTGGCGTGCCTGGCCGCCCTCGGCCTGGCGGCGGCCTGGCTGCTGCCGGCCCGGACCCGGGCGGCGGCACCGGCCGCGCAACCGGAACCGGCGTAGGCCGCAGGCGGGGGGGGGGGGGGGGGGGGGGGGGGGGAAGGAGGGGGGGGGGGGGGGGGGAGGGTCAGGCCGGGGGGGGGGCCCTGTTC
>NZ_JBWKEZ010000028.1:32889-40010 GCF_056434525.1 Streptomyces sp. NPDC044002
TGGGTCTGGTTTGTTGTGATGGGAGTTCGGCTTTTTGCTCTTCCGCTCGAGGCCGCAGGCGGTTCCGTCTCGGTGGGGGGCCCCGGCCCCCCCCCGCGGTCAGGGGGTGAAGGTCCAGCGCTGGGCGGCGGCTCCGGTACAGGCGGCCCGGGTGAGTCCGGTGCCGTTGGCGGTGCCGGAGCCCGCCGGGGTGAGGCACTGGCCGGCACTGCGCAGGCTGCCGTCCGGGCCGGGCTGCCAGGTCTGGGCGGGGCCGGCGGCGCAGGCCCGTACCGCGACCTTCGCCGGGTCGGCGGCGTCGAGGCAGACCCCGCCCAGGCCGGTGATGCGGCCGTCGTCCTGGAGGGTCCAGCGCTGGTTCGGGCCTCCGTGGCAGGTGTAGAGGGTGGGTGCGGTGCCCGGGGTGGTGTCGCTGTGCGGCAGGTCCAGGCAGCGCGCGGAGGCCGCGTTGACGAGGGTGGCGTCCGCCGGGAGGGGTGCCGGGCGGCCGGTGAGGGTGAGTTCGGCGGCGCTGGTCCAGGGGCCGCGGCCGCCCGCCTCGGTCAGGGCCCGCAGCCTGAGGTAGCGGCCGGTCCGGGGTGCGAGGGTGACGGACTTGGCCGCCGCGGTGTCCGCGAAGGTGCCGGTGGCTGCGGGGGTGCCCCAGTCGGCGGTGGTGTCGGACACGTAGACCTCGTAGCCGCCGATCCGGCCGTTGACCCCGCCGTCCTGGCGCGGCAGGTAGCCGAGGCCGTCGACGCTGTAGCGGGCGCCGAGGTCGATCCGGATCTCGTGCGGCAGGGCGGCCGCCTTCCCGGAGGACCAGGCGGTGTGCCACAAGGTGGCGGGATTGCCGTCGAAGGCGTTGACCGCGGCCCCGTTCTCGGCGGCGGTCTCCTGGCTGTCGGCGGAGACCAGGGTCCACGCCGACTGGGAGATGGGCGTGGAGGTGACCGGGATCGCCTCGGCGGCCGGGACGGAGGTCCCGGTGGCGGTCACGCTGAACGCGCCCGTCTTCGTACCGGTCTTGACCCACAGGACGCCCGCGCGGTCGGCGGGGTCGAAGAACCAGCCGGTGGCGGCCTCGTCGTAGGCGGCCTTGTCGGCGAGGCGGGGCAGCGCGGCGCCGTCCGCCGTGAGGGTGGCGGGCGCGGAGGCCACGTGGAGGGTGAACTCGTAGCCCCGCGAGGCCCGCTGGCCGGCGTAGCTGCCGGTGGGGGCGCCGACGGAGACGGTCACCGTGCCGGCGCCGGCCGTCGGGGCGCTGACGTCGACGCGCTGGCGGGCGAAGGCACCGGAGGCGTGGGCACGGGTGCGGCCGTCGTCCTCGTACAGGCTGAAGGAGGAGGCGCCGCGCGGGTGGATGTCGTAGGTGAGGGTGTCGACGGGCTTCTCGCCCGAGTAGTTCATCTGCGGCCACATCGGCACGATCGCCCCGCCCTTGACGAACAGCGGCAGGGTGTCCAGGGGTGCCCGGTAGCCGTTCAGCCAGCCGGGGCCCGCGTACGTCTTCCCGGTCCAGTAGTCCGTCCAGGTCCCGGCGGGCAGGTAGATGCCGTCGCGGACGGAGGTGTCGGAGACGACCGGCGCGACGAGGAAGGAGTCCCCGGCCATGAACTGGCCGCTGGTGAGGTTCCCGCGGGCGACGGGGTCGTCGGGGTACTCCAGGACCATGGCGCGGGTGCTGGGGACTCCGGTCTCGTGGGCGGTGCGGCTCATCGTGTACAGGTAGGGCATCAGCCGCATCTTCAGCTGGAGGTACTTGCGGTTGATCGACAGGTAGGGCTCGGCGAAGCGCCAGGGCTGCTTGTCCTGGTAGCCGGCCGACGGGTTGACGGCGCCCCACCCGGACATCGTCATGAAGGCGGGGGTGAAGGCCTTCCACTGGAGGTCGCGGGCGTACGTCTTGGGGCTGCCGCCGAAGATGCCGTCGATGTCGCCGGAGGCGTAGTTGAGGCCGGACAGGCCCGCGCCGGCGATGGCGGGGACGTGCCAGCGCATGTCGTCCCAGGTGCCGTGGGTGTCGCCGGTCCAGACGACGGCGTTGCGCTGGGTACCCGCCCAGCCGTCGACGGTCCACACGTACCGGCGGGCGTCGGAGTTCTTCTCGATGCCGTCCACGGCCTGCTGGACGCCCTGGAAGGCGGTCTTGTAGCCGCCGCCGATCCATGCCACGTCGGTCTTGACGCCCCGGCTGCCCACGGTGCCCACCTCGTCGGCGATGGAGCCGAGTCCGGTGGAGGTCCACAGGCCGGTCTGGAAGCCCTTGGCCTTCAGGGCGTCGACGGTGGACTTCAGGGGTGCGGTGTAGCCGCAGCCGTAGCCGTCGTTGGGCAGGAACCAGCCCGAGGGCATGTCGGCGGCACGGGCGTCGGCGGCGTATCCGACCACGTCGGGGGTGGTCTGGTGGCGCGGCCTGCCGTGGTCGCCCTGGTAGTCGGGGTTGGAGGCGTTGAAGCAGTCGGCGTTGCCGAGTTCGAAGCCCCACAGCGGCGCCATGAAGGGTTTGCCGCTGACGTCCGTGTAGGCGTCGAGCACGGACTTGAGGGAGTCCCCGGTGAAGTACCAGGCGTCGAAGCGGGTCTCGTCGTGGGTGAGGGCGGTGGGCGCGTCGAAGGAGTACGAGCCCGGGGCCCAGGTGTTGCGCATGACGCCGTAGTCGTTGGTGGACATGTAGAAGGGGGCGGGGCTGGCGTTGTCGTTCTCCCGCCACCTGTTGTCCACGGCCACGGGCACCGTCTTGCCGCGCAGCGCCCACTCGCCCAGGCGCAGGCCGGTGCCGTAGAACTGCTCGTCGGCGCCGCGCGCCAGGTACTGGGTGGTCTTGCCGCCGCCCCAGCTGGTGGGCTGGGTCTCCTGCCATACGGGTGTGGTGTCGTCGGCGCGGTAGACGGAGAACCGCAGGGGCGACTTGTTGACCCGGATGGACAGGGCCCCGGTGGTGATCCGGAAGTGGGTGCCGGCGTCGGTCCAGCTCGCGTTCACGGGGCCGAAGTCGGTGGTGGGGGCGAGGTCGGAGCCGGCCGGGTCGTTGGTGAAGGCCCCGTCGGGGGAGAGCCAGAGGCGGAAGATGTCGGCGCGGGCGACGACCACGCGGGCCTTGGCCCCGCTGGAGGTGCTCACGGTGAAGGTGCCGCCCGACTGGGTCAGGCCGGTGGCGTTCCCCGCCGTGGCGGCGGGGGCGGCCGGGGCCGCGGCCGCCGCGCGGGCGGTGGCGGGTCCCGCCGCGGCGAGGCCCGCGGCCGCGAGGGCGGCGGCGAGCAGGGCCGCGAGGCGCGCCCGGTGGCGGCCGGGGCGGGCCCGGCGGCGGTGCTCGGGTGGGGGTTCGTGCCGGTCGCGCCTCAGGGACAGTCTCGTGGGACTCATCGGGCAGCTCCTCGTGCGGTCCGGATCGCGGACACACCGCCTTGGCATGCACCCGGCAAGATAGCGGACTCTGGCGGCCCATTTGAAGGAACCTGCTCGAAGTAGTCCGGTACCAAGCAGATTTGAGCACGAAGAGGCCCGGGCGGGAAGCCGTCACCCCCGCTTCGCCACCCGGGCCGGACCCGCCGCCGCCGTCAGCCGGCGGTGACGCGGATCTTGGACTGGCCGTGGCCGAGCTCCTCCCAGTCGTCCATGAAGCGCGCCTTCAGCCCGTGCCGGGCCGCGAGGTCCACGAGGGTCTGGGTGCGGTAGTAGAAGTCCTCGCGCAGCACCTGGTGTTCGGTGCCCTCGGTGCGGTCGAAGGTGAAGTCGAACCAGCCGCCGGGCGCGAGGACGCGCTCCACGTGCGCGAGGCACTCATCGATGATCCCGATCGGCGAGTGGGAGAACACGCTGTGCGCGTGCACCACGTCGAAGTGCCGGTCGGGCAGGAAGTCCAGGGTCAGGTCCTGGGTGATGGTCAGGTGCGGGAGCTTGTCCTGGAGCCCCCGCCCGGTCAGCGTCCCCTTGGCGGCCATCAGGATGTCGGGCGAGATGTCGATGCCGTAGTAGTGGCCGGTGTCCAGGTGCTCGATGAAGCGCCAGCCCGCGCGCAGGTTGCCGCATCCGATGTCGAGCATGCGGTGGCGGGGGGTGAGGCCGTGCGCCACGAGGTAGTCGAACTGCATCTTGCCGAGGGCCAGCCAGCGCTCGTGGGTCTGGCTGCCGACGGCCGCCTCGGGGTTGCGGCCGGTGTCGGACGCCATGACGGCTCGGTAGTAGCCCACGTGGTCGGGGTGCTTGAGGCGCAGCCACCGGTCGCGCGCGGCACGGCGTACGTACGGGGCGATGCGGGTCGGGTTGCCCAGCGCGTAGCGGACCTTGTGGCCGAGGCCGGCGCGGTTGGCGGTGAGGTTCTTCTTGGTGGCCATGAGGGGTCCCCCAGGAGTACGGACGGAACGGGTGGGCGGGCGCGGACGTGGGCGCGGGCGCGACGGTCAGGCCGAGCGGCGGCGCAGGAGGAGGAGGGTCAGGCCCACGAGCACGGCCGCGGCCCCGAGGTAGAGGGCGGTGTCGATCCACTGGAAGGTCCAGAAGTCACCGCTGGGATAGACCTTGTGGTAGCGGCCGGTGAAGCCGTGCTCGGCCATGCACGCCCGCATCTCGTCGCCGGACGTCTGGCAGAACTTCATGATCGGGTACTCGCGGCCGTCGGGCGTGATGTAGCCGAACTCCCCGGTGGACCAGGCGCTGCCGACGAGCCGCTTCGGGGTATCGCCGGGGGTGATCCGGGTCTCGGGGGCGATCCACGAGGTGCGGAAGATCCTCACGAACACCATCGCGGTACCGATCGCGGCCAGCGCCACGCCCATGGCGGGCAGCGTCCGGCGCACCAGCAGGCCCGCGAGGGTGCCGGCGGCGAGGCCGAACAGGGCGCAGGCCACCGGGGCCGGGCCGGTCGCGTTGTAGACCGCGGCATCGTGCCAGTAGGGGCCGTCGAGGGTGTTGGCGATGGGCAGCCACCACCAGGCGACGAGGGCTCCGACGACGGCCGCCACGAGTACGGCGACCAGCGCCGCGAGCCCGAACCGGGCCGCGAACCAGCGGCGCGGGCCCACGCCCTGGGTGAGGGCCAGCTTGAACGTGCCCGTCTCCAGCTCCCGGCCGATGAGCGGGGCTCCCCAGAACACGCCGATCAGGGCCGGCACCGCGAGGCCGAGGGCGCCGAGCGCGCGGATGCCGGCGGAGTTCCCCTGCATGATCTCGAAGGTGGCGGGGCTCTCACAGCCCCCGTTCCAGCCGGGGCAGGGCACCCAGCCGGTGACCTCGATCAGCTCCGCCATCTCGGAGCGCCGGTACGCCACGTACGCCGCGCAGAGCGCCAGCAGGGCGAGCGCGGACAGGATCATCAGGCGCTGCTGGCGCCAGGCCAGCCACAGGACGCCCTTCATGCGGCGGCCTCCTTCTCGGCGGCGGGGCGGGGGGCGCGCAGGTGGGCGAGCAACAGGGTTTCCAGGGAGGGGGTCTCGGTGATCCAGCGGCCGTCGTCGGCCGGCGGGGGCGTACGGACGAGCGCGGTGACCTGGCGGCCGCCGACGGCGGAGTGCACGACGACGCCGCGGTCGATGGAGCGGGGCAGTCCGTCGGCCTCCGCCGGATCGGCCCGGCCGGTGATCCAGGTGTGCGCCTCGCGGAGCTCCTGGACGTCCCCGCAGAGCCGGGCGGCACCGTCCTTGAGGAGCACCACGTGGTCGCAGACGTCCTCCAGTTCGGCCAGGACGTGCGAGGACATCACGATGCCGGTGCCGTGCTCGGCGGCCTCGGTCATCAGCAGGGCCATCACGTCGTGCCGGGCGACCGGGTCGAGGTCGGCCAGCGGCTCGTCGAGGAGCAGCAGTTCGGCGCGCTTGCCGAGTACGAGGGCCAGCGCGACCCGGGTCCGGTTGCCGCCGGACAGCGACCCGATGCGGGCCCCGCGGCGGATGCCCGAGCCGGTGAGCAGCTGCTCGGCGGCGTCCTGGTCCCAGCGGCCGCGGTTGAGCGCGCGGCCCAGGCGCAGGGTCTCGGCGACGGTGAAGCCCGCGTGCAGCGGCTTCTCCTGTGCGAGGAAGGCGGTGCGGCGGCGGGCCCCGGGGGTGCCGGGGGCCTCGCCGAAGACGCGTATCTCCCCGCTGGTCGGGCGCAGCAGGCCGGCGGCGAGCTGGAGCAGGGTGCTCTTGCCGGCGCCGTTGGGGCCGACGAGGGCCGTGACGCGGCCCGCGGGCAGTTCGACGTCGCAGGCGTGCAGGGCCCGGTGGCCGCCGAACTCCCGCCCGAGCCCGGTGGCCCGTAGTGCCGGCGCGTGGGTCGGATCGCTCACGCCGTTTCCTCTCTCGACTGTCCGGGCCGCCCGGGCCCGGAGGGGTTGAAGCTTTCGTCCACGGCGGCCGCGATGAGCGCCGTGATGTCCTCGCGGTCCAGGCCCTCCTCGCGGGCCCGGGCCATCCAGGCGGCCAGGGCCAGGCGCAGCGGCGAATCGGGCGCCGCGCCGGGGTGCGAGAGGGAGCGGCGGACGAACGTCCCCGCGCCGGGGCGCGGTTCGACGAGCCCTTCGCGTTCGAGCTCGCGGTACGCCTTGAGGACGGTGTTGGGGTTGATGGCGGTGGCCGCCACCACCTCCCGGGCCGTCGGCAGCCGGTCCCCCGGCTCCAGCACGCCCAGCCGCAGGGCCTGTTTGACCTGCGTGACGAGCTGCAGATAGGTGGCGACGCCGCTGCGCCGGTCTACTCGGAACTCCATCCCTCCACCTCATTCCACTAACACGTTAGTGGAATAGTGCAGACTGAGTGAGGGCCCGTCAAACCGGCGGAGTATGACCGAACCGTCACAGCCCGCCACGGCGGGAACGCGGAGGCCGGGGCGGGCATCTAGGTGATCGGCGGGCCGGGGACGGCCGCGCGGACGTGATGGCGAGAACCGGCGCAGCCGGATGTGAACAGCAAAGTGGGGCGTGGATGAAGGCGGAAGCGGTGGCGAACGGTGCGCGGTCCGGGCGGAACCCGGAGGAGGGCGAACGGGGCCCCGACGGCACCGGTGCCCTGGCCGGGCGTGAACCGGAGAACACCGATGCCCTGGCCGGGCGCGAAGCGCAGGACACCGCCCCGGAGCCGGAGACCGACACCCCCACCGATGCCCCGGCCGGGCGCGAACCGGAGAGCACCCACCCGGAGTCGGAAACCGACATCCCCACCCGCACC
>NZ_JBWKEZ010000028.1:40109-98809 GCF_056434525.1 Streptomyces sp. NPDC044002
CCTGACCAAGCGCGAGGCAAGCACCCCCAAGACCGAGGCCGACGCCGACGCCCCCGCCCGGCCGAAGGCGGCACCCACCGACCCCCGAACCCGCACCCTGGCCGGACGCGAACCGGAGAACACCGCCCCGGAGCCGGAAACCGACACCCCCACCCGCACCCTGACCAAGCGCGAGGCAAGCACCCCCAAGACCGAGGCCGACGCCGACGCCCCCGCCCGGCCGAAGGCGGCACCCACCGACCCCCGAACCCGCACACTCGCCGGGCGCGAGCCGAAGGACGCCGCCCCGGAGTCGGAAAGCGGCGCTCCCGTCGGCGCCCTGGCCGGGCGCGGGGCGGAACGCGACGACGCCGAGCCGGAGCCCGCGAAGGACACCCCGGGCGGGCGTGAACCCGCCGGCGCCCCGGCGGGACGCGAGGCGGCCGACGCCGCCCCCGCCGACGCGGGATCCGGGACCGGCACCCCCGCCGAGCGGGAACCCGTCCGCGCCTCGGAGTCGACCGCCGCGGACGAGGGAACGGGCACGGCCCCCGAGCCGGACGACGATGCCCCCGCACGTGCGTCTGGCGGGGCCGGCCCGGAGGCGGAAGCCGACACCACCACCGGGCAGGCGGAGTCGGGGGACGAGCCGGCCGCGGGCAGCGGGTCCGGTGCGCGGGAGACCCCGGGCGGGGACGCGACGGGGGACCGCTCGGGCGGCCCGGCTCACGACGCGTCGGCGGAGGCCGGAAAGGACCGCCCGCGCCCGTCCTGGGCGAAGGGCGACACCGCTGAGGGCGACAACCCCGCGGACGGCACCACCTCGGCCCGGGCCGAGAACCGCCCGCGCCCCTCATCGGCGAAGGGCAACACCCCTGAGGGCGACAACCCCGCGGACGACACCGCACCGGCCCGGGCCGGCGACCGCCCGCGCCCGTCCTGGGCGAAGGGCGACACCGCTGAGGGCGACAACCCCGCGGACGGCGCCGTGCCGGCCCGGGGCGGGGACCGCCCGCGTCCGTCCTGGGCGAAGGCGGAGGACGGGGAAGGCTCCCCCGCGGGCAAGGGGGCCGGCGCGCCCTCGCCGGCTAGGGAGGCGCCCACCGCACGCAAGGGCGCGGCAGCGCAACCGCACGACCCCGAGCGGACCAGCGAGTTCGTCGCGCTCAAGGACCCCGACGCCGTCAGGCCGTCGCAGCCGCAGCCGCAGCAGCGCCCGGCGCTGGAGCCCACCCGCGAGACCCCGCTGCCGCCGCTCGAACTGCTGGCCGAGCTGACCAACACCGCTCCCCCGCCGGAGACCCCGCGCCGCACCCTCACGCGCCGCGTCAAGGTGTGGACGCCGATCGTGCTGCTGCTCGGCGGCGGCATCGCGGGAGCGCAGATGCTGCGCCCGCTCCCCGCACCGACGTTCGTCACCGAGCAGACCTCGCACACCATCGAGGGCTCGACCACCATCCCCTGGCCGGCCAAGGGGCAGGCAGCGGTCCGCTTCCCCGGCTCGGGAGTCATCAGCACGTTCGGCGAGCAGAAGCCGGTCCCGACGGCCAGCGTGGGCAAGGTGATGACGGCGTACGTGATCCTCAAGAACCACCCGCTGCGCAAGAACGAGCCCGGCCCCGCCATCGAGATCGACGCCAAGGCGGTCGCCGAGGGCAAGTCCGAGGACGAGTCCCGGATCAAGGACCTCACCCTCGGGCAGAAGTTCAGCGAGCAGGACATGCTCAAGATGATGATGATCCCGTCCGCCAACAACATCGCCCGCCAGCTGGCCCGTTGGGACAGCGGGAACGACGAGGCGGCCTTCGTCGCGAAGATGAACGCGGCCGCGAAGGAACTCGGCATGCGGGACACCACGTACACGGACCCGAGCGGCCTGGACGCCGGCACGGTCAGTACCGCCGTGGACCAGCTCAAGCTCGCGGAGGCGGTGATGCGGGAGGAGGCGTTCCGCCAGATCGTGGAGCTGGCCTCGTCCCCCGTCAAGGGGCGAACCCAGGCGGTCGACAACAACAACACCCTGCTCTCGGTCCGCGGTCTGGGCGCCGTGGGCATCAAGACGGGGTCCAGCACCCCGGCGGGCGGCACCCTGATGTGGGCCGCGGACAAGAAGGTCGGCGGCGAGAGCCCGCTGATCCTCGGTGTGATGATGGAGCAGCGCGTGGACGGGCCGGACCCCAACGCCGCGAAGAGCCTGGAGCTGGTGCTGAACAACAGCCGCAAGATCATCGAGGCGGTCCGCAACACCCTCGCCCCGGCCACCGTCATCCGCAAGGGGCAGCCGGTGGGCCACGTGTCCGACGGGCTCGGCGGCTCGACCCCGCTCGTGGCCGCGAAGGACCTCACCGTGGTCGGGGTACCGGGCCAGCAGCTGCGGCTCTCCCTCGGCGCGGGCGCGAAGCCGCTGCCGCACGAGGCCAAGGCCGGGACGGAGGTCGGCGTGCTGACCGTGGGCGACGGGCTCGGCGCGAAGACCGTGCCCGTCGCGGTCGGGACCGATCTCGTCGAACCCTCGTTCGGGGCCCGGGTCACCCGCCTGTCCTGAGGCGGACGCCCCTGTGGTTGCATGGCCGGATGGACGTCCGGCCGCGTGAACCCGAGGACCTCGGCGCGTGCGTGCGCGCACTCGCCGAGGTCCACCACGGCGACGGCTACCCGGTGGACTGGCCCGAGCGGCCGCGGGACTGGCTGTCGCCGCCCGCGCTGCTCGGCAGCTGGGTGGCGGAGCGGGAGGGCCGCGTGGCCGGGCACGTCGGGCTGTGCCGCAGCGGGCCGGGCGACTCGGCGCCGGAGCTGTGGAGCCGGCGGACGGGGGTGCCCGTGGAGGGCACGGCCGTCGTCAGCCGGCTGTTCGTCGCGCCCGGCGCGCGCGGGCACGGGACCGGCGCCCTGCTGATGGCGCGGGCCGTGCGCGGGGCGCGGGAGCTCGGGCTGCACCCGGTGCTCGACGTGGTGGCCTCCGACACCGCGGCGGCCGCGCTGTACGAGCGCCTCGGCTGGAGCCTGCTGGCGACCGTCGAGCAGCGCTGGGCGCCGGACCGGCTGGTCTCCGTACACTGTTACGCGGCGCCGGAGGACGCCCCGGCGGACGGCGCCTGACCTCCCGTCACCTCGTGCCGCGGCCCTGCGGCCCCGCGGCCGGGTGGTCGGGTTCGAGTACGAAGACGGGGATCACCCGGTCGGTCTTCTCCTGGTACTCGGCGTACGGCGGGTACGCGGCGACCGCGCGCCGCCACCACCGGGCCTTCTCGCCCCCGGTGATCTCACGGGCCGTCATGACGCGGCGCTCGGGACCGTCCTGGAGGTCGACCCGCGGGTGGGCCTTGAGGTTGAAGTACCAGACCGGGTGGCGCGGGAAGCCGGCCTTGGAGGCCACGGCCGCGTACCGCCCCTCGTGCTCCACGCGCATCAGCGGGATCTTGCGGATCCTGCCGCTCCGCGCGCCGCGCATCGTGACGATGACGACCGGCAGACCGGTGTCCCAGAGCGTCGTGCCCTGCGTGCCGCCCGAACTCTCGTACAGCTCGACCTGTTCGCGCACCCACCGCGCCGGGCTCGGATCGTATTCGCCCTCAAGAGGCATCGTGTCCACCCCACTGCCGTGTACGGACCGTGTGGGGACATTCCAGCACGGTCCTCACGCGAAAGGGGAGACCGCCGTTCCGGGGGTCACGGGCTGGCGATGACGAGCAGGGTACGGGCGGCCGCCGCGCCCCCGCCGGCGAGCACGCAGCGGTGCGGCAGGTCGCCGCGGTGGTGGGCGCTCTGGCCGGCGGTCAGCAACAGGGGTTCCTCGCCCCGCACTTCGAGGACGACGGACCCTTCCAGGACGTAGAGGAAGTCCTCGCCGGGGTGCTCGAACCAGCCGCGTTCGCCCTGCCCCGGCTCGAAGTGGTGCTCGTAGGCCTCCATCAGCGCGCTGCGCCCGCCCGGGATGAGCACCTGGGCCACCTGCCCGGCGGCCTCGCTGACGCGGATCACCTGCGGGTCGCTCTCGTGGCTGACCACGCCCGGCCGGCCCGGCGGGCGCAGGAAAGTCCCGGGGGCCACGTCGAGGGCTTCGGCGATCCGGTAGATCGAGCTGAGGCTGGGCGTGGCCAGTCCGCGTTCGAGCTGGCTGAGGAAGGGCTGCGAGAGGCCGGAGCGGGCGGCCAGTACGGCCATGGAGACCCGGCGTGCCGTGCGGCACTCCCGGATCGCGCGGCCGACCTCGATGGCTTCGGGGGTGGGTTCGGGGCGGGACACGCTGGTGAACGTACCCCATCGGCTTCCGGCGGCCGGGTGGGCCCGGGAGGTTTCGTACTGCTGCAACACCCTGTTCATAAGCCTCGTCAATTATTGACCTCACTTATGAACCACAGGCCGGCGACGGCCGGACAGCAGATGAGGAGTGCTCGCGTGCACGCCACACCCTCCCCCACGGGCCGGGCCCTCGGCCGGTTCGGCCCGCCGGCCGGCGCGGCCGCCGCCGTGCTCGGGCTCTGGTCCCTGCTCGCCTGGTCGGGCGCGGTGGCCCCGGGGCTGCTGCCCACGCCGGCCGACACCCTCGCCGCGCTGGCGGACAGCGCCCGCAGCGGGGTGCTGGCCGACGACCTGCGCGCGAGCCTGGCCCGCGCGGGGCAGGGCTTCGCGCTGGGCGCGGTCCTGGGCGGCGCGCTCGGGTTCGCCACCGGGTACCTGCCGAGGCTGTCGGCGGCCGTCACGCCGGTGGTCTCCTTCCTCCGGCCGATCCCGGCCATCGCGCTGGTACCGCTGGCGACGGCCTGGTTCGGGATCGGCGAGAGCGCCAAGCGGCTGCTGATCGCGTACGCCGTGCTCCTCGCGGTCTGGCTGTACGTGCACGACGGGGTCTCGCGGGTGCCGGTCTCGCACCTGCGGGCGGCCCGTTCGCTGGGGGCGCCGCTGCACCGGCGGTTCACCGAGGTGCTGCTCCCGGCCGCCGCGCCGGCGCTGCTGGCCGCGCTGCGCTACGGGGCCTCGGTGGCGCTGCTGGCCCTGGTCGCCGCCGAACTGGGCGGCGCGGACAGCGGGCTGGCGTACCGGCTCCAGGTGGACGGCCAGTTCCTGCGGGTGGACCGGATGTTCGCGGGGCTGCTCGTGCTCGGGCTGCTGGGCGTGGCGGCGGACCTCGTGCTGGCTGCCGTCGGGCGCCGGTTCGTGCACTGGAGCGCGTCATGAGCCTCGAAGTGCGCCTGGAGGGGCTGACGGTGGGCTACGGCGCTGCGCCGGTGCTGGAGCGGACGGACCTGGTGTTCCCGGCGGGGTCGTTCACCGCGCTGCTGGGGCCCAGCGGCTGCGGCAAGTCCACGGTGCTGAACACGGTGGCCGGCTTCGTCCGGCCCGCGTCGGGCCGGGTGACGGCCGGGTCCGTGCCGGTGGAGGGGCCGGGCCCGGAGCGGGGGGTGGTCTTCCAGCACTACGCCCTGTTCCCGTGGCGCACGGCCCGGGGCAACGTCGAGTTCGCGCTGAAACGGCTCGGGCTGCCGCGCCGGGAGCGGCGCGAGCGGGCGCTGGCCGCGCTCGCGGAGGTCGGGCTGGCGGACGGCGCGCACAAGTACCCGGCGCAGCTGTCGGGCGGCATGCAGCAGCGCGTCGCCCTGGCCCGGGCGCTGGCGGCGGAGCCGGAGGTCCTGCTGATGGACGAGCCGTTCGGGGCGCTGGACGCGCTGACCCGGGGCCGGATGCAGGACCTGCTGCGGGAGCTGTGGCGGCGCAGCGGGACCACGGTGCTGTTCGTGACGCACGACATCGACGAGGCGCTCGCCCTGGCCGGGCGGGTGGTGGTGCTGGGCGCCTCTCCGGGCCGGGTCCTGGCGGACCACCCCGTCCCCCCGGGCCCCCCGGACCCGGACCTCCGCGCCCTGATAGCCCGCCACCTGACCACCGTCTGACCCCGCCCACTGCCCGAAGCCCGGAGCCCGGCGCCGAACGGCCCCTACCCCGCCCCGGGCCGCGGCCCCCGAGGCCCGGGCATCCGTCCCCGCCGCCCACCCGGCCGGACCAGGACCCGCGGAGCCCGCGATCCGGGCCGGCGCTGGCCGGCCGACGGCCCGCGCGGCACGCGCCCCTCGACCCGGGGGCGACCCGCCCTCCGGCCGGCGCCCCGACCCGCATGACCCCCGAGTCCCACCCCCCGTACCCCGATCCGGAAAGGACCGACTGCCATGCCCCGTCCCGGAGGCAGAACCAGACCCCGCGCGGCAGCCGCCGTGCTGTTCGCCGCGCTGCTGTCCCTGCTCGCCACCGCCTGCGCGCAATCCCCGGAGGGGAGCGGGCGGAGGGCCGTGACCGTGGCCGGGAGCGATCAGCTCGGCGGTGCGCCGGTGTACCTCGCGCAGGAGCGGGGGCTCTGGGCCGAGGAGGGGCTCGACGCCACCGTGACCACCCTGTCCACCGGACGGGACGCGCTCAACGCCGTCCTCGGCGGGCAGGCCCATTTCGGGGTCGTGGGCGACCTGCCCGCCGTGACGGCCGCGCTCGGCGGGCGGGACGTGCGGATCGTGGCCGACCTCTCGCGGTTCTCCGACTGGCGCCTGCTGACCCGTACCGACCGCGGGATCACCGGCTTCGCCGCGCTCAAGGGGCGCAAGGTCGGGGTCCCGCAGGGCACCAACGTCGAGTACGCCCTGAGCCGGATGCTCGCCTCGGAGCGGCTGACCCCGGCCGACGTGACCGTGGTCAACCTGGCTCCGAACCAGGTCGCGGCGGCGCTCGCCCGCGGCGACGTCGACGCCGGGGTCACCTTCCCCAGCTTCTACGACGCCGCCCGCACCGCCCTGGCCGACCGCTACGCCGAGGTCCCCTTCTCCGGCTACACCGCCCGCACCCTGCTCGTCTCGGGCCCCTCCGCCGACGACGCCGCGGCCACCGCCGTGCTGCGTACGGTGCTGCGCGCGCAGCGGGCCGCCGAGGCGGATCCGGCCGCCGCGCGGGCGGCCGTCGTCGCCCAGTCCAAGGGCGCGCTCCAGGCCGGCTACGTCGACTCCTTCCAGCCCCGCTACACGTACGGCGCGAGCCTGACCCCCGAGCTGCTCGCCCAGCTGGCCGACGAGGCCGCCTGGGCCAAGGCCGCCCAGAACCTGCCCGGCGCCGCCGACCGGCAGGCCCTGCGCGAACGGCTGCGCCCCGCACCCCTGACGGCGGCCGACCCGGCCGCCGTCACCCTCCGCTGACCCCCTCCGCCCTCCCCTTCACCAGGAAGCAGGTACGACACCCATGACCGTCGACCAGAACACCCTCCGCCGCCGCGGCACCGGACTGCGCGCCCACGACCCCGTGCGCAGCTACGGCGGCTACACCCTCTACACCCCCATCACCGGCGACGGCACGATCCACCTCGTGGACATCGAGGGCAAGCCGGTCCACACCTGGAACTCCCCGCACCCGCCGGGCCGCCAGGCGCAGCTCCTGCCGAACGGCAACCTCTTCTACGCGGCGAAGGACACCTCCGGGCCGACGCTCTTCCCGATCTGGGACGTCTACCACGGCGGCATCTTCCAGGAGCTGGCCCCGGACTCCACGGTGCTGCGCGAGGCCCGGCACCCCTTCCACCACCACGACGCATCGATCCTGCGCAACGGCAACCTGCTGATCACCGGCGTGGAGCCGCTGTCGGCGGCCGACGCCGCCCGGATCCGGGGCGGGATCCCCGGTTCGGAGGCGCCGGGCGGGGTGGTCTACGGGGACGTGGTGTACGAGCTGACCTGGGAGGGCGAGGTGCTGTGGCGCTGGGCGGCCATCGAGCACCTGGACCCGGAGGAGGTGCCGCTGAACCCGCACTTCGCCCGTGAGCACTGGCCGATGGCGAACACGGTCAACGAACTCGCCGACGGCGGGATCGTGGTGGGCTTCCGCAGCGCTTCGACGACGGTGGCCGTGGACCGCGCGGACGGCTCCGTCCGCTGGCGGATCGGCCCGGACGTACTGGCGCAGCAGCACCACCCGCACGAGCTGCCGGGCGGCAACATCCTGGTCTTCGACAACGGGACCTACCGGGACACCACCTCGGTGCCGTACTCGCGGGTGCTGGAGCTGGATCCGGTCAGCGGCGCGGAGGTGTGGTCGTACGAGGACAACCCGCCGCAGAACTTCTTCAGCCCGTACATGTCCAGCGCGCAGCGGCTGCCGAACGGGAACACCTTCGTGGCGGAGGGCTCCTTCGGGCGCCTCTTCGAGGTGACCCCGGAGGGGGACGTGGTGTGGGAGTTCGTGGTGCCGGAGTTCGGTTCGTTCAGCCGGGGCACGGGACTGGAGTCCTCGCGCGGCGCCCAGAACTCGGTGTTCCGCGCCTATCGCTACGGCGCGGACGAGATCCCCTGGCTGTGACGGCCGGCCGCCCCGGCGCCCGGGATCAGTTCCAGGGCGCCGGGGGCATCCGCAGCGCTTCCAGCTCCGCGTCCGCCAGGAGGGCCTCGACGAGCGGGGCGGGACCGGCCACCTTGGTGGCCCACAGGTCGTAGTCGCTGCAGACGACCCACGAGCGGTCCGCGGCCCAGAGGTTGGAGGGGCTGAACTCGGCTTCGGGGTAGTCGTAGAGCGCCTCGGCGTCGCCCAGGCGGCCCGCCCGGACGTGCAGGTTCTCGAAGTCCCACGCGCCGAGCGTCAGGGGGTTGTAGTAGGCGAGGCAGGGGGTGTCGGCCCCCTGGGGGCTGTGCCGCAGGAGGATCCCGACCAGCCGGTTCCAGGTCTCGCGGTCGAGGCTGCCCTCGGTGGGCCAGCAGATGCCGGCCGGGCGGCCGGGCTCTGTCTTGAAGGACGGGAAGCTGCGGTAGCAGGGCGGGAGTTCGGGGGTGGCGACGGGGTCCCCGAGCCGCCGGGCCAGTTCGGTCCAGCGCAGGCGGCGCCAGCCGGGGCCGGGGTGTTCGCCACGGCCGAGGCCTTCCCCGGCGGCCGCCGGCACCTCGGCCGGGCCCTGTGGGTGCTCGTAGATGGCGTGGAAGACCCAGGCCGCGTCGGGCAGTCCGGGGGGCGTGAAGCCGGTGAGGCCGTCGTCCTCGCAGAGCTCGGCCAGCCAGGCGGTCGAGCCTTCGGGGGCGGGCGGCCACCGGTCGGTCACGGAGGTCGGGGTCTCGGGCATCCGGCCATGATCCCATCCCGCCGACGGCGTCCCGCAACCGACGGCGTCCCGCGCTCGACGGCACCCCGGCTCGACGCCATCTCGTGGCCGGCGGAACCGCATTCGGACGACCCGATTCGGACGATCCAATTCCGGCGGCATGTTTCGGCCACATGGCCGGGCCGGATGGCCGGACCCCGTCCGGCGGGCCCGGCCGGGCGCCCCGCGGGGTGGCCGGAAGGCGACCATGCCCGGATGAACAGGGGCTTACGGGCTGGTAACTTGCGCGAGTTGATCAAGGCCGGGGCCCGGAACGACCATGCCGCCCGGCCGGAGCCACCCCCCAGTACCAAGGAACCACATTGGCACGCACCGTCCGCACGACGGCCCTCTCGCTCACCCTCTCCTTCGCCCTGCTCCCCGCCGCGCCGGCCTTCGCCGCCGACTCGCCGACCCCGCACCTGGACTCGATCGAGCAGACCCTGCGCCAGGTCTCCCCCGGCCTTGAGGGCTCGGTCTGGGAGCGCACCGCCGGCAACAGCCTCGGCGCCTCCGCCCCCGGCGGCTCCGACTGGCTGCTGCAGACCCCCGGCTGCTGGGGCGACCCGTCCTGCGCCGACCGTCCGGGCTCGCGCCGGCTGCTGGACAAGACCCGGCAGGACATCGCCCAGGCCCGGCAGAGCGTGGACATATCCACCCTGGCCCCGTTCCCCAACGGCGGCTTCCAGGACGCGATCGTGGCCGGCCTCAAGGAGGCCGTGGCGAAGGGCAACCGGCTCCAGGTCCGCATCCTGGTGGGCGCCGCGCCGATCTACCACGCCAACGTGATCCCGTCCTCGTACCGCGACGAGATGGTGGCCAAGCTCGGCCCGGCGGCCGCGAACGTCACCCTGAACGTGGCCTCGATGACCACCTCCAAGACCGGCTTCTCCTGGAACCACTCCAAGCTCGTGGTGGTGGACGGCGGTTCGGTGATCACCGGCGGCATCAACAGCTGGAAGGACGACTACCTCGACACCGCGCACCCGGTGAACGACGTCGACCTCGCGCTGTCCGGTCCGGCGGCGGGCTCGGCCGGCCGCTACCTCGACACCCTGTGGGACTGGACCTGCCGCAACAAGTCCAGCTGGAGCAGCGTCTGGTTCGCCTCCTCGAACAACGCCGGCTGCATGCCCACCCTGCCCCGTCCGGCCGCCCCGGCCGGCGGCGGCGACGTCCCCGCCATCGCGGTCGGCGGCCTCGGCATCGGCATCCGCCAGAGCGACCCCACGTCCGCGTTCAGGCCGGTCCTGCCGACGGCCCCCGACACCAAGTGCGGCATCGGCGTGTCCGACCGGACCAACGCCGACCGGGACTACGACACGGTCAACCCGGAGGAGAGCGCCCTGCGCGCGCTGGTCGCCGGCGCGAACAACCACATCGAGATCTCCCAGCAGGACCTGAACGCGACCTGCCCGCCGCTGCCCCGCTACGACATCCGGCTCTACGACACGCTCGCCGCGAAGCTCGCGGCCGGCGTGAAGGTCCGCATCGTCGTCAGCGACCCGGCGAACCGCGGCGCGGTCGGCAGCGACGGCTACTCGCAGATCAAGTCCCTGAACGAGGTGAGCGACGCGCTGCGCGGCCGCCTCACGGCCCTCACCGGCGACGAGCGCACCTCGAAGGCCGCGATGTGCCAGAACCTCCAGCTGGCCACCTTCCGCGCCTCGGACAAGGCGACGTGGGCGGACGGGAAGCCGTACGCCCAGCACCACAAGCTGGTCTCGGTGGACGACTCGGCCTTCTACATCGGCTCGAAGAACCTGTACCCGTCCTGGCTCCAGGACTTCGGCTACGTCGTCGAGAGCCCGGCCGCCGCGAACCAGCTGAAGGACTCCCTGCTGGCTCCGCAGTGGAAGTACTCGCAGGCGACCGCGACGTACGACTACGCGCGCGGCCTCTGCCAGGCCTGACGGCCCGGCCCCGGGCCTCGGCTCCGGCTCCGGGTCAGCGCCTGCGCTGACCCGGGGTCGCCGCCAGCAGCAGCGCCTCGGAGACGAGGCGCGCACCGCGGGAGAGGCGGCCGAGCTGCTCCAGCTCGATGGCGTACATCCTGATCGTGTTCTCGATGACCGACTCGGCGACGCCCATCGTCGGCAGCTCGGCCCGGCTGGTGTGCAGGGCGACGCGGACCGCGCGCATCTCGTGCTGGAGCTGGAGCTGCACGTGCCGCGCGAGCAGTGCGTGGTGACGGGTCAGCGTCAGGTAGCTCCCGTAGCGGGCCGGGAGGAGGTCCCGCAGCCAGCGGGTGGCGCTGCGTTCCCAGTCGTGCGTGCCGGGGGCCTTGACCTGCAGGGGCCAGTCCGGGCTGCGCGTGAGGGTGGCCGTCTGGGGCATTCTCGTCACTTCCGAGGGGTGTGGAACTCTGATCGAGAGACTGCTGGGGGGCGGCCTCGGCCCAGGGGTTGACCGAGGCCGCCAGGGGCGCTCCTCCGGGGGATCCACAAGCCTTGACGCGGCACCCGGTCCCGCCGTGAGGAGGTTCGGCGTACTGGGTGGCCGTTCGAAGCGGACGCGGGGAAACGTCCGCCTTTGGCGTCTGAGGGATCCGGAGCGCCGCCGTCAGTAAACATATATACCGTCGAGTAATCAAGGGTATGAAAAATTTCATGCATGCCCAGGCTCTGAATATCTCGCGGTCACGTGCAGGTGCACGACGGGTGGAATCGGCCTTTACAGGAAGAAACCGTGCTGGTCGGCGACCTGCTCGTACTGCTCCAGGCGCGCCTGGGTCCGCTCGGGGTCCGCGTCGGCCATCGCCTGGAGCAGGGCGGCGGAGAGCATGCCGGGGGCCGCGTACGAGTCGAAGACCAGCCGGGAGCCGGTACCGGCGGTCAGCACCACGTCGGCCGCCTCCACCAGCGGCCCGACGGTGGGGTCCGTGATCAGGACGACCTTCAGCCCGGTGCTGCGGGCCGCGCGCAGGGCGGCGAGGGTCTCGTTGGCGTGCCGGGGCATGGCGAAGGCCAGCACCCAGCTCCCGCCGGCCGCACGGCACTGGAGCAGGGCGTCGTAGGCCACGCTGCCGCCCCGGGTCACGAGGCGGACGTCGGGGTGGATGCGGCGGGCCGCGTAGGCGAAGTACTCCGCCAGGGAGACCGAGATCCGCAGGCCCAGCACGGTCAGGGGCACTGACCGGGCCAGCTCGCGGCCGATCTCCAGGACCTGGTTGGTGTCGGCCAGCAGCCTGCGCACGTTCTCCAGGTTCTCGATCTCGGCGTCGACGGCGGCCTGGAGCTCGTTCTGCCGGATCTGCTCCTTGCTGTCCGGCGTGCCGGCGACGGCCGACAGGGCGATCGGCTGGAGCACGTCGCGCAGGGCCGGGTAGCCGCTGAAGCCGAGGGAGGAGGCGAAGCGGGTCACCGAGGGCTGGCTGACGCCCACGCGCTCCGCGAGCTCGGTGATGGAGAGGAAGGCCGCCTCGGTGAGGTGGTCGATCAGGTACTGGGCGATCCGACGCTGTCCGGGTGAGAGGCGGTGGCCGTCGAAGAGCGCGAGGAGCCGGTCGGCCGGCGGCTTCTCCTGCCCCGGCGGGGTCCCGCCGGGCGTGATCGCGGCCGCCTGCGCGCGTGCCTGCTGCCCCGATGACACCGGCGGCCTCCTTCTGACGTCACTCTCCCTCCAACATAGCCCACGCTCCGTGGCCGGATGATCATCCGGGGTACTGGTGCCGCCGCACCGGGCGGGCGCGGCGGCACCCGGTCACGCCTGGGGCCGGGAGGGGCGGCCCGAGCCGCGGGTGAGGGAGTACCCGTAGATGCCCGCGAGGGCGCCGAGGACACCGCCGGCGGCCGTCCACAGCCAGCGGTCGGACCACCAGCCGGAGGACCAGCCGCCCTCCGGGGCGCGCGCCTCGCGCTGCTGCTCGGAGGCGCCCGCGATGCCCGGGACGAGGGGCTCGGCCAGGGCCGCGTCCACCGCCCGCGCCCCGCCCGTCTCCTTCATCTCGGCCTCGACCTGTGCCTTCACGGGCAGCCCGAGGTCCTCCTCGTGCGCCCCGACGACCGTCAGGCGGACGTAGTAGCTGCCCGGGAGCGGATCGTTGGACCAGGCCTCGGCGCCGGAGCGGACGGTGCGCAGGGTGCAGGAGAGCTCCACGGTGGCGGTCTCCTTGGCGGCCGCCGCGCTCTGATGGCCGTACGTGCAGGGCTGCCGGCGGCGCAGGCCGTCGTAGACGTCGAGCTGCCAGGTCTGCGCGCCGTGCCGGGCGGCGGAGGCCGGGAGCGTCACCGAGGCCCGTACGGTGGCCCGTTGGCCGGTGTCGGCGGGGAAGGCCCAGTAGAGGTAGTCGCCGGTGGACCCGGCGGCCGTGGCCTTCTGCCCGGGCTTGAACAGCGCCGCGGTGCGGAAGCCCGTGCCCGCCTCGGTCGGGGCCTTGCCGTCCTTGCCGGTGCCCGCGCCCGCGCTCGGCGTGGGGGTGGGGCTCGGGGCCGCGGTGGCGGCCGCCGCCGGGGCCAGGAGCGCGGCTCCCGCCAGCAGGGCGGCGGTCAGGGTGCGTACGGTACGCATCAGTTGGTCCTCCAGACGGAGATGCGCCAGCGCGAGATCCAGCCCCAGACCAGACCGGCGAGCAGGCCGGTCAGCACCAGCAGGCCGATCAGCCACCAGCCGCGGCCGAGGCCGAAGGAGGCGGCGTCCGAGCCGCCGGCGGGGCCGTCGACGAGGTCGATGGTGAGCTCGACGGGCATGCCGGGGGTGGTCTTGACGGCCGGGCCGGCGGCGAAGGAGTTGCTGACCTGGAGGCAGACGGTCTCGGTCTTCTCGGCGTCGTCCCCGTCGAGTTCGGGCTTGGGGTAGCGCAGGCCGGTGGAGATCACGTCGGTGCGGCCGTCGCCGGCCTCGGAGCCGCGTACGATCTCCCGCCCGTGGACGGTGGTCGCGCGCAGCAGCACGCCGTAGTCGTTGTTGACGGCCCGGTCGGCGCCGATGCTGACCGAGGCGCGCAGCTCCTGGCCGGGGCGGACGTCGACCTTGTACCAGCGGTGCTCGCCGAAGGTCTCGCGGTCGCTGTAGAGGCCGGCCTTCAGCTGCGGGGCGCTCGCGCACTGCTTGGCGCCCTCGGTGGCCACGGGGGTGGCGACGGGGTCGGCGGCGCGGTCGACGAGCTGTCTGACCCTGCCGGAGAGTTCGGCGGTGTGGGTCACCGAGGTGTACGTGCCCCCGGTGGCCTCCGCGATGCAGGTGAGCTGGGCGCGGGTCTTGGCGTCGGGGACGAGGCCGAGGGTGTCGACGACGAGGTGGATGCCCTTCGCGGCGATCTCGCGGGCCACCTCGCAGGGGTCGAGCGGGGCGCAGGTGTCCTCGCCGTCGGTGATGAGGACGATCCTGCGGGTGGCGTTGCCGCCCTCCAGGTCCTGGGCGGCGGCCTGGAGGGCCGGCCCGATGGGTGTCCAGCCGGTGGGCGCGAGGGTGGCGACGGCGGTCTTCGCCTCGGTGCGGTTCACCGTGCCGACGGGGTAGAGCTGCTTGGTGTCCTTGCAGCCGAGCGCCCTGTCGTCGCCGGGGTAGGTGGCGCCCAGGGTCCTTATGCCCAGGCGGACTTCGTCGGGTACCGCGTCGAGGACCTCGTTGAAGGCCTGCTTCGCGGCGGCCATGCGGGACTGGCCGTCGATGTCGTTCGCGCGCATGGAGCCGCTGACGTCGAGCACGAGCTCGACCTTCGGCGGCTCCTTCGCCGGTCCGTCGGCGGCGGCCGCGGTCGACGGGAGGAGTCCCGCGGTCAAGGCGACGAACAGGCCGCAGGCCCCTGCCGCCAGTCGTTTTCTTGTGATCATCGCCGGATCGTATTGAGGATCCGGCGCCATGCCAAAACGTGTACCGGCAGGCGGTATCCGCCGTTCCGCAGCAAACGCGGGAAGCGCTACCAGCGCACCGGCAGCCGGGTCACGCCGTGCATCAGGGTGCCCGGGATCCACTCCAGGGGGCCGCCGGCCGGGTCGGCCTTGAGGGCGGGGAACCGTTCCAGCAGGCTCCGGACGGCGATCCGGCCCTCGATCCGGGCCAGCGGTGCGCCGAGGCAGAAGTGCAGCCCGTGCCCGAAGGCGAGGTGGCCGCCGGGGGCGCGGCGGATGTCGAACACGTCGGGTTCTGCGAAGCGGCCCGGGTCCCGGCCGGCGCCCGCGAGGGAGGCCAGCACGACCGATCCGGCGGGGATGAGGACGCCGCCGAGCTCCACGTCCCGGGCGGCGTAGCGGTAGGTGGCGTTCTGTACGGGGCCGTCGTAGCGGAGCATCTCCTCCACGGCGCCGCCGAGCAGGCCGTCGCAGTCGGCGCGGAGGGCGGCCAGTTGGTCCGGGTGCGCGAACAGGGCCCGTACGCCGTTGGAGATGAGGTTGACGGTGGTCTCGTGGCCGGCGACCAGCAGCAGGAAGGCCATCCCGATCAGCTCGTCGGGGGAGAGCGAGTCGCCGTCCTCGTCGCGGGTGCGGATCAGGGCGCTGAGCAGGTCGTCGCCCGGGGACTTGGCCTTCTCGGCGACC
The DNA here is from genome assembly GCF_056434525.1 of Streptomyces sp. NPDC044002. Classification (NCBI taxonomy): domain Bacteria; kingdom Bacillati; phylum Actinomycetota; class Actinomycetes; order Kitasatosporales; family Streptomycetaceae; genus Streptomyces; species Streptomyces sp. NPDC044002. The sequence goes on from NZ_JBWKEZ010000028.1 coordinate 55,662, forward strand.
AGGTCCGTGAGGTAGCGGGTGAGCTCGACGAGCGCCTCTTCGTTCGTGGTCTCCGGGCGGGGCGCGACGATCTCGTTGGACCAGCGGCGGAACCGCTCGCGGTCGAGGTCGGGGACGCCGAGGAGCTCGCAGATCACCGTCATGGGGAGCGGGAAGGCGAGGGCCTCGACCAGGTCGGCGGAGCGCTCGGGCCGGGCGGCCATGGCGTCCAGCAGCTCGTCCGTGATCCGCTGGACGCGGGGGCGCATCGCCTCCACCCGGCGGGCGGTGAACTCCCGGGCCACCAGGCGGCGCAGCCGGGTGTGGTGGGGCGGGTCGGCCTCCAGCATGTTGGAGCTGGAGGCGCTGGGCTCCATGTCCGGATACAGCCCGGAGTTGCGCCAGTCCTTGAGCAGGTCCGGGTGGGTGAGGGCCTGGCGGGCCTCCTCGTACCCGACGACGAGCCAGTACGCGTCCTGCGCGGGCCCGGGGCCCCTGACCTGGTGGACCGGCCCGGCGGCGCGCAGGGCCGCGTAGAAGGAGTGCGGGTCGGAGTCGAAGTCGGGGGCGCTGGAGGTGATGTCGACGAGGGCCATCCGATCACCCTACGACGGTCAAAGCCCCCTGGAGGGGGGCGAATCCGGCCACGTGCCGCCGTGCGGCCGTGGCCGGGCCCCCAGGTCTCCGTCGGGTCAGCCGGTCAGCCCTTCGGGGAGGCGGCCGGTGTGCACCACCCCGAGGTGCTGGGTGGCGCGGGTGAGGGCGACGTAGAGGTCGCTCGGGTCGAGGTCCGCGGGCTCGGCGACGATCACCGTGTCGAACTCCAGCCCCTTGGCCTGGCGGGCGTCCAGCAGGACCACCGGCCGGGTGAGGTCGGGCTGCTCCCCCGCCCGTACGCCGGGCAGCGCGGCGGCGAGGGCCGGGTGCAGGGGGCGGGGGGCGATCACCGCGAGCCTGCCCTCGGCGGGCGCGCCGTCGCGGACGGCTGCGGCCACGGCGGCGGGGAGGCCGGCCGTCTCCCGTACCCAGGGGCGTACGCCGGTGGAGCGCACCGAGCGGGGCGGTTCGAAGCCGGGCCGGTGGGCGCGGAGCACTCCGGCCGCCAGCTCCATGATCTCGGCGGGCGTGCGGTAGTTGACGCCGAGCCGGACGTGTTCCCAGCGGTCGCCGACGTAGGGGTCGAGGATCTGTTTCCAGGAGCCGCAGCCCGCCTCGTCGCCGGTCTGCGCGGGGTCGCCGACCAGGGTCATGGAGCGGGTCGGGCAGCGGCGCATCAGCAGCCGCCAGGCCATCTCGGACAGCTCCTGCGCCTCGTCGACGATGACGTGGCCGAAGGCCCAGGTGCGGTCGGCGGCGGCGCGTTCGGCGGTGGTGCGGTGGTCGGCCTCCTCGTGGCGTTCGGCCATCCGCTCGGCGTCGATGATGTCGTGGGCGGCCAGGTACTCGCTCTCCATGTCCTCGAACTCGTAGGACTCCGAGCCCTGGGAGAGGTCGAGGACTCCCTGCGCGTAGGCGATGCGCTCCAGCCGGTCGCGTGCGGCGGCGGCCTTGCGGGCGGTGTCGTCGACGCCGAGGAGTTCGGCGGCCTCGTCGAGGAGCGGGACGTCGGCCGGCGTCCACTCCCCCTCGGCGCGCCGGATCAGCTCGGCGTCCTCGGCGGGGAGGTGGGTGGGGTCCGCGAGGAAGTCGGCGACGAGCTGCTCGGGGGTCAGGTCCGGCCAGAGCGTGTCGATGGCGGCGTGCACCTCGGAGCTGGTGGCGATCTCCTTGCCGAGCTGTGCGACGTCGTCCGGGCCGAGCAGGTTGGGGCCGCCGTAGGGGTCGGCGCCGAGCCGGTCGGCGAGCTGTTCGGTGAGGGCGTCGATGACCGCGAACGCGAAGTAGGGGCGGGCCAGGTTGTGGGGCAGGGCGGTGGTGCGGGCCCGGTCGCGGGCGGCATGGGCCATGGTCCGGTCGAGCAGCAGGGTGCCGTAGTCGTCGTGGTCGATCTCCAGTGCCGGCTCGGGGACGACGGCGCTGTCCTCGCCGCTGCCGGCGGGCACGGTCTCGGGGAGCGTCTGCCGGTCGGCGATGACCCGGGCGAGGACGTCGGCCATGGCCGCGCGGCCCTTGACGGCGGCGGCGCCGGGGCGGTCGGTGCCGGTGGCCCGCAGGCCCGGGTACAGGTCGCCGGGGGAGGCGAGGAGCACCCCGGTCTCGCCGAGGGCGGGCAGTACCTCGCCGATGTAGCCGAGGAAGGCGGGGTTGGGGCCGACGATCAGCACGCCGCGCCTGGCGAGCAGCTCGCGCTGGGCGTAGAGGAGGTAGGCGGCGCGGTGCAGGGCGACGGCGGTCTTGCCGGTGCCGGGACCGCCCTCCACGACGAGGACGCCCTGGTGCGGGGAGCGGATGATGCGGTCCTGGTCGGCCTGGATGGTCCGCACGATGTCGTGCATGCGGCCGGTGCGGGCGGCGTCGAGGGCGGCGAGCAGCACGGCGTCGGCGTCCGCGCCCTCGTAGCCGGTGCGCTCGGTGTCGGCGAGGTCGAGGATCTCGTCGTGCAGTGCGGTGACCCGGCGTCCATGGGTGGTGATGTGGCGCCGGCGGCGCAGGCCCATCGGGACGTGGCCGGTGGCCAGGTAGAAGGGGCGGGCCGCTTCGGCGCGCCAGTCGAGGACGAGCGGGGTGCGTTCGGCGTCGTCCTGCCTGATCCCGATTCGGCCGATGTGGTGGTCGCGGCCGTCGGAGAACTCCAGCCGGCCGAAACACAGACCGTGTTCGGCGGAGTTCAGGGCGGAAAGCAGGCCGGACTGCTCGGCGACCAGTACATCCCTTTCCAGCCGGGCCTGGGGGCCGTTGGCGGCCTCCCCCAGGGCGCCCTGAACAGCCTGTTCGGCCTGGTCCCGCAGGTCTTCGAGGCGCGCGTAGAGCTCGGTGATGAATTCCTGCTCGCTCTGAAATTCGGTGTTTGACAATTTCGCTCCCAGCGCGATACGATGTCCCCGTAAAGCTTCGTCACGCCCTCGTTCAATAGAGAGTGTGAACTATTTAATATACGCGGAAGCACACCCCGGACGTCAATTCGTCCGGGGTGTTTTTGTATGCCGTTCCGCGCTGAGGGTGCGCGTCATATGAGGTGATATGCACCTGATCTTCTAGCATGGCGTCCCTCCCGTCCCGGCGGTCGTCGCACACCGAGGAGTCGCATGTCCCGAGCAGCACACCGGTCCGCCGCCCTGGCCGCCACGCTGGCCGCGGCCGTCTTCCTCGCGGCCCCGGCCGCCGCGGCCACGCCGGCCCACGACGGGGCGGAGACCGACGCCGGGGTCACGGCCGGCGAGGCGGCCCTGATCGGCGAGGAGCACGCCCGGGCCCACGCAGAGCGGCGCCGCGCGGCCCGGGGCGCCGGCGAGTACCCGCAGGCCACCCGGAGCGCGAGCCTGGCCGCCCTCACCGCATCGCAGGAGCGGGCCAACAAGGCCTTCCGCCCGGCGGAGTCCGGGAGGTTCGCGGAGTTCTTCCCCTCCCCCGACTTCGGGGTCCACCTCGCCCAGCTGCCGACCGGCAAGGTACTGCTCTTCTCCTTCGAGCGGGTCGAGACCGACCCCACCAAGGAGACCGGCCCCACCGACCGCACCGGCCCGACCAACGCGGGCCGCGCCTTCCTCTGGGACCCCGCCAGGGGCACCGGCGCACGGGCCTTCAAGGAGGTCCGGCCGCCGACCGTGCTGATGCCCGACGGCACGTACGCCCCGCGCCCCGCCCCGTTCTTCTGCGCCGGACACGCCTTCCTGCCCAACGGGATGCTCGCGGTCTTCGGCGGCAACACCGGCGGCAAGGGCGGCAGCGGTGCCAAGCTGTCCTTCGTCTTCGACCCGTGGACCGAACACTGGTACCGCAACCGGGACATGTCGGTGGGCCGCTGGTACCCGTCGGCCGTCACCGGCGCCGACGGCCGCCAGATCATCATGTCCGGCCAGTCCGAACGCGGCACGGGCACGCCCACCCCGGTGGTGGAGCGCTTCCCGGCGAAGGGGCTGCCGGTGCCCTGGCGGCCGTTCGACATCCCGCTGGACATCGCCGTCGACCGGTTCCGGGCCGACGCGCCCTTCCGCAACGACTACCCCCACCTGTTCTCGCTGCGCGACGGCATGATCTACGGACTGGGCCGGGACGCCGACCAGCAGTGGCTCTTCGACCCGGTCGGGGAGACCCGCCGCGACCTGCCCCGCCGCCCGGCGGACTTCCGCGGCTACGGATCCGCCGTACCGCTCCCGGCGGGGCTGCGCGGGCCGGACTCCGTGCTGGTGCTGGGCGGGGACCCGCACGACCCCAACACCTACCGGCTCGCGGGCGGCCGGTGGACCACCGAGCGGCCCCGGGCGTTCGGCCGCACCCAGGACGACACCCTGATCATGCCGGACGCGACCCTGCTGACCGTCAACGGGGCGCTCAGCACCCGCGACTACGGGTACGGCCCCTTCAACCCGAAGGCCGACCTCAAGTACCGGCAGACCGAACTGCGCGACGCCGCCGGGCGCTGGCGGCTCGGCCCGGCCCAGCGGCTCCCCCGCGGCTACCACTCCAACGCCCTGGTGATGCCGGACGGGCGGGTGATGGTGACCGGGGACGAGCTCCAGCAGATCGCCAACGACCCCGACATCCGGGACTCCATGGACGGCAGCATCGAGCTCTACGAGCCCGCCTACCTGCACAAGGGCGGCACCCGGCCGGCCCTGGACCGCGCGCCCCGGGGCGAACTCGCCCACGGCGCCGCCTTCGAGGTGCGCAGCTCCACCGCGGCCGCCGTCCGGCGGGCCGTGCTGCTGGCGCCGACCACGGTCACCCACGCGGTGAACACCAGCCAGCGGCACCTGGAGCTGCCCCTCACCGGGGTGCGCGGCGACACCATCGGGCTGCGGACCCCGCCGACGGCGGCGGACGCCCCGCCCGGCTACTACATGCTGTTCCTGCTCGACGCCCGCGGGGTGCCCAGTACGGCCAAGTGGGTGAAGCTCGGCCTGCGCTGACGCCCTGACCAGGCCGCCATCCGGGCGTGTCGCCCGGATGGGTGCGCGGCGGGCCCCCCGGCACGACACGCCGCCGGGGGGCTCGTAGCGTCGTCAGCACCCGGGCCGCAGGTCCGGACGGACCCGGTGGACCGGGTCAGGGGGGTCTCCCGACGAGAGGCCGTACCGATGGGAAGCGACGACTCCATAGCCGGCCTGCTCCGGATCCACCGGGGCAGCGCCGAACCCGAGGAACTGGCCGCGATCACGGTGGTGGTCGCCTGCCTCGCGGGCCGGGCCGCCCCGGCCCCGCCCCGGCCGGGCCGGGGCGCGCACCACCGCCCGCCCCCGCGGCCCGCGGGCCACGGCTGCTGGGCGGGGTGCTGGGCCTGCCGCTGAGCGGACCCGTCATTCAGGAGCGGCGCCTTCAGGAACGGCGCAGCAGCCGCGTCATGGCGTCCGCGAGCTCCCCGCGCGGGTCGGCCGCCGGGCCCTCGCAGCGCCAGGCGACGAACCCGTCGGGGCGTACGAGGACGGCGCCGTCGGCGGGCAGCTCGTGCAGCTGCGCCCAGTGGGGCGCGCCCTCCGGCTGGACCAGGTCGGCGTCGGGCGCGGCGCCGACGGTGTAGGCGTCCAGGTGCGCGCCGAGTTCCCGCGCGACCTGCCGGGCCGCCTCCTGCCAGGGCGTGCCCGGGCTGCTGAGCAGCACGAACGAGGTCTCGTACAGGTCCAGCGACGAGATCCGCCGGCCGGCCTGGCTGAGCCACATGTGCGGGGCCCTGGTGCCCACGTCGCCCTTGAGGCGCATCTCCTCCGGGATGACCGGCCGGGTCGGGTCGCCGCCGAGGACGGCACCCTGCGGGTAGCAGTAGCCCATCGCCGTGGTGAGGACCCCGCTGCCGGGGCCGCCGCCCATGGTGGGCGGGGGCACGTACCCGGGGTGGCTGTGCTCGGCCGAACGGGCGGAGGCGCGCTCGCTGGTGGCGCGGGCCACGGGCAGGCGTTCCTCCTCGTAGCTGTCGAGCAGGCGGGGGCCGGCGGAGCCGTTCAGCACCGCGGCGATCTTCCAGGCGAGGTTGTGCGCGTCCTGGATGCCGGTGTTGGAGCCGAAGGCCCCGGTCGGGCACATCTCGTGGGCGGCGTCGCCCACCACGAAGACCCGGCCGACGGAGTACTGCTCGGCGACCCGTTCGGCGGCGTGCCAGGGGGCCTTGCCGCCGATCTCCACGTCGAGGCCGGGCAGGCCGATGGCCTCACGGATCTGCGTGACGCAGCGCTCCTCGGTGAAGTCCTCCAGGGTCTCGCCCGTCTCCGGGTGCCAGGGGGCGTGGAAGACCCACTGGGTCTCGTTGTCGACGGGCAGCAGGGCTCCGTCGGCGCCCGGCCGCATCAGGTAGCAGACGATGAAGCGCAGGTCGCCCAGGGCTTCGGCGAGGTGCTCCGAGCGGAAGACGATGCTCACGTTGTGGAAGAGCTCGCCGTTGCCCGTCTGGCGGATGCCGAGCGCCTCGCGGACGGGGCTGCGCGGGCCGTCCGCGGCGATCAGGAAGTCGGCGCGGACGGTGATGTGCTCGCCGGTCTCCCGGTCCTTGACCAGGGCGGTCACCCCGGTGGCGTCCTGGTCGAAGCTCATCAGTTCGGTGGCGAACCGCACGTCGGCGCCCTGGGCGCGGCTGTGCGCGGCCAGGACCGGCTCGATGTTGTTCTGGCTGCACAGGCACCAGCCGGTCGGGCTGAAGCGGGCCAGCGCACCGGACGGGTCGACGGCCTTGATGAGCCACTTGTGCTCGCCGCCGACGAGGGACTGCGTCTGCAGGATGCCCTGGTTGGCCTCCAGTGCGGAGGCCTCCTCGCGGATGGCGGGTTCGACGCCCGCCGTCCGGAACAGTTCCATCGTCCGGGCGTTGATCCCGCGTCCGCGCGGGTGGACGGAGGTCCCGGCGTGCTTCTCGACCACCATGTGCCTGATGCCGTGGCGGCTCAGGAACAGCGAGGTGGAGAGGCCTACGAGGGAACCGCCCACGACGAGGACCGGTACGCGGACATCGGCATGCTCTTCCATCGGCTGCGGACTCCTGTTTCGTGTGGGGGGCAGTGGACGCCTTATGCCCCCGATCAGGGTTCTTGCCCTGGCGAGTCGCGTCTTGTCACCCGCTTGATCCGGAGATGTCGCGATCCGTACCCGGCCGGATGACGATGAGCGACAGCGGCGGACCCACTTGGGCCACACCGTCCGCCGTTCCCTACCGCGCAGGCCCGCGGGGCCCGCCGGGCCCGCGACAGCGGCGGCCACCGCCGACGGGCACCGGGCCGCCCCCGCGCCGGTCCCGGGCCCTCACGAAGGAGTGAGCAGATGACAACCACCCTGTCCGAACGGGTGTCTCAGTCCGCGTTCGACGGCTCCATGCTGCGGGTCGTCCTGCTGATGGACCTCCACGAGGGTGCCCAGCAGCGGTTCTTCGAGGCCTACGAGCAGCTGCGCCACGACATCGCGTCCGTGCCGGGCCACCTGGGCGACCAGCTCTGCCAGTCCTTCGCGAACCCCTCCCAGTGGCTGATCACCAGCGAGTGGGAGAGCGCCCCGCAGTACCTCGCGTGGGTGAACAGCGAGGAGCACGTGGCCCAGGTGAAGCCGCTCGGCGCCTGCGCCCGTTCGATGCGGCCGCTGACCTTCACCGTCCTGCGCGAGACCGGCAGGCGGTACGAGTCCCCGCAGCGGGCGTCGGGCCGGCTGCAGGGCGCGCCCCGGCTGGGCGAGGGCGTCGTCCGGCACGCGCTGACCTTCACGGTGAAGCCGGGCAGCGAGGAGAAGGTCGCCGGGATCCTCTCCTCGTACACCTCCCCGGCCGCCCGGGTCGACGACCACACCCGGCTCCTGCGCACCTCCCTCTTCATGCACGGCAACCGGGTGGTGCGGTGCGTGGAGGTGCAGGGCGACCTGACGGCGGCGCTGCGGCACGTGTCGGAGCAGCCCGAGGTGCGGGCCGTCGAGCACGCCATCAACCCGTACCTGGAGCAGGACCGGGACCTGTCCGACCCGGAGTCTGCGCGGATGTTCTTCATGCGGGCGGGCCTGCCGGCCGTCCACCACGTGGCCCCGCACGGACCGCCCGACGAGGTGACGCGGCACGCGCTGTTCTACCCGGCGAAGCCGGGCTGCGGTCCGCTCGTCGCCCGCTTCCTGGCCCGCCAGGACGAGACGGCCGCGAGGGTCCCCACCTCCCCGGTGCTGAGCAGCACCGTCTTCCAGCGCGACGACGTGGTGGTGCGCCTCCTCGACGTCAAGGGCCCGGCCGACGGCCGCTTCGCGGCGGGCTTCGGCATCGAGGGACCCCGCAAGGCGGCGGTGCTGAACCGCCTGCTGGCCGGGGCGCCCGGCACCGGGCCGGCCGCCGCGCCCCACCCCATGGACCTGATCACCGACCGCCGGGCTCCGGTGGAGTCCTGATCCGGACGGGCCGCCCGGGCCCCGCCCGGACCGGTCCCCCGCACCACCCCCGTCACCACCCGGCAGCCCACGCGCACGCCAAGGCTCCGATCCGCCAGGAGGAAGTCAGCATGACCAGACATCAGCCGCGCATCGTCGACCTCAGCGAGACCCAGCCCAACCGCAGGCGCGGAGGGGACCTGCGCGCCGTCCTCACCCCGACCTCGGTGGGCTCGACCAGCGGCTTCATGGGCCTGGCGGTGATGGCCCCCGGCGAGTCGATCGCCGAGCACTACCATCCGTACTCCGAGGAGTTCGTGTACGTGGTCGCGGGCTCCCTGGAGGTGGACCTCGACGGCGAGACCCACCCGCTGCGCGTCGACCAGGGCCTGCTCGTCCCGCTGAACGTGCGCCACCGCTTCCGCAACGTCGGCGGCACCGAGGCCCGGATGGTGTTCCACCTCGGCCCGCTCGCGCCGGACCCGAAGCTCGGGCACGTGGACACCGAGGAGGCGCCGAACCCGGACGCCACCGCCTGGGCGGAGCGTCCGCCGGAGCGCACCGGGGTGGTCTCGTGACGCGCCGGCGGGTGGCCGTGACCGGGGTGGGCGTCGTCGCCCCGGGCGGCATCGGCACCGCCGCGTTCTGGGACCTGCTGTCCAACGGGCGTACGGCGACCCGTGGCATCACCCTCTTCGACCCGTCCGGGTTCCGCTCCCGGATAGCCGCCGAGGTCGACTTCGAACCCGGTGAGCACGGCCTCACCGAGGACGAGGCGGCCCGGGCCGACCGCTACATCCAGTTCGCCCTGGTCGCCGCCCGCGAGGCGATGGCCGACGCCGGGCTGGAGCTCGACGGCGAGAGCGCCTGGCGCACCGGCGTCTCCCTCGGCACCGCGGTCGGCGGTACCACCCGGCTGGAGCACGACTACGTCGCGGTCAGCCAGCGGGGCGCGTGGTGGGACGTGGACCACCGCCTCTCCTCCCCCTTCCTGCACCGCGCGTTCACCCCGGCCACCCTGGCCTCGGCGGTGGCGGAGCAGACCGGGGCGCGCGGCCCGGTGCAGACCGTCTCCACCGGCTGCACCTCGGGGCTCGACGCCGTCGGGTACGCGGTGCACTCCATCCAGGAGGGCCGGATGGACGTGTGCGTCGCCGGCGCGTCGGACTCCCCCGTCTCCCCCATCACCGTGGCCTGCTTCGACGCCATCAAGGCGACCTCGGCGAACAACGAGGACCCGGCGCACGCCTCCCGCCCCTTCGACGCCGACCGGGACGGGTTCGTCCTCGGCGAGGGCGGCGCGGTGCTGGTCCTGGAGGAGCTGGAGCACGCCCGCGCCCGCGGGGCCCGGATCTACTGCGAGATCGGCGGCTACGCCACCTTCGGCAACGCCCACCACATGACCGGGCTGACCGCCGAGGGCCTGGAGATGGCCCGGGCGATATCCACCGCCCTGGCCCAGGCCAGGATCGACGCGCGGGACGTCGACTACGTCAACGCGCACGGCTCCGGCACCAAGCAGAACGACCGCCACGAGACGGCGGCCGTCAAGCGGGTGCTCGGCGACCACGCCTACAGGACGCCGATGACCTCCATCAAGTCCATGGTGGGGCACTCGCTCGGCGCCATCGGGGCGATCGAACTCGCGGCCTGCGTGCTGGCCATGAAGCACCAGGTGGTGCCGCCGACCGCGAACTACGAGACCCCCGACCCCGAATGCGACCTGGACTACGTGCCGCGCACCGCCCGCAGCCACACCCTGCGCAGCGTGCTGTCCGTCGGCAGCGGCTTCGGCGGCTTCCAGTCCGCCGTGGTCATGACCCAGCCCAAGGAGGTACGCGCGTGAACAGACCTACCGCCGGCCCGCCGGTGGCCGTCACGGGCATCGGGGTCGTCGCGCCCAACGGGATCGGCGCCGCCGCCTTCTGGAAGGCGACCCAGGCGGGCGAGAGCGTCCTGGACCGGGTGACCCGGCAGGGGTGCGAGCACCTTCCGGTGCGCGTCGCCGGCGAGGTACGGGGCTTCGAGCCCGGAGGGCTGGTCGAGGACCGGTTCCTCGTGCAGACCGACCGGTTCAGCCACTACGCGCTGGCGGCGGCCGACCTCGCGCTGGAGCACGCCCGGCTGGGCCGGGCGGACTACGAGGACGATCCGTACGCGGTGGGCGTCGTGACCGCGGCCGGCTCGGGCGGCGGCGAGTTCGGGCAGCGCGAGCTGCAGCGGCTGTGGGGGCAGGGCCCCCGCTACGTCGGCCCGTACCAGTCGATCGCCTGGTTCTACGCGGCCAGCACCGGCCAGGTCTCCATCCGGCGCGGCTTCAAGGGTCCCTGCGGGGTGGTGGCGAGCGACGAGGCGGGCGGGCTGGACGCCTTCGCGCACGCCGCCCGGGGGATCCGCCAGGGCAGCCGGGCGATGCTGGTCGGCGCCACGGAGGCGCCGCTCGCCCCGTACTCGGTGGTCTGCCAGCTCGGGTACGAGGGGCTCAGCACCGCCGAGGACCCGGAGCGCGCCTACCGGCCGTTCACCGCGAAGGCCTGCGGGTTCGTCCCGGCGGAGGGCGGCGCCATGTTCACCGTCGAGGACGCCGGGGCGGCAGAGCGGCGGGGCGCGCCGGTGCGGGCCCTGCTGGCGGGGCACGCCGCCACCTTCACCGGGCCGGGCCGGCCGGAGGAGTCGGGCGAGGGCCTGGCCCACGCGATCCGCGGCGCGCTGCGGGAGGCGGGGCTGGCTCCCGAGGAGGTGGACGTGGTCTTCGCCGACGCCCTGGGCACGCCCGAGGCGGACGCGGCGGAGGCGAGGGCGATCCGGGAGGCGCTGGGCGCGCACGGCGCGAAGGTGCCCGTGACCGCTCCCAAGACCGGTACCGGGCGGGCGTACTGCGCGGCCGGCACCCTCGACGCGGCCGCCGCGGTGCTGGCGCTGGAGCACGGCGTCGTCCCTCCCACCCCGAACGTCTTCGACGTCTGCCACGACCTCGACCTGGTCACCGGCAGCGCCCGCGTCGCCCCCCTGCGGACCGCGCTCGTGCTGAGCCGGGGCCGGATGGGTTCGAACGCGGCCCTCGTCCTCCGCAAGGGGCCCGGATCCGCAGCGCAGTGACTGGGACGCCCGTTCGTCAGGGCCGGGCGCGGCCAAGGGCCCGGCCCCCGGAAGCAGGAAAGAGAGAAGGCACCATGTCCGACCGACTGACCCTGGAAGAGCTGGCGACGCTCATGAAGACCGCCGGCATCACCGTCGACCCCACGGAGCTGGCGAGCCGCCCGGAATCCCGGTTCGACGACTACGGCCTGGACTCGCTGGGCCTGCTCGGCATCGTCGGTGAGCTGGAGAACCGGCGGGGCCGCGCGCTGCCCACGGACGCGGACCGCTGCAAGAGCCCGCGCGAGTTCGTCGACCTCGTCAACAACAGCCTCATGACCGGAGCCTGACATGCCTGGACACACCGACAACGAGATCGTGGTCAAAGCGCCCGTCGACGTCGTGTGGGACGTGACGAACGACCTGCCCAACTGGCCGAAGCTGTTCAGCGAGTACGCCTCGATCGAGATCCTGGAGAAGACCGGGAACACCACCCGGTTCCGGCTGGCGATGCACCCGGACGAGAACGGTGTGGTGTGGAGCTGGGTCTCGGAGCGGACGGTGGACCGGGCGGGCCTGACGGTGAAGGCCCGCCGGGTGGAGACGGGTCCGTTCGCGCACATGGACATCCACTGGGAGTACGGCGAGGTGCCGGGCGGGACCAGGATGCGGTGGGTGCAGGACTTCGCGATGAAGCCGGACGCGCCGATCGACGACGCGGGGATGACCGACCGGATCAACCTCAACTCCCGGATCCAGATGGAACTCATCCGGGACAAGATCGAGGGGCGGGGCGGCCGCAAGGTCTCGGCCGGCCACCGCTGAGGGCTCCTCCACGTCCACCCGCTCCCCACCCGAAAGGCACACCTCCCGATGCACCAAGCCCTCATCGTGGCCCGTATGGCACCCGGTTCGGCGCCCGACATCGCCGGACTGTTCGCCGCCTCGGACGCGGGTGAGCTGCCCCACCTGGTGGGGGTCAGCCGCCGCAGTCTCTTCCAGTTCGGGGACGTGTACATGCACCTGATCGAGGCCGACCGGGACCCGGGCCCGGCCATCGCCCAGGTGGTCCGGCACCCGGAGTTCGTCGATCTGAGCGAGCGGCTCTCGGCCTTCGTCAGCCCCCACGACCCGACGACGTGGCGGAGCCCGAAGGACGCCATGGCCCAGCGGTTCTACGTCTGGGAACGGGACGCCGCCCGGTAGTCCGTACGGGTGCCCAAGCCGGCGCCGCACCTTCCGGGCGGCCTGGGCACCCATGGCCGCGCGCGCCGGCCGCGTCCGCTTCACGGCTCGTGACGGGGGGAATTCGGCAGGTAGTTTTTGCATGAATACCTGACTGAATTCCCGTCAACAAGGTTCCGCCTTATATCTCGATTTGATAACGAGATCCCGGAAAAGGCCTGGACCTTTGATCCGCAACGCGCGTAACTTGCTTGATTTCAAAGCAAGTTGACAGTTCATCAAATCAGACAACAAGGTAACGGATAGATTTCTCGGACCGGTCTCCCGTTTGTCCGAATTCTCCGAGCCGCTCATCTGGCAAGCTGCGGCGCACCCACTCTCCTGACACGGACTTGAGGTGCGCATGACAGCACGATCCACCGGCCGGCGCCGCAAGCCCGACCACCGGCGCAAACCCCGGAAGCTGATACTCCTCACCGCCGCCATGGCATCGGCGGCGGTGCTCGCGGGAGGCATCGCCTACTCCCGCATAGGCGGCGACGCCGAGGCGACCACGACCGCGCTGGCCGAGGCACCCGCCGCGGCCGCCGAACCGGCCGCCGCACCGGCCCGGGACGCCGAACCGGCCCCGCTGGCCAAGGCGCCCGCGAACGAGGGCACCCGCGGCCTGGTCTACGACGGGCTGGAGACGGCCCCGAAGGGCGACCGCTGCGTCGGCGTCTACCGCACGAAGGACGGCCTGTGCACCCACGGGCCCGACGCTCCCCCCGGGGGCGTCGACATCAAGAAGGACGTCGAGCCCGTCGTCCGCACCAAGGCCCCCGCGGCCGACCCCGCCTCCCCGGCCAGCGCCGACCCGGCGGCCGGCGAGGGCGGCGGGCGTCCTCAGGACGCGCCCGCCGCCGACGCCCGCACCGCCGCGAGCGCCAAGGCCCCGGCCCCGCCCGCCTCGCCCGCCTCGGGCAGCCAGGCGGTCGCCGCCGGGCCGGCCGGACAGACCGTCCAGTGCGACGGCGACGGAAGCACCGGCAACCGCGTCCAGGTCGTCTACGCGCACGGCCCCGGCCGCGACCGGTACGCCGAGTACGTCGCCTCGTTCCGCAAGTGGGCGGCCGACGCCGACCTCATCTACGCGGCGAGCGCCAAGGAGACCGGCGGAGTCCGGCACATCCGCTACGTGACCGCCGCCGACTGCACGCCCTCGGTGCTCAACATCGAGCTCCCCGACTCCGCGCTCTCGGAGTTCAGCGCCACCAACAACGCGCTGGCCGCCAAGGGCCTGGACCGCCGCGACCGCAAGTACATGATCTTCGCGGACACCCAGGTGTACTGCGGCATCGGCACCTTCAACGGCGACGAGCGGCCCGGCCAGAACAACCTGAGCAACTTCGGCCCGTCCTACGGGCGTACCGACTCGGGCTGCTGGGGCGGCCACACCGCCGCGCACGAACTCGGCCACAACCTGGGCGCGGTCAACAACAGCGCGCCCAACACCAGCCGGGGCGCGCACTGCACCGACGAGTGGGACGTGATGTGCTACTCGGACACCCCGTACTACCCGCAGATGCGCAACATCTGCACCAACAAGGCGTCCGAGAACATCCTGGACTGCAACCACGACGACTACTTCCACACCAGTCCGAAGCCGGGCAGCTACCTGGCCACCCACTGGAACATCGCCGACAACCAGTTCCTGATGAAGAACGCGGGCGGAGGCGGCACCAACCCGGACCCGAACCCGAACCCCTCGCCCACCGCGAAGCCCAGCCCGACCCCCACCAAGAAGCCCTCGGGCGCACCGGCGGTGACGGCCGGTCAGATCCAGTCCGACTCGGTGGTGCTGAGCTGGCCCAAGGCCGAGGGCGCCGCCTGGTACCAGGTCCTGCTGAACGACAAGCACCTGACCTGGGTCCAGTCCACCTCCCTGCGCGTCTACAACCTGAAGCCCGGCACCGCGTACACGGCCGCCGTGTCGGTCCGCGACGGCTCCGGCCGTGACAGCGGCCCCGGCAAGGCCGCGTCGTTCCGGACGACCGACACGGGCGGCGGCGCCACCACCCCGGGCACCCGCTACGTGCTCGGCAACGGCAGCAGCGGCATGGCCGCCGAGCTGTGGGGCGGGCGCACCGCCGACGGGACCGTGCTCGTCGCGAACCGGACCAACGGCTACGCGCAGCAGCAGTGGTACTTCGACGACGCGGGCAACGGGACGGTCCGGATCAAGTCCGCGGCCTCCGGCAAGTGCCTCCAGCCCGGCGGCGCCGCCGCCGCGGGCATGTGGGTCGCGCAGCAGCCCTGCGGGAACTCCGCCGCCCAGCAGTGGCGGGTGACCTCCCGCGACGGCGCGGTGACCATCACCGACCCGAGCGGCGGCTTCGCCCTGACGGTCAGCAACCGGCCCTACTACGGGACCTGGCTGCTCGACCTCCAGCGCGCGGACGGCCGTCCGGCGCAGGTCTGGACGGCCCGCAAGGCCGGCTGACCCAGCCCCCTCGAACCGGCGGGCGGCCGTACTCCCCGACGGCCGCCCGCCCCCTCGTCTCCCCTCCCGCACTTCCCCTCACCTGGAGCACCGTGCCGATGCGCCGACCCCTCCCGAACCTCCCCGCCCTGGCCCTCGCCGCACTCACCCTCCCCCTGCTGTGCCTCGTCCTCGCCATGGGCGCGGCGGGGCCGGCCCACGCCCACGGCGACACCCTGAAGGTGGTCATCACCGGTCAGCGGGACGGCCGGGTCACCGCCGACGTCACCTGGGAGAACGACGGTGACGCCGTCGAGGAGGCCGTGGCCGCCACCGTGAACGCCGTCAGCGCCGACGGGAGCCGTACCGAGGGCCCGTGGCGGCTGGTGCGCGACGCCGGCCGGGCGGCGGGATGGGTCACGGCCGAGGCGCTGCCGCCCGGCTCGTGGAAGGTGACCGTCGACGCGGGCTTCCCCTCGCTGGGGCACGCGCACCAGGAGATCGCGGTACCGGCCGTGGACCCGGCCCCGTCGGCCCCGGCCTCCCCCTCCCCCGCGGCACCCCCCGCTTCGGCCCCCGCGGCCCCGTCCGTCCCCGCGAGCCCCTCGTCCCCTGTCTCCCCCTCCCCCTCCTCCCCGGCGCCCGCGCCGACGGGCTCTTCCGGCGGCTCCGGCGGCTGGTGGACCACGGTCGGCGTCGCCGGGATCGCCCTCGCCGGCGCGGCGGCCGGCATCTTCCTGCGCCGCTCCCGCCGCTGACGGAGTGTCGCCCGCCCCGCCCGGCGGCGGGCGAGCAAGGTGGTCCCCGGAACGGCCCGACGGCGTACGCGACGAGAGAGACGGCTGGGGACTGCTGATGAAGGCCACGGAGGTACTGGCGGACGGCTTCGGACGCATCCGGGAGGTGGTGCACGAGACGGTCGAGGGGCTCACGGCCGAGCAGTTGAACGCCCGGCCCGACCCGGAGGCGAACCCGATCGCCTGGCTGGTCTGGCACCTGACGCGGGTGCAGGACGACCACGTGGCCGAGGTCGCGGGGCTGGAGCAGGTATGGCGGTCGGGCGGCTGGGCCGACCGCTTCGCCCTGCCGCTGCCCGTGGACGGCATCGGATACGGGCACACCGCCGCCGAGGTGGGCAAGGTCCGCGTCGACTCCCCCGGGCTGTTGCTGGGCTACTACGACGCGGTCCACGAGCAGAGCCTGCGCTACGTGCGGGGCCTGGCCGCCGCCGACCTGGAGCGGATCGTCGACGAGCGCTGGGACCCGCCGGTCAGCCTGGGCGTACGCCTGGTCAGCGTCCTGACGGACGACCTCCAGCACGCGGGCCAGGCCGCCTACGTCCGGGGACTGCTGGAGCGGCGCTGAGTCAGGGGCCGTCCGGGCGGTAGGACGCGGTGGCGTGGCCCGCCTCGACCGCGATGTCCAGGGTGCGGGCGGCCGCGGGGTCGTTCAGGGTGTCCACCGCCTCGCAGCGGCCCAGGCCCGCGCGGCAGTTGACGCGGTAGCGGGTGTCCGGGGGCAGGACGAGTTCCAGCCGGCCGGCGCCCGCGCGGGCGGTGACCTGCTCCGGCGGTGCCGCGAAGCGGGCGTCCGCCCGGCCGGCTCCGGCGCGGATGTCGGCCTGCGGGACGGTGAGGCCGGTGGCCCGCAGGGTGCCGTCGCCGACCCGGGCCCGCAGGGGTCCGCGCAGGTCGGCCAGGAGCAGCGTGCCGGCGCCCGTCTCGGCGTCGACCGCGGCGGCCATGCCGCTGACGCTGATCCGGCCCGAGCCGCCGGAGACCTTCAGCGGGACGCCGGCCGGCACGGTCACCGCGAGCCGCACCGAGCAGCCGGCTCCTGCGGCAACGCCGAAGGAGCCGTCCGGGCAGTGCGGGGTGAGCCTGAGGGTGTCGCCGAGCCAGCTCTCCTCGACCTCCGGCTCCTCGAACGACCAGGTGAGCTCGGCCCGGTAGCCGACCTGGGCGTCCCCGCGCGGGGTGACGGACACGTCGGACGGGCCCGCCACCACCTCCACGGCGGTCACCGTCCGGCCGCCGCTGCCGCCGACGGCCGTGCCCCTGCGCACGCCGACGCCGGTCCCCGCCTGCCAGGCGGCCGCCGACACCACCAGGACGGCGCTGAGCGCGGCGGCGGTGTACCAGGCGAGGCGCGGCCCGCTTCCCCCGGCGGCGGAACCGGTCACGGGGTGCCGTCCAGGAAGCGCAGGACGGCGAGGACCCGGCGGTGGGCCTCGGCGGCCGGGGGCAGGTCGAGCTTGGCGAAGATGTTGTTGATGTGCTTGGCGACCGCGCTCTCACTCACGACGAGTCCGGCGGCGATGGCCGCGTTGGAGCGGCCCTCGGCCATCAGGGCGAGGACGTCGCGCTCGCGCGGGGTGAGCCGCTCCAGCGGGTCGGGGCCGCCGCGGCGCAGCAGGAGCTGGGCGACGACCTGCGGGTCGAGGGCGGTGCCGCCGGCCGCGACGCGGCGCAGGGCGTCGATGAACTCCTCGACGTCGGCGACGCGCTGCTTGAGCAGGTAGCCGATGCCGGCGCCGCTGCGGGAGGACA
Organism: Streptomyces sp. NPDC044002; assembly: GCF_056434525.1. Classification (NCBI taxonomy): domain Bacteria; kingdom Bacillati; phylum Actinomycetota; class Actinomycetes; order Kitasatosporales; family Streptomycetaceae; genus Streptomyces; species Streptomyces sp. NPDC044002. Next base: position 73,329 of record NZ_JBWKEZ010000028.1, read on the forward strand.
GCAGGTCGGCGGCGTAGCGTTCCTCCACGAACTGGGAGAGCAGCAGCACGGCGGTGCCGGGGTACTGGCTGCGGATCATCAGGGCGGCCCGGACGCCCTCGTCGGTGAACCCGGGCGGCATCCGGACGTCCAGGAGGGCGAGTTCGGGGCGGTGTTCCTCGACGGCGGCCAGCACGCCTTCGGCGTCGCCGGTCTCGGCGGCCACCTCGAATCCGGCCATTTCGAGGACTTTGACAAGACCTATGCGCAGGAGGACGGAGTCCTCCGCGATCACAGCCCGCACGGCAGCTCCACGGTGACGGTGGTCGGGCCCCCGAGGGGGCTGTTGATCAGAATCGTTCCGTCGACCGACCCTACGCGCTTGCGCAGGCCGGTCAGTCCGGTGCCGCCCGCCGGGTCGGCGCCGCCGACGCCGTCGTCGGTGACGACGACGCGCAGCAGGTCGCCCCGGCGGCCGCCGGCGACGCGGCCGACGTGGACCGAACAGCGTTGCGCGCGGGCGTGCTTGGCCACGTTGGCGAGGGCTTCGGAGACGACGAAGTAGGCGACGGCCTCGACGGTGGAGCCGGGCCGCCGGGCGAGGTCCACGGTGAGTTCGACGGGGAGCGGGGCGCGGGCGGCGATGCCGGAGAGCGCGGCGTCCAGGCCGCGGTCCTCCAGTACGGCCGGGTGCAGGCCCCGTACCAGGTTGCCGAGTTCCTCGATGGCCTCCTTCGCCTCGCGGTGGGCCTCGTCGATGACGGCCCGGGCCTCGGGGGGCAGGTCGGTGAGGGTGGCGCGGGCGATGCCGAGGTTCATGGCGAGGGAGACCAGGCGCTGTTGGGCGCCGTCGTGCAGGTCGCGTTCGATGCGGCGGCGTTCGAGGTCGGCCGCGTCGAGTACGCCGGCCCGGCTCTCGGCGAGGTCCTCGACGCGGCGCTCCAGTTCGCGGGCCCGGTTGGGGCCGAGGAGGGCGGCCGCGGCGGTGGCGTCGATCCGGGTGAGGGCCGCCGCCAGCCAGGGCGCGGCGAGCAGGGCGAGCACGCCGAGGCCGGTGATGGCGTCGTACTGGGCCGTCCAGCCCGGGGAGGGGAGTTCGCCGTCGGAGGGGAGCACCCAGTACCAGCCGTAGACGGAGGCCGCGGCGGCGCCGCCGGCCCAGGTGAGGACGAGTGCGGCCGCTCCGGCGGCGGCGAGCGGGCTGACGAGGAGGTGGTAGCCGTACTGGCGCCAGGTCGCCTCGGAGCGCAGCCGTTCGGTGAGGCCGCGTACGGTCGCCCAGCGGTGTTCGTGGACGACGGGCGGCACGTCCAGGCCGAGCAGCGTCCGGAAGCGGCTGCGCTGGAGGAGGGTCAGCAGCGGGCGGAGCGCGAGGACGAGGAGCAGCGGGAGGGCGGTGTGGCCGGGGAGGGCGACGAGGGCGGCGGCGCCGAGCAGCAGGGGCAGGGCGGGCGGGATGGCGGCCGTGGCGAAGGCCGTGTTGCGCCAGGCCCACGCCGACCAGGGGGCGTGCGACGCGATCCAGGTGTACGTACGCCTCAGCGCGCCGGGGGTTGCCATGTCCACAACGGTAATCGGATGGATCACGGGGCGACCACCACCCTGGCATCCGGCCCGGGGTGTACCTGGCACCACCCCCGATCGGGACGGTGGAGCTACTGATCTTCTCCTTGCGGGCCAGCAGAGTTGTGGTGTGCCCGGCGGACGGACCGCCGGACCGGAAGGAGACCCGCAGCCATGGCCGTCATCGCCCCGCAGTTCCAGGCCCGCCCCCGCTCCGGGGCAGTGCGCGGACGCGCGCCGCGGCTGGCGGCGGTGCTGACGGGGGCCGGGCTGGCGCTGCTGCCGTGGATGGTGGTGCTGGCGCGGACGCTGCCGCAGACGGCGGAGGTGTCCAACTGGTCCACCGCCTGGGTCGGCTTCGACGCGCTGCTGGCCGCCGGCCTGACCGGGACGGGGCTGCTGCTGCGCAAGGGCGACCCGCGGGTCGCGGCGGTGGCGGGGGCGACGGCCGCGCTGCTGGTGGCGGACGCCTGGCTCGACGTCACCACCTCGGCCGGCACGGCCGGGCAGGGCGCGGCGGTGCTGATGGCGCTCGCCGCGGAGCTGCCGCTGGCGGTGGCCTGCGCGGTGGTGGCCGCGCGGCGCACCGCCTGACGGGCGGCCGGGTGTGCCGTGCCCGGTTGCTCGATCAATCGATTGATCGATTACTCGATGACGAGCTCGACCGGGATGTTGCCCCGGGTGGCCTTGGAGTAGGGGCAGACCTCGTGGGCCTGCTTGACCAGCAGGGTGCCGGTCTCGCCCTCCAGGTGGGCGGGGAGCTCGACGCGCAGGGTGACGGCGAGGCCGAAGCCGCCGGCGTCCTGGCCGATGGAGGCCTCTGCGGTGACGGACACGTCACCGGTGTCGACCTTCGCCTGCCGGCCGACCAGGCCGAGGGCGCTGGCGAAGCAGGCGGCGTAGCCGGCGGCGAAGAGCTGCTCGGGGTTGGTGCCCTGGCCGTTGCCGCCGAGCGCCGGGGGCATGGCGAGGGGCAGGTCGATCTGGCCGTCGGAGCTGACGGCGCGGCCCTCGCGGCCGTTGGCGGTGGCGACGGCGGTGTACAGCGCGTCCATCGGGAGGTCCTTTCGGAGGGGCGGGGCGGCCGGTGGCCGACCCTCGACCACAAATAGAGCACACAATTCAGTTGTGCACAACTCAATGGCTCGCAAGTCGGCTCCGGTACACTGGCCGCATGACCGAGCAGCCCGCCGACATCCTCCGCGAACCCCTTCGCGACGAGGACTTCCTCCGCCTCGACGGACAGATCTGCTTCGCGCTGGGCGCCGCGAACCGCGCCTTCGGGGGCCTCTACCGGGTCGTCCTGAAGGACCTGGGGCTGACCTACCCCCAGTACCTGGTGATGCTGGTGCTCTGGGAGCACGGCACGATGCCGGTCAAGCAGCTCGGACAGCACCTGCGGCTCGACTCGGGCACGCTCTCGCCGCTGCTCAAGCGGCTGGAGGCGGCCGGCCTGATCCGGCGCGAGCGCAGCACCGAGGACGAGCGCTCGGTGCACGCGGTGCTCACCGAGGAGGGCTCGGCCCTGCGCGTGCGGGCCGTGGAGGTGCCGCGCCGGATCGCGCGGGCGACCGGCTTCGAGCTGGCCGAGATCCGCGAGCTCCAGCAGCACCTGGGCCGCCTCACGGCCGCCCTGGACGCCGCCGTCGAGTCGGCCGAGGCCGCTCCCCGCGACTGACGGCCGGAACTACGGCCGACCGGGACCGGCCGCCGGCCGGGTTCAGGAGGCGGCTTCGCGCTCCATGGCGGGGCGCAGCCGCTCCAGCAGGGCGTAGAGGGTCGCGCCCTCCGCCGCGTCCAGCACGTCCAGCGCCCCGTGGGTGGCCTGCATCTCCTCGCGCACCCGGCGCATCACGTCGCGGCCCTCGTCGGTCGCCACGACGTTCTTGACCCGGCGGTCGCGCGGCTCGGGCTCGCGCCGCACCAGCCCGCGCGCCTGGAGCCGGTCCACGATCCCGGTGACGTTCGAGGCGTCGCAGGCCAGCAGGGCCGCGAGGCCGCGCATCGGCACGGGCCCGTCCAGCTGGGCGAGGACCTTGGCCTGCGTGGAGGTGAGCCCGTGGCGGGCCGCCGCGGCGGCGAAGTCGCGCCACTGGGCCGTGCCGATGGCCGCGAGGAGTTCCAGCAGTTCCAGCTTGGTGGGACGGTGCGGTGCGGTGGTGCTCATGGGCCGGGAGCCTAACCGAGGATCGTTGACATTATCAACCTTTTACTTGACCACCTTAACCATCTCTGGCTACCTTCGTCGAAGTACTTGATGACATAAAACATCTGCGTCCTGAAGCATTGAGAAGGTCCACCGCCATGAGCTCCGCCGCATCCGCCCCCGCCGAAGCGAGGAAGGGCAACGAGACGGTCATCGTCTTCGCCCTGAGCCTCGCCGCCATGGTCGTGTCGATGATGCAGACCCTGCCCGTACCGATCCTGGGCCTGATCCGCACCGACCTCGGCACCTCCACCGCCAACGTGAGCTGGGTGACCACCGCCACCCTGCTCTCCGCCGCCGTCTTCACCCCGCTGCTCGGCCGCTTCGGCGACCAGCACGGCAAGAAGCCCACCCTGGTGGCCGTCCTCGGCGTGATGGTGGCGGGTTCCGTGGTGGCCGCGCTGGCGACCTCCCTGCCCCTGCTGATCCTGGGCCGGGTGCTCCAGGGCGCCGCGACCGCGATCTTCCCGCTGGCGCTGTCCGTGCTGCGCGAGGAGGTCCGGCCGCAGAAGCTGCCGGGCGCGATGGCGCTGGTCAGCGGCACGCTCGCGTTCGGCAGCGGCCTGGCGCTGGTCGCCACCGGCCTGCTGACCTCCGGCGAGGGCGCCGACTACCGCAACGCCTTCTGGATGGCGACCGGCTTCGCCGTCGTGGCCCTGCTCGCCGTGCTGTTCCTGGTCCCCGCCACCCGGCACAAGACCGGCGGGCGCACCGACTTCCTCGGCGCGCTGACCCTCGGCATCGCCCTGCTGCTGCTCCTGCTGCCCATCTCCCAGGGCCACGAGTGGGGCTGGTCCTCCGCCCGCACCCTGGGCAGCTTCGCCGGCGCCGCCGTGATGACGGCCGTCTGGGTCCTGGTCGAGCGCAAGGTCGCCGAGCCGCTCGTCGACATGAAGATGTTCGTCCACCGCCCGGTGCTCATGGCCAACCTGGCCGGCATCCTCGTCGGCTTCGGCATGTTCGCGAACTTCCTGGGCGTCTCCTACCTCGTCCAGATGCCCGAGAAGCTCACCGGCTACGGCTTCGACGCGTCCATCCTGCGCGCCTCCGTCCAGTTCCTGCTGCCCGGCGCGATCGTCTCGCTGCTCGCCTCCCCCGTCGGCGGCCAGCTGGTGCGCCACCGCGGACCCCGCCTCGCGCTCACCGTGGCCGCCGCGCTCGGCGCCGCCGGCTTCGGCTGGCTGGCGCTCGACCACGGCCACACCTTCTCGGTGATCGGCGCCGGCCTCGTCGTCGGCGCGGCCGTCAGCTTCGGCTACGCCGCCATGCCCGCGGTGATCATGTCGAGCGTCCCGCACCACCAGAGCGGCATCGCCAACGGCATCAACTCCATCTCCCGCTCCACTGGCAGCGCGATCGGCAGCGCCATCGTCACCACGATCCTGGCGTCGAAGACCGTCGAGCACCTGCCCCAGGGCGTCCCGCCGCTGCCCGCCGAGTCCGGATTCACCCTCACCTTCTGGATCGGGGCCGTCGCCTTCGCCCTCGTCGCGCTGATCAGCTGGCTCGGACTGCGTTCCGGCCACGGTCCGCGCGTGGTCCGGTCCGCCTCCGCGGAGGCCGCGCCGTCGAAGGCCGCGGAGCCCGCCGAGGCGGTCTGACCCGCCGGCGCGGCCTGACCCGCCGTCAAGCCGTTTGCCCGACGCCCCCGGTCCCCACGGACCGGGGGCGTCGGCGTATCCGGGACCCTCACCCGGAGCCCTCCCCTCCACGTTGTCAGTGGGGGTCGCTAGTCTCCCCGCATACCGCAGCTCGACGGGCGTTCGCGCCTTCTCCCGGGCTGCGCAAGACCGTTTTCGGACAGGCGGAGGGGCGCGCACTGATGGGCTGGCTGGCGTTGGACGAGGGGTACGAGATCTCCCTCGTGGAGGGGAAGGTCGCGGTACGGCGGCCCGGGGGACGGCAGTTGAAGGCACTGCCGAAGGCGCTGCGCGACCACCCCGAGGTGGACCGGCTGCGACGGCTCGCCGAGTGGCTGGAGCGGCACGAGGCGGCCTGCGCGGCCCAGGTGGACACCTGGATGGTGTCCTCGCTGCCGGTGCCGACCGGACTCCTCGCCCGGGTCTGGCCCGACGGGGCCTGGCAGGCCGCGCTGCGCGACCTCGCGGTGGTCCCCGACGACGACCCCGACGAGGTGGGCTTCCTGCGCGACGCCACCCCCGACGGCGAGCTGAAGGTGGTCAACCTCGACGGCGAGACCGTACGCCTCTCCCCGCGCACGGTGACCCTGCCGCACCCGGTGCTGCTGCCCGACCTGGACGACGTACGGGAGTTCGCGGCCGAGCTGGACATCACCCAGCGGGTCGAGCAGATCCACCGGCCCACCTGGGAGAAGCCCGCGGACCTCGAGCCGGCCGCGACCGAGGTGCGCGACTACGCGGGCGGGGTGTTCCCCACCCGGTTCGGCCTCGCGGCCCGCGCCACGGGCCTCGGCTACCGGGTCTCCGGCGGCTACGCCACCTGCAAGGTGCGCGACTCCGGCCGGGCCGTGGAGGCGGCCGTGTGGATCGGCGAGCCCTACTGGGACGACGAGACCAGCACCGGGGCGCTGAACTGGCACGACGAGGACGGCCGGGCGGTACGCCTCGGCGAGGTCGGACCGGTGGCCTGGTCCGAGGGCATGCGGATGGCCGCGGCGCTGTACGCCGGGCGCAGGATCGAACAGGGCGGGGACGAAGCGTGAGCACCACCGACACCAACGGCACCACGGGCACCAACGGCACCACGGGCACGGCCGGTCACACCGCCGACCACGCCGACGCCGCCGCCGAACTGCTGGCGGCGGGTGCCGTCCTGCCCGTCGGCACCGCCGGGGCGGGCGCCTCGGCCGTCCCCCTCACCGCGCGGGCGTACCGCCACCCGGCCCTCGGGGACGGGCGCGTCGTGGTCCGCCTCGCCGCGGCCGAGCTCGGCGCCGCCGAGGACCTCGCCGCCGGCTTCCTGGGCCTCGTACCGGACGGCGAGCCGCAGGTGGTCGGCCTCGGCCGGCGCCAGGCGCTCGGCTTCCCGGAGTGGGTGCTGGTGCACCACCCCGAGGACGGACACCACGCGCTGGCCGTGGTCCCCGAACTGGACCGGCTGGCCCGGCAGGCCAAGACCAAGCCCAAGGCCGCCCTCGACGCCTGCACCGAACTGGCCGACCGGCTCGCCGCCGCCGTCCCGCACTTCCTGCCCGTCTTCTACGAGCAGGCCGCGCGCGTCTTCCTCGCCGTCGAGAACACCACCTACGCGGCGCAGCTGTTCGGCCGTGCCCGCACCAGCGAGGCCCGCTACGGCCTGGCCGTCGACGAGGACCGGCTCGACGCCGTCTTCCTGGAATTCGCCCTGGCCGGCGCCCTGCCGGTGAAGGTGCTCACCGGCTACGGCAAGGAGCTGGCCCAGCGGGTCTCCCCCGCCGAGGCCTTCGAGCGCTTCCGGCGCCTGTGCGTACGCCGCACCGCGGGCGGGCTCGCCCCCTCCGCGCAGGCCGCCGTCGAGCTCCGCCGGCTGGCCCGCGCGGCCGGGCTGACCGGCAGCGTGCCCGAGCAGGAGTACCTCGCCGAACTGCTGCCGCTGCCCGCCACCCTGCGCGCCGCGGCCGGCTGGTGGAAGGCCCACCGCACGGCCCTCGTCGCCCTCGCCAAGCGCGAGCCCGCCGTACGCGGCACCCTCCTCGGCATCACCCCCTCCGGCGGCGGCGACGCCGGGGAACTGGCCGCCCTGTGGCTGGAGGTGCTGGAGGAGTCCGGCGCCACCGCCGGGCTGGCGGACCCCGGCCGGCCGGCCGAGGAGCGCCCCGCCGACGGCACCGCGGGCTGGCTGGAGCGCTTCCACACCGCCCGGCACACCGGCTGGGGCACCCCGCCGCCGCTGCCCGCGCTGCTCCCGCTGGTCGACCGCTGCGCCGGCGTGCTGCGCACCGAACTCGCCGAGCCTGGGCGGGAGGAGGGCCTGCGCCTCGGCCCCCAGGACGTGGACCTGCTCGACCTGCTGCTCTCGTACGGGCTGACCGTGGCCGCCCCCGGGTCCAACGAGGTGCTGGGCCTGGACGGCTGGGCCCGTTCGGCGGAGCGGCGCGACCTGCGGGCGCTGTGCGCGGACGAGCGGATGCGTCCCGCGTTCCTCCGCACCCTGGACCGCTTCAACACCCACATGTCGGGCGACCGCGGGACCGTGCGGCTCCTCGCCGAGGCGCCCGGCAGCGCCCCGCTGGTGGCCGAGTGGGTCCGCCGGGTGGCCGGCGAGTCCACGGCCGCGGCGCTGCCGGAGCTGCCGGAGGCGCTGCGCCGGCTCACCTGGCTGCCGTCCGAGGCCCTGGCGCTGGCCCCCGAGGAGGTGTCCCGGGCCGCCTCCGCCGACCTGGGCGAGATCCTGGCCCGCACCCTTCGGGGCGGCCTGTTCGAGGAACTGGTCTGGCCGGCCTGGGAGGCCGCCGTCACCGAGCTGTCGCCCGGCCGCGGCCGCACCCGGCTGACCGTGATGGACGCCTGGCCGTACGTCATCGTCGCCAACTCCACTCAGGTCCGGGTCATCGACGCCGACTCCACCGTGCTCACCCACGACCTGCGGATCCCGCCGGGCGACCGCTACAACCACGGCTTCCACTACACCGACGGCGACCTGCTCGTCTTCTGGGCCTCCTACGACGGCCCGGTCCAGGGCTACTGGCTCAGCGCCCCCGACGACGTCCTCACCCTGGACTCCTCGGCCAACTACTGGTCGGTGCGCTCCGAGCACGTCAGCCTGGCCCTGCCCGGCGGCGGCCGCACCACCGGCGGCGGCGCCCCGCTGCACGCGGGCGACAGCAGGCTGCCCGCCGAGCAGGCCGTCATCACCGACGGCACCTCGTACTGGGTGTGGGACCAGGGCGGCCGCCCCGGCGACTGGGGCTGGGCCGAGTACGACCCGGCCACGGGCGCGGTCGGGCGGCGCTCCCTGCCGGGCTTCCTCGCCGACGCCCTGGAGGGCCACCCGGCCGGCAGCGTCCTGAACGACCACGTCGGCCAGAACTGGCTGCGGCCGACGCCCGCCGTCGAGGGCTCCGTGCTGGGCGCGCCCGTCGACGGGCTGCTCGGCTGGCGGGTGGTGTACCGGCGCGGAGAGGGCTGGCACGGCTCCGACAACACCGGACGCGCCGTCACCGTCCGCGAGGGCGGCCCCCTGCCGCGCGCCGCGGTCGCCTTCCCCGGCGACGACCGGCCGCGCGCCGTCTCCCAGGACTGGCGGACCCTGGCCCTGACCGACCCCGAGGGCGCCGTCACCTGCCGGGTCACCTCCGACCACAACGGCGGCCTCTACTGGACCGGCCACACCGAACTCCCGAAGCTCGCCTACTGGTACTGCCTGCGGCCCCGCGACCCCGAGGGCTCGGCGGTGCTGCGCGCCATGGACGGGCGCGCCGCCGGGGCCCTGCTGGCGGCAGGCGCGCAGGCCGAGAAGCGCACGGACCTGCCGGCGCTCGTCGCCGCGGCCCTGCCCGGCGTCACCGCGCCCGCGCTGCTCGGCGGCGTGGTCGACACCCTCCGCTCGGCGCTGACCCAGCGCAAGGCCCTGGCGAAGGTGGCGGAGGCGCTGAAGCCGGGCCCCGAGCGGCCGAAGGACCCGGTCCGGAAGGGCCCGGCCGACCAGCTCCTCGACCGTGCGCTGCACGGGCTGACCGGCACCCCGTACCACCGCCACTTCGGCGGGGACGCCGACGGGACGTACCGCCTCCTGCGCTCCCTGGCGGCGGGTGTCTCCTTCACCGCGGCCGAGGCGGTGCCGGGCCTGCTGCACGTGGACACCCCGAAGATCGCCCATTCCTCCTTCCCCTGGGCCGGACTGTTCCTGGACGCCCCCGCCGCGGTCGCCTACCGCGCGGTCGTCACCGGGGAGACCACCGAGGAGGAGCGGGCGGCACTGCTGAAGCTGCTCGCCGAGGTGGACGCCCTGGGCCTGGCATCGGCCGCGGCGTCGGCCGAGCGGTGGCGGCGCGTCCGGGTGCGGATCGACACCGCCCACCTGCTGGGGGCCGACGGCCGTGAGCGCGGCCGGGGCGGCCGGCACCGCGCCGTGCTCCCGCTCGGCGGCGGCGCCCTGCTCGCCCTCAACGAGCAGACCCTGGAGTTCCCGAAGACCCGCGAGTTCGACGCGCTGCTGCACGACCCGGCGGGCGCCTTCGCCGTGCCCGCCCCCTACACCCTGTCCGGAACGGCCGAAACGGCCGGCGACCCCGGGCGCGGCGCGGACTGGGCCGCCGCCTTCCTGAAGGAGGCGGCCGAGCGCGGCCCGGCTCCCTGGTTCCCGGCGGCCGCCGAGGAGTTCGCGCAGCTCACCGGGGTCTCCTCCGCCGTGGCCCGGATGGTCCTCGCGGGCCTGCCGTACCTGGACTCGTGGGAGCGCTCCTTCCTTCCCGCCGGGCTGCGCGACACCCTCCGGCTGAAGGCCGGCGACGCCGTGAACGCCCGCGACGACCTGAAGGAGCTCGGCGTGGAGGTCCGGCGCGCCCTGGTGGCGGCGCTGCTGCCCGCCGACCCGGCGCGGCTGTGGACCGACGGCCCGGACGCGGCCGCCGCCGCGCGGGTGTGGAACGAGCGCGTGGGCCGTCGTACGCCCGTGCCCGAGTGGCTCCTCGCCGAGGCCGTCAAGGACGTCCGCGGCGGCTGGGCCCCGCACCGGGCACTGCCCGCGCTGCTCGACGCGGCGTCCTCCGAGGTGCTGACCACCGATGTCGCGTGGACGGTCAAGGGCGACCACGTGGAGCCCGCCGTCCCCGTGGACCGGCCCTTCGACGCGGAAGTGCTGACCGGGGCCGCCGCCCTGACGGCCTGGCTCGCGCACCGGCTGCCCGCCGGAGACCCGGTACGGGCGAGCCTGCCGCCCGCGCTCACCGCGCTGCGCCAGCGCCTGGCCGCGCCCGGACTGCTGCTGACCGTCGGGCACTACGTCCGGCTGCCCGACTTCCGCAAGGCGGCCGGCGCCCCCACCGAGACCGGCGAGGGCTACGAGCGGTACGGCGCGGTGGTGCTGGCCACGCACGACACGCAGCCCCGGCCCGCGGTGCGCCCCGCGCTGCTGGACTCGACCGGCTCCGACCCGTACCTGCCGCTGCTGCGCGGCACCGAACAGCAGCCCTCGGGAGCCGAGACGGCGCTGCGCCTGGTCCAGGACCCGGCGTTCGCCGCACTGCTCGCCGACCCGGGGGCGCCCGTCGCGGGCGGCCTCGGCAAGGAGGGCACCTGGTGGCCGCAGGACCCGTCGCGCAGCGTGCCCGAGCTGGTGGCGGAGGTGTCCGGGGCGTACGGGCTGGGCGCCGACGCGGCCGCGCTGTACCTGGCGCTGCTGGCGATGCCCGACCCCACCGACCGCAACACGGCGCGGTGGACGGGCTGGAAGCCGGCCCGGATGAAGGCGGCCCGCACCGAACTGGCCGCCACCGACCTGGTGGTGGCGGCCGCCCGCTCCCGGGCCGGGCGCTCCCTATTCCTGCCCGGCGGCTGGTCCGAGCCCGGAGCGCCGGTCCTGCCGGTCGAGACGTGGAAGCTGCCGATGTACGCCCTGGCGGCGGGCGGCCGTCCGGCGCTCGGCGTGCTGGTGCCCGCCGAGCCGGCCGCGGAGCTGTACCGCCGGGCCTGGGCGCGGGTCCGCGAGGGCGACGTACCGCGCTTCGAGGAGCTGAAGGTGAAGCGGACCGGCGCCCGCCGGCGCTGATCCGCGGCTGCCTCCGGCGGACGGAACCGGTGGCGGGGCGCGGCAGCGGCCGCCGCGCCCCCACCGGGCCCCGCCCGCTCCTTCTTCCGTACTTCTGACAAGCCAGAGGACCTGAGAACTGATGACCGTCACCGAACAGTCCGCCCCCGCCCGGCAGGCGATGCCCGCCGAGGAGCGGTACGCCGCCGAACTCGCCTTCCTCGCCGCCCAGGACAGCGGCCCCCGCCCGCCCGGCTGGGCGCTCACACCGCGCGCGGTGGTGACCTTCGTGTGCGGCAGCGCGGGCGAGGAACTGGCCCTGCCGCGGCGCCGTGCCGGACTCCCGTCGAAGCTGGTGATCGCCCCGAAGTTCGTCGGCGAACGCGCCCTGGTGGAACGCTGCGTGGTCACCCTGGCCGGGGAGCGCGGGCTGCTCCTCACCGGTGAGCCGGGCACCGCCAAGTCGATGCTGTCCGAGCTGCTGTCGGCCGCCGTGTGCGGCACCAGCGAGCTCACCGTCCAGGGCACCGCCGGCACCACCGAGGACGCCTTCCGCTACGGCTGGAACTACGCGCTGCTGCTCGCCCAGGGCCCCACCCCGCAGGCCCTGGTCGACTCCCCCGTGCTCTCCGCGATGCGGACGGGCCGGGTGGCGCGGGTCGAGGAGATCACCCGCTGCCTGCCGGAGGTGCAGGACGCGCTGGTGTCGATCCTGTCCGACCGGCGGGTCAGCGTGCCCGAACTGACCGCCACCGAGGACGCGGTGGTGTCGGCCGTCCCCGGTTTCACCGTCATCGCCACCGCCAACCTGCGTGACCGGGGCGTCTCGGAGATGTCCGCAGCCCTCAAGCGGCGCTTCAACTTCGAGACCGTCGGCCCGATCGCCGACCCGGACGCCGAGGCCTCGCTGATCCGGCGGCAGGCCGTCGCCGCCGTCGAGCGCGCCGGCGCCGCCTTCGGGGTCGACGACTCCGTCCTCGACGCGCTCGTCACCGTCTTCCGGGACCTGCGTTCGGGGCGCAGCGCCGAGGGCTGGGACGTGGAGCGGCCCGGCACGGTCATGTCCACCGCCGAGGCCGTCCAGGTGGCGGCCTCCCTGGGGGTGTCCGCCGCGTACCTGCCGGGCGGTGACGTGCTGGACCTGCTGCCGGGGCACCTGCTGGGCGTGGTGCGCAAGGACGACCCCGCCGACCACGGGCGGCTGCTGGGCTACTGGGACGGCCCGGTCCGCCGCCGCGCCGAGGACGGCTCGGCGACCTGGCGCCGGCTGTGGGACCTGCGCGGGAGCCTGCGTTGACGGAGTTGATGCTCACCGCCGAACCGCGGGCGGCGGTGGAGGAGCTGGCCGCCTGCCGCGAGCCGTACCTGCTGGGGGTGCGCCACCACAGTCCCGCGCTGGCCGCGGTGGTGCCCGCGCTGCTGGACGCGGCGGACCCGGAGGTCGTCTGCGTGGAGCTGCCGGCCGAGTTCCGGCCGTGGCTGCCCCACCTGGCCGACCCGGAAACCGTGGCGCCGGTGGCCCTGGCGGGCCTGGGGGACGGAGGCCGCCTCGCCTTCTACCCGTTCGCGGACTTCTCCCCCGAGCTGGCGGCGATCCGCTGGGCGTACGGGCGCGGTGTGGAGGTCGTCTGCTGCGACCTGCCGCTGTCCGACCGGGGCTGGACGCCGGAGGGCGTGCCGGCCGTCCCCGGCCCGCCGGGGGGCCGGTCCTACGCGGGCGCGCTCGCCGCGTCGGGGACCGGGCGCGAGGGCGACGACCTGTGGGACCGGGCCGTCGAGGTCCTGGCCCCCGGCTGCTCCCCCGAGGCCGTACGCCGCGCCGCGCTCGGCGTCGGCTGGGCGCTGCGGGCCGACGCGGGCGCGGTGGCGGCGGTGGACCTGGCGCGGGAGGCCCACATGCGGGGCGTGCTCGCGCGGTTCACCGGCCGCCGGGTCGCCGCCGTGATCGGCGCCTTCCACGCCCCGGCGCTCACCGCGGGCGCGGCGGGCGCGGACGGTGGGGCTCCGGCGGCCTCCGTGCCCGGTGCCGACGCCGGGGGCGTTCCCGGTGCCCTTACTGGGGCCGGGTCCGGGAAGGGCACCGGGACCCAGGCCGGGTCCCGCGCCGGGGCTGAGCCCGAGACCCAGGCCGTTCCCAGTGCCGAGGCCAAGGCCGGGGCCGACTCCGGGGGCGTCGTCACGTCGTTCGTGGCGTATTCGTACGACCTGCTCGACTCGCGCTCCGGCTACCCCGCCGGAATCCGGGACCCGCTGTGGCAGCAGGCCGTCCTCGAGGCCGGCGGGGATCCCGGCCGGCTGCGGGAGGCGGCCGCGGCCGCCCTCACCCGGCTGTGCCGGGAGCTGCGCCGCGCCGGGCACACGGCGGGCACCGGGGAGGCGGCCGAGGCACTGCGGCTGGCCTGCGACCTGGCGGCGCTGCGGGGGCTTCCCGCACCCGGCCGGGGCGAGCTGCTGGAGGCCGTCACCACGGTGTTCGGGCAGGGCGAACCCCTGGGCCGGGGGCGGGCGCTGGCCCGCGCCCTGGAGGCGGTGTTCGTCGGCACGGGCCGCGGCCGGACCACCCCGCACGCCCCGCGCTCCGGGCTCGGCCCCTCCGTGGAGGCGGAGCTGGCCGCGGTGCGGCTGCCCTGTCCCGGGGATCCGGAGCCGCGCGAGGTCCGCCTGGACCCGCTGCGCTCCGAGCTCGACGGGCGCCGGGAGGTGCTGCTGCGGCGGCTGCTGGTCTGCGGGGCCTCCTACGGGGAGCCCCTGGGCACGGCCGCGACCGGTGACGGCAGCGCCCTGGGGAGCAAGTGGCGGCTGGCCTGGACCCCGGCCGTCCCGGCCCGCCTCGACCTGGCGGGGGTCCGCGGCGTGAGCGCCGCCCAGGCGGCCGCCGGGACGCTGCGCGACACCGCGCGCCGCCAGGCGGCCGAAGGCGGCCCGACGGCGGCCCAGGTGCTGGCCGGGCTCGACGCGGCCGCGCGCTGCGACCTGCCCGAACTGGTCGGCGTACGACTGGAGGAGATGGCGGCCGTACTGCCGGACACCGCCACCGTGCCGGAACTCCTGGAGGCCGCCGATCTGCTGGAGGGGCTGCGCCGCGGCCACCTGCCCGGCGCCGGGGACGCGGCGCGGGCCGCCGCCGGGGAGCTCGCCGGCGAGCTGCTCGACGCGGCGCTGCGGTCGCTGCCCGGGCTCGCCGGCAGCGACGACCCCGCCGACGCGGGCGCCCTGGTGGCCCTCGCCGACCGGGCCGCCGCCCGTCGGCTGAGGCTGCGCATGGACGCCGCCCTCACCGAACTCGCGGCCGGCGCGGGCCCCTTGATGCGCGGGGCGGCCCTGGCCGTACGGGTGCTGCTCGACCTGGACCCGGCGGACGAGCTCGGCTCCCGCACCGCCGCCTGGGTGGACGGGGCGGCCACCCCCGACGGGCGGCGCGCGCTGGCCCGCCGCCTCACCGGCCTGCTCACCGCCGCCGGGCCGCTGCTGGGCGCCTCCCCGGCCGCCCTCACCCCACTGCTGGACCGGGTGGACTCGCTGGCCGACGCGGCGTTCCTGGAGCGGCTGCCCGCGCTGCGCGCCGGGTTCGACGTGCTGACGCCGGCCGCGCGGGAGCGGCTGCTCGACACCGTCACCGAGCGGCTCGGCGACCGCGTCGACCTGTCGCTGGACGCGCCGCCCGCGCTGCTCGCCCTGTGGGCCGCCGCCGACGCGGCCGGGCTGGCCGCGCTGAAGGAACTGCCGCTGCCCGGTGGCCCGCCGGACGCGGCCGGCGTGCCGGTGCCCGCCGGCGCGGCGGCGCCCGCGCCGGACGCCCGGCCGGTCGATGACCGGCGGCTGGCGCCCGCCGACCGGTGGCGGCTGCTGCTGGGCCGCCAGCGCGACCGGCTCCCGGCGGGCGCGCGGCCCTACGCCCGCGCGCTGGACGAGCTGTACGGCGCCGGGCGCGGGGAGGGCTCCGCGGACGTGGGCCGGCCCGGCTCCGGCGGCGGGGACGAGGCCTCCTTCCCGACGGCCCGGGAGTGGTCGGCGGAACTGGAGTCCCTGTTCGGCGCCGACGTGCGCGAGGAGGTGCTCGCCGACGCGGCCGGGGCGGGCCGCACCGATGTGCTGGCCCAGCTCGACCCGGCGGCGGTACGCCCCTCCGTGGAGCTGCTGACCTCGGTGCTCTCGCTGGCCGGCGGCATGTCCGAGGCCCATCTGGCCCGGCTGCGGCCGCTGGTGCGGCGGCTCGTGGACGAGCTGGCCAGGGAGCTGGCCACCCGGCTGCGCCCGGCCCTGTCGGGCGTGGCCACCCCGCGCCCGACCCGCCGGCCGGGCGGCCCGCTGGACCTGGCGCGCACCCTGCGGGCCAACCTGGCGCACACGCGGCGCCTCGACGACGGCCGGGTGGTGGTGGTCCCGGAGCGTCCGGTGTTCAGCACGCGGACGTCGAAGGAGGCGGACTGGCGGCTGATCCTGGTGGTGGACGTCTCCGGGTCGATGGAGGCGTCCGTGGTCTGGTCGGCGCTGACGGCGGCGGTGCTGGGCGGGGTACCGACCCTGTCCACGCACTTCCTCGCCTTCTCCACCCAGGTCGTGGACCTCAGCGGCCGTGTCGACGACCCCCTCTCGCTGCTGCTGGAGGTCCGGGTCGGCGGCGGTACGCACATCGCCGCGGGCCTGGCGCACGCCCGGAGCCTGATCACGGTGCCGAGCCGCACGCTGGTCGTCGTTGTCAGCGACTTCGAGGAGGGCGCACCCCTCGGGGGCCTGCTCGCCGAGGTGCGGGCGCTGGCGGCGTCCGGGGCCCATCTGCTGGGCTGCGCCGCGCTCGACGACTCGGGCACGCCCCGCTACTCGGTGCCGGTGGCGCGGCAACTCGTCGCCGCCGGAATGCCGGTGGCGGCGCTCAGCCCTCTCGCCCTCGCCCGCTGGGTGGGCGACCGACTCCGTGGGGAGCCCCGATGAGCAGTGCGCTGTTGCCGCCCGTCACCGCCGAGGTGGTCGCGGACGCGGTGGAGAACCTGAGCGCCCGGCTGCGCAAGAAGCTGGACGCCGCGATCGCGGGCTGCCCGGAGGGTGCCGGCGCGGACGGGGCGGTCGTGTTCCGCTTCGGCGAGGACGCGGTGGTCACCCTGCGGCCGGGGCCGTCGGGGGCGGTCACGGAAGCCGGACAGGCCGTCTGCGGTTGCCTGCTGGCGCCGCGCTGCCTGCACCGGGCGGCGGTCCTGGGGGCCGCGCCGCTGGCCGAGCCCGAGCCCCTGGCCGGGGAAGGACCCGGTGAACGGGACGGGGCCGGACCGGAGTCGGGCACGCGGCCCGAAGCAGACGCTCCCACACCGGCAACGGGGCCGGCAACGGCCCCGGGCTCCGCGCCGGACGCCGCCGCCCCGACGGCCGGGACCGGTGGCGGAGGCGGAGCCGGGGCCGGAGCCCGGACCGGAGTCGGAGACGGAGCCAGTGACGGGACCGGGAGCGGGATCGCGGCCGGAGCCAATGCCGGTGCCGGTGCCGGGACCAGTGCCGGAGCCAATGCCGGGGCCGGCCATGCCGGGGATGCGGGCCGGGACGCCGCCGCCCCGCCGACGCCGGCCCAGGTGCGGGCCGGGGCCGCGCTGTGGGCCGTGTCGGCCGAGGCCCTGGCCGCGGGGGTCGTCGCCGGGGGCGCGGTGGTGCAGGCCGAACTGCTGCGCGCCGCGCACACCGCACGGCTCGCCGGGCTGCCGCGCGCGGAGGCCGCCGCGCTGCGGGTGGTACGGGGTCTGCGGGCCGCGCGGGAGCGCCGGGCCGGCCAGCGGCTCGCCGACCTGGCCGCCGCCTTCTCGGAACTGCTGCGCACCGCCGCGCTGCTGGCGTCCGGGACGGGCGGTCCCGGGCTGACCGGCGGGGGCCGGCGCGCCTACGAGGCCGGGGGCGGCCTGCGCGTCCACGGCCTGTGCCGGGAGCCCGTGCTGACCGCGACCGGCTACGGCGGCGTGGTCACCCACCTGCTCGGTGCGGACGGCGCCCGCTACACCCTGTCGGACGTCCGGCCCGGCGGGCTCGCCCGTGCCCGGGGCGCGGGGGCGGCGTCCGTGGCCCTGGGCGGAGCCGCCCTCGACCATGCGGGGCTGGCGCGCGGGGGGCTGCGCATCACCGGGGCGACGGTCTCCGCCGACGGGCGGCTCGGTGCCGGGCGCGGGGTCCGGGCGGTGCCGGCGCCGGGAGCGGCCTGGGACGAGGAGCCGCTGGCCGCGCTGTTCGCCCGGCCGGCGGCCGAGGCCGTACGGGAGCTGCTGGCGCGGGACGCCGAACCGGGCCTGCTGGGCTGCGACGTCCAGGTGGTCGGCGCGGCCGGGGAGCACCTGCTGGTGCGGGAGGCGCGCGCGGACGCGCCGCTGCTGCGGCTGCGCCCGGCGCATCCGCACCCGGAGCTGGCGCACACCGCCAACCTGCGCCGCCTGGCCGGGCATCCGGGGCTGGCGGTGCGCGTGCTGGGCCGCCCCGACCCGGACCGGGCCGCCACCCTGAGCCCGCTCGCGGTGGGGCCGGTGCCCGGGGCGGAGTACACGCTGCGGCTGCCGCCGGAGTGGCGCGACCGGGCCGACCTGGGCTACGACCGGCTCCAGGGCAGCCACTTCCCGGACGGCGGCTCCCCCTCCGGGTTGGCGGCCGACGGGGGGCCGGTTCCGGACGCGGTGGCCGACTCCCCGCTGTGGCGGGTGCGCCGGCTGCTGGAGACGGGCGTGGCGGGCGGCCGCCGGGCGGTGGCGGAGACCGGCCGGGGTCCGGAGCCCCTCTCCGCGTACGGACCGCTGCGCCGGGCCGGGTTCGCGGCCGCGGCCGACCTGGCCGGCGCGCTCGTGGCGGAGGCCGGCCGCCGCCCCCGCGACGCCTTCGGCCGGCTCACCGAAGCCTCGTCGGAGGGCTACGCCTGGGCCTGGCTGGCGGCATCGGCCCACCTGGAGGCAGCCCACCGCTCACTGGTGGCCGCCTCCTGGGCCTAGGGGGGTGTCCGCAAAGCCGCTCCCCCCAGCTACCGCTGGGAGGGGCCCCCAGGTGCCGTGCGCCGGCGCCATGGTCATGAACTGCCGCCCGGAACCGGCGGTGTTGACGCGGGGGGAGGCGCGTTGCGGGGTGCGGGGTACGAACATAGACTCGCGCATCCCGGAAGCACATGTCGAGAAGGAGCGCACCATGCCCAAGGTCACCGCGATCGCCCTGCTCAAGGCGGCCCCTGGTGCCGAGGACAAGGTTCGCGAGCAGGCGCTGTCCCTGGTCGCGCCGTCGCGGGCCGAGCCGGGCAACATCAGCTACCAGGCGTATGTCCACCCCGAGGACCCGAGTGCGTGGCTGGTGTTCGAGGAGTGGGAGGACCAGTCCGCGTTCGAGGCACACCTGTCGAGCCCGCACCTGACCGAGGCGCTCGCGGCGGGTCCGGGACTGCTGGTGGGCCCTCCGGCCGAGCACGTGTTCACCGCCGGCGAGTGACCCGCACCGTGCCCCTCCTGTTGGAGCAGGGGCACGGGCCCGCCCGGGGCCGGGTACGCACCCGCGCCCCACGCGGTCCGGATCGTGCGGGCCCGCCCCGTGTCCACCGACCGGTGGACACGGGGTTCCACCGGGCGGGGCTGCCGGGGCGGCACCCCCGCCGACGAGCATCGGGGCATGAGAAATCGCCCGCTACGCATCGCCCGTTGGAGCGCCCGGCACCCGTGGAGCGCGATCACGGGGTGGTTCCTGTTCGTCGTTCTGTGCCTCGGTGCCGGCATGGCCGCCGGAAGCAACGCGGCCACCACCGAGGACTTCCGGGTCGGGGAGGCGGGGCACGCCGAGTCGATGGCGACCGAAGGCGGTCTCCAGCGCCGGCCCACCGAGCACGTCCTGATCCGCGCGAAGTCCGGTCCGCTGGACGCCGGGGCGGCCGGTGCCGCGGTGCGCGAGCTCACCGACCGGCTGTCCGGGCTGCCCGGGGTGGACACCGTGGCGGCGCCGGTCCGCTCGCGGGACGGCACCGCCCTGCGGGTGAGCGTGGTCCTCAAGGGCGCCGAGCTGGACGGCAGGAAGAACGTCCCCCCGCTCCTCGAGCAGACCGCGGCGGTCGCGGCGGGCCACCCGGACCTGGTCGTCGAGGAGACCGGATCGCCCTCCATCAGCAAGGGCGTCAACGACCAGCGCGGCGAGGACCTCGCCCTCTCGGAACGCATCACCCTGCCCGTCACGCTCGTCGTCCTGCTGCTCGTCTTCGGGTCGGTGGTCATGGCCGGCGTGCCGCTGCTGCTGGCGCTCTCCTCGATCGCCGCCGCCGTGGGACTGGCCATGGTGGCCTCCCACCTGCTGCCCGACCCCGGGGTCGGGACGAACATGATCGTGCTCATCGGCCTGGCCGTGGGCGTCGACTACACGCTCTTCTACCTGAAACGGGAACGCGAGGAACGGGCCCGTGCCGAAGGCCGGCTCGGCCCCGAGGCGCTGGTGGACCTGGCGGGGGCCACCGCCGGGCGGGCCATCGTGGTCTCCGGTCTCGCGGTGATCGTCTCCACCGCCACGCTCTACCTGGCCACGGACGTCATCTTCTCCTCCCTGGCGACGGGCACCATCCTGGTCGTCGCGGTCGCCGTCGCCAGCTCGCTGACCGCCCTCCCCGCGCTTCTGGTGACGATCGGCCGGCGTACCGAGCGGCGTGCCGCCAGGGCCGCCGCCCGCCGGGCCGCCCGGGGCGAGCCGGTCCGCACGAAGCCGGCCCGGCCGGAGAACGGCAGGGTGTTCAGCGCCCTGCTGCGCCCGGCGCGCAGGCGTCCCGCGGCCACCCTGTGCGTGTCCGTGCTGCTCATGCTCGCCGCGGCGGCGCCCGCGCTCGGGATGAAGCTCATCGACCCGGGCAAGGACACCTTCTCCCGCGGCATCCCGGCCATGCAGGTCTACGACCGGCTGACCGAGCGGTTCCCGGAACTCCTGGTCAGGCACGAGGTCGTCACCCGCTCCGCCCCCGACCGGGCCCCGCAGGTGCGGCAGGCGCTGCTGGAACTGGCCCGGCGGGCCCAGGCGGACCCGCTCTTCGACCGCGGCCCCGGGCCTGCGGTGCGCACGTCGGCCGACGGCCGGATCAGCGTGCTCGAACTGGCGGTCCCGCACCCCGCGCCCTCCGCCGCGGCCGTCGAGTCGCTCGGCCGTCTCCGCACGGTGTACCTGCCCGCCACGGCCGGCGCGCTGCCCGGTGTGGAGGCCGCGGTGAGCGGTGACGTGGCCCGCGGCCAGGACTACGTGCGGCACGAGAGCGGCAAACTGCCGCTGGTCGTCGGGTTCCTCCTGCTGCTGACCTTCGTGACGAGCGCGTGGGCCTTCCGCTCCGTGGTGATCGCGCTGATCGGGGTCCTCCTCAACCTGCTGTCCGCCGCCGCCGCGCTCGGCGCGCTGGTCCTGGTGTTCCAGGGGACCTGGGCGGAGGGCCTGCTGGACTTCGACTCCCTGGGCGCGATCGCGTCGCGCGTACCGCTCTTCCTGTTCGTGATCCTCTTCGGACTGTCCATGGACTACCAGGTGTTCGTCGTCAGCCGGATCAAGGAGGCGGTGGACGGCGGGATGACGGCCCGGGCCGCCGTGCTGGAAGGCATCGGCCGGTCGGCGAAGGTGGTGACGAGCGCGGCCGCGGTGATGGTCACGGTGTTCGCGGCCTTCGTCTTCCTCCACCTGACCGAGATGAAGCAGATGGGCTTATGCCTGGCGGTCGCGGTCCTGCTGGACGCCGTGGTCATCAGGATGATGATCCTGCCCTCGGCCCTGCTGCTCCTCGGCGAACGGGCCTGGTGGCCCCGGCGTGGCGCGTAGTCTGACGATCATGCTGCAACGACCTCGGCGCGGTGACCCGTTCTGGATCTGGGCGCTCCACGGGTGGGAGGGGCTGTCCTGGGCGCTCATCGCCCTGGTCACGCTGATCACCCTGGTGGGGGATGCTCCCCCGATGACGAGTTACGGGATGCCGGCCCTGGTGGGCGTCCTCGCCCTCGGTTACGCGCTCGTGCGCTTCCGGCCCGGCAACCCCGTGCTCCGCCCGTACGGCTACCTGTGGCTCCTGGTGGCGGTGCTCGGAGGCCTCTCCTACGTCGGCGACGGCATGGGGGTCTTCTACACCGTGACGCTCGCGCAGTTCGTCGTCTTCGCGGACACCCTCGGGGCCGCGGTCCTCTCCACCGGCCTCGGCGCGGTGGCGATCACCGTCGGCGGCACCCTGCGGGAGGGCTGGAGCGCCGAGGTCCTGACCACCAACGCCATCTCCTCCCTGGCGGTGTTCGCGGTGGGCGTCCTGATCTCGGCGGTGACCCCGCGGGCCCTGGCGCTGCGCGACGAACGGGCCCGGCTGAGGGCGGACTTGAAGACGGCTCAGCAGGAGCTGGTCGAGGCGTACCAGCGGCAGGGAGCCGCCGAGGAGCGCGAGCGCCTCGCCCGGGAGATCCACGACACCCTGGCCCAGGGCTTCGCCTCCATCGTCGTGCTGGCCGAGGCGGCGCGGTCCGCGCTCGCCGCGGACCCCGCCAGAAGTGCCCAGCAGCTCCGGTCCATCGAGCAGACCGCCCGGGAGAACCTGGCCGAGGCCCGCGTCCTCGTCGGCGCGGCCCCCCGCAGCGGCGTCGCCGCGGGATCGGTCGCGACGATGCTGCGCCGCACGCTGGACCGGTTCGCCGAGGACACCGGGCTGACCGTCACGGCGGAGCTGGCGGACATCGCGTGCGACCAGCCGACGCGGGTCGCCCTGCTGCGGTGCACCCAGGAGTCGCTGGCCAACGTCCGCAAGCACGCGGGCGCCTCCACGGTGGGCGTGGTCCTGACGCGCCACCAGGACGGTGTGGAACTGGAGATCACCGATGACGGCCGCGGATTCGTGGTCGAGGAGTCCCACGGCTTCGGTCTCGACGGGATGCGGGGGCGCCTGGCCGAATTCGGCGGCGATCTCACGGTCACCAGCTCGGTCGGCGACGGCACCCGGGTCCTCGCCGTGATCCCCATGAACGGTCAGGTGTGACATGACGACTGTGCCCACGACGAAGACCACGCCGCAGGGCCGCCGGCTGCGCGTCGTCCTGGCCGACGACCATACGGTGATGCGCGCCGGACTCGTCGCGCTGCTGGCCTCCGAGCCCACCGTCGACGTCGTCGGCGAGGCGGCGGACGGCCGCGAGGCCGTGGGCCTCGTGGAACGGCTCGACCCGGACCTGGCGCTCCTCGATCTGCGGATGCCGGTGCTGGACGGAGTGGGTGCGACGTCGGAGATCGTCGGCGGCGGCGCGCGGACCCGGGTCCTGATCCTGACGACGTACGACACCGACGCGGACATCGAGCGCGCGGTGGAGGCGGGGGCGACCGGCTATCTCCTCAAGGACGCCACCCGCGACCAACTCGTCGAGGCCATCCACGCGGCCGCCCGGGGGGAGACCGTCCTCGCCCCGCGCGTCGCGCAACGACTCGTGGCCAGGATGCGCCGGCCGGTCCCGGTGGCGCTGACGGCGCGCGAGACCGAGGTGCTGGGCGCGGTCGCCGACGGGCTGTCGAACGCGGAGATCGGCCGGCGCCTGTTCATCGGAGAGGCCACGGTGAAGACCCATCTCCTGCGGATATTCGCGAAGCTCGACGTCAGCGACCGCACGCGAGCCGTTGTCGTGGCGATGGACAGCGGACTGCTCCCGGGCCGTACGGGCTGAAGCACGGGCTAGCGGATGCACTCGACGGGGAGGGTCACTCGGACGGTGCCGCCCTTCCCCGGCTGCGGGAAGTCCGGGTACTGCACGACGATCCAGAAGCGCTGGAGACGTCCCGTGAAGGTCCCCCGCACCCGCACGGTCCTGGTGCCGCCCGGGGACACCACCCCGGCGGCCGGCTCGATCACCACTCCGCGCGGGACGTTGCCGTCGGTGTACCGTGCCGCGCCGGGGTGGTAGTCGAGGGCGACGGCCTCCCAGCGGGCCGGCGCGTGGTCCGCGGACAGCGTCAGCTCGATGTCCAGGGCGGAGCAGGCGGCGCGGATCACACCGGTCTTGTAGTCCACGAGCGGCCGTGTCCGGTCCACCCGGACGTGCCCGGTGTTCTTGTCCTCGGGGGCCGGTGTCGGGGAGCCCGGAGCCGTCGGCCGGGGCGAGGGCGTGGGGGACGGCGTGCGCGTCGGTTTGGCGGTCCCTCCGCCGCCGCCCGTCGGTTTCGCGTCAGCCGACGGCTTCGGCCGTCCGCCGTCCCCGCCGCCGTCGTCCTCGTCGCAGGAGGATCCGGTCACCGCCAGGACGAGCACCGCCGCCACGGCCGCCGCTCGCACACCACGCCGCATCATGTCGCCTCCGACACGTCCGCAGGGTCTGACTCCAGCCACGGGGTAGCGTCCCGCGGACCGGTGATCGACTCAACAAGTGGCGTGAATCGTTGTCCGGTTGTTCCTGATCCGCTCATGGATGGGGGACCGGTGCGTGGTTGGATGTCCGGTTATGGGTAGTCTTCCCGGGTCAGTTCGCGAAGCGTCTCGTCCGGGGTGGGGTCATGAATCGTCACACAGGTGTACGCGGCGGGGTGGTGGCCGTCGCGCTGCTGCTCGGCGTGAGCGCATGCGGCGGAACGGGGAACTCCGGGGACGGCAAACCGGCGGGGAAACCGTCCGGCACCAGCCCCTCCGCGCAGGCCTCCGCCCCCGCGCCCTCCCCGTCGGCAGCCCCGTCGGCGGGTGACGCCAAGCCCGCCTCCGGGGACGTGCTGCCCGGGATGGTCGGCGCGGCCGTCGCCCGGACCCAGCTCGCCTCGCTGGCCACGGGCAAGCCCGGCACGATGGCCGGGTACAGCCGGGACAAGTTCACCCACTGGGCCGAGCAGGGCAACAAGTGCGACACCCGCGAGACGGTCCTGCGGCGCGACGGGGCGGACGTCACCCAGGACTCCGAGTGCCGCGCCGTGTCGGGCAGCTGGAAGAGCCTGTACGACGGCGTCGCCGTCAACGAGGCCTCGAAGCTGGACATCGACCACATGGTGCCGCTGGCCGAGGCCTGGCGCTCCGGCGCCGCCGGGTGGGACGCGGCGAAGCGCAAGGCCTTCGCCAACGACCTGACGCGGCCGCAGCTGCTGGCCGTCTCGGCCGCGTCCAACCGGTCCAAGGGCGACCAGAGCCCCGACCTGTGGCAGCCGCCGGACAAGACGAGCTGGTGCCAGTACGGGCGGGCATGGACCACCGTGAAGTCCCACTACGGCCTGACCGTCACCGAAGCCGAAAGGGCCATGCTCACCACCATGATCGACACCTGCGCCTCATGACCGCTCACCGGCAGTGGCAGGACGAGGTCCTCGCGGGCCCCGGCGGCGCCATGACCGACGAGGTCGGCGTCATCACGGGCCCGCTCACACTGCGCACCACCGCAGGGGCGGACGGCAAGGTCCGCTTCGACATCCAGTACACGGACGCGGACGAGTGGTACACGCTCACCGGCAGTCCCGTGGCCCACGGCGACCCCGGCGCCCTCCACGCGGCCGCCCTGCGCGCGGTCCGGGCCGGCGGCGGCGCCCTGGCACCGGCGGCCGTGTGATCCGTTGGGCCGCCCGGGTGACGGGCGATAACCCATGGGCCGGTGGACAGTTGGGCAGGTCGTCCCGCCGGGGACAGCACATGCGACAGAAGGATCCTCACGATGCTCAAGAAGTTCATGGCCACCGCCGCCGTCACCGCCTCCATCATGGGGACGGGCGCCCTCGCGGCATCCCCGGCGATGGCGATCGGCAATGACAACGGGATCAACACGGTCAACGGCAACAACGCCGACCAGATCTACGGCAACCAGGAGACCTCGGGCAAGATGAGCCCGCAGCTCTCCGCGATCCAGGGCTCGCTGAACAAGCTCTGTGTCGGCCTGCCCGCCAAGGTCAACCTCCAGTCGATCCTGCTGATCAACGTGGGCGTCCAGGACATCCCGATCGCCTCCAACCCGCAGAACCAGCAGTGCACCGAGAACTCCACCCAGGCCAAGGGCGACGAGACGCTCTCGCACCTCGTGGAGAACATCCCGGTCCTGTCCGGCAACGTCTCGGCCGGCAGCTGACCCAGCGGCCCCGGGGGGGGGGGGGGGGGGGGGGGGGGGGGCGAGGCTCTACTGTTCGGGGGATACGGGGGGGGGGGTGGTGC